>WQYX01000110.1 GCA_009781005.1 Polyangiaceae bacterium | reverse complement strand
TACCCCCACCACCGCCCACACCCATGCCGGAATGCCTCTCTTCTTCACTGGTGCCGTCACCGACCCCAGCATCACCGCAGGCAAACGCCTCCCCGTCACCTGCGTTATCTCCGAATCCCGCGCTGCTCGCGGAACCGCTCCCGGCACCCCCGGCAGCTTCGCCGCCACCTGCGTTCTCCCAGGAGCCGCCTGCATCTGACTCCGCGGCGGTGCCTGAGGCACAGGCATCACAGGGGCCTCCATCACACCAGGCGGCTGCGTTACCATCACATCCCACTTCGGCGTCTTGTAAATATCATGCACCGGCGCCACTGGCGGGGCCGGCGGGACCGGCGGTGCCACAGCAGGAGCAGGAGCTCCCGGAATTTCCGCCTTCTTGTCCATCCTCGTCGTGACAGGCGGAGGCTCCACTACAGCAGGAGAAACTTTCACCGCAGGGACTTCCGGCTTCTCCTCCATCGTCGCAGGCGCTTCCTCCGCTACAGCAGGAGAAGTTTTCGCCGACGGGACTTCCGGCGTCTTTCGCTCCATCATCATCGTGGACGGCGCTTCCTCAGGAGGACCTTCCGGAACTTCCGGCTTCTCCTCCATCATCCTCGTGGCAGGCGCATCCTCCGCCCCCTCCGGAGCCTTCACCTCCCACTTATATACATCCGTCGGCGACGAATCAGGCGCCTTCTCCACGGGCGGTCCCTCCCCTATATCCCCTCCTGGACTCCCTACCTGCTCCACAAACGTCTGTCGATATTTCTCCCATTCCTCTTTCTGCTCGGGCTTCAAGGCCTCGGGCGCCACGCCCACCAGCGTCTTCTTCTTCCCCTTTGCCACCGGGATTTCCACCGGCGTCGACCTATCGGGCACCGGCGTCGCTCGGTCGCTTCCAGGCAACCTCGGCGCAGGCTCCGGCGTATTTACCGCTCCCATTTTTGCCGTCACACTCCTAGTCCGCCCCGGAGGCGAACCATGCGAACTATCCGGTTTATCCTCTTTCCCTATTTCCCCAAAATTCGTGGCGTTCGGATCTTCGTCCGAAACTCCAGACACTTCTCCCTCCCCCTCCAACGCCCTCTCCCGGCGCCCCACGTCCCCGCTGCCGCCGTTGCGCGGAGCCCCGGCCACCTCAAGCCCTCCCGCGTCTCCGCGGTCGTTTTCACGCGAAGTCACATGCACATCCGCCTCCCCCTCCCGCCGCCGAACCTCCTCGCTTTCACGCCGCCCAACCTCGGCAGCAGTCCCTTCCCCCGGCGCACCCGGCGCCCCCGGCGCACCGGGCGCCCCGGGCGACAGCCCAATGACCGGCAGCTTCGCCAGATCCACGTTGCTCGGCACCGCATATCCCGGCTTCACCTTCTCCTGCAGCTTCGGATCTTGCTGGCTGCCGCGGCGCAAGATGCTGTTCACCACCGGAGCCGAAGCGCCGCCAACGTCGGTATCGTAGCTGTCGTTTTCGTCGTCGTAGCTCATGTTAAGTCCATGTTATAGGGTGTCGTTCTTTTGAGGCGGCGAAGCGGACGGTGAGGGTTGCGAAGAGCGAGGTCGTGGAGCGCGCACAACGGGTCTCGCGGGGCGCGGCGGTACAACAGCGGTCGATGCAGAAGATGCGGAAGGTGCGGAAGATGCGGGCGACGTCTCCAGTGTTGGAACGGGCAGCACAGTAACTCCAGGCGTAGCCTGCGCCATCGGCGGCGCCGGGGCAAGCATAACGGGCGCAGCCGACGCCGCCGGGGGAGACGCCGTGGACGCCGAGCGCGCGGAGGATCGTAGGAGAAGGAACACAAAGCCCACGAAAATCATCAAGATGACGACCAAAACTCCGATCGCGTAGCTGACCGGCATCATCGCGGGCTCGCGCTTCGACGGGCGCACCGGTTGCGAACGTCGTGGAGCCACTTGCGGTGCTTGCGCCGCTAGCTCCGACGGCATCGGAGGTTGCGGCACGGGACACGCCATGGGCTGCGTCCGCTTAGGATCGAAGGACGGCACGTCGACGATTCGCACCGTGCCGGTTTTCCCGAGAACGGGCGCCAACGCCGGCGCGTCGACGGGCGAGACCAACGTGCCCGTCGGTGCGTGCTCGGGCGAGTCGGCATGAGCAACGACGGGACTCGGAGTTGCCGCGGGGGGCTCGGGGGCCGGCAACGCAATCACGGGAGTTCCGTTGGGGCCGTGCGCATCAGGACCGAGCGGCGATCCGGCAACGTCCGGAGCCGTCCTCGTTTTGGCGTCCCGATCGACTTCGGGACGAGGCACATCTTCACTCACGTCGCCGTGCTCATCCCCGTCGTCCTCGTCATCGCTCGACGGAGGGCCCGCGATCTCCTTCATCCGCAACGGAAGAGAGGCGTCCGGAATCGTCGGCTGCTCGAACACTCGCTCCGTGATCCGCTCCTGCTTCGCGATACGCATCGCCACGATCTCGCGGGTCGACATCACTTCGTCCGGCGCGGGAAGCGCCTTGAACATCTCGCGCAGACACTCTGCCTCCTCCCCGAGCTTGGGCCGATTGTTGATATTTTTGTCGAGCCCGCATCGAAGGAGATCTTCGAGTCTCCGCGGGAACGTTCCGTACTCGCGGAGCAGTGGCGGTTCGAGCTCGATCGCCCTGAGCATGTCTTCGTACGACGAGCCGAGCCCGTACCTCCGAAACGGCGTCTCACCGGTCGCCATCTCGAAGATCACGACGTTGAGCGAGTACACGTCGGACTCTGGCCCGATATCCGGTTCCCCCTCGAGCTGCTGCGGCGACGCGTATCTGGGCGTTCCAGCAAATCGGCCAGGCTGTACGTTGACGTTAACGAGCTTGACAACGCCAAAATCGAGGATCTTGACGACCGGCAGAGTCCCGGGCTCGTCGTTCAGAAAGATGTTCTCCGGCTTGATGTCACGGTGGACCACGTTGGCCCCGTGCGCGTAGTCCACCGCGAAGCACGATTGGCTCCCTATCCAACACACGTCGTAGAGCGGAAGCATCCCGGACGCGCGGATCGCATCGCGCAACGTCACGCCCTCGAGCAACTGCATCAGAAAATACGGGATACCGTCGTCCGATCGACCGAGCGAAATGCCCTTCACGATCCCCGGATGATCGAGGAGGCTGAGCACGCGAGCCTCAGGCTCGAAGAGATCCGTGCGATGCACGAACTCTGGATGCGGCTCCTTCATCGCGAATCTTGCTTTCGTGGCGAGGTTCAGAACTTCGTACATCTGCGCCATGCCGCCGAGGCCAGCGACTCGAGCGACCTTATAAACCTGCGACCCATCGATGATGAGCTCGTCGATGGAACGCCGAAGTTTCCTCTTCTTCTTGGCCACGGCGTCCCCCTAAGACTCCCCGGCCACGTCGAAAGATTTCGCGGGCACGCTAAAGATCGCTGCGTCGGCCATCCGCGCATCATACGCCGCTCTGTCAGCGATGGCAGCGCTTATTTCAAATGCGCCTCGACCTCGCTCCGCAAGCAGCGAAGCGAGGTCGGATCGAAGCGCCGAAGGCACCTAGCAGCGGCGCGAGGCCGCACTGGCGCACAGCCGATTAGCCGGTTATAGAAATGCGTGCCGAGCGCGCTCGGCGTGCGCGCGCCACGAGAAGCAACGCCAGCGCGCTTCCCAATCCGAGCGGGAATGACGCGCCGTGGTTGTTGATGCTGCCTGTGCTGCACCCACCACCCGATGCCGAGACGTCGCCGCCCGCACCCGCGCCGGAGCCCACCCCAGGATCACCCATCGTGATGCCGCCGTCGCTGGCGTCAGAGCCGCTATCTCTCCCGCCGTCGCACGGCCCCGCGTCACAGCACGAGTTGCATGACTCCGGACCGAGCGCCCCTTCATTGAAGAGTGCAAGCGTCTGCATGGCCTGCATGAATTGATCGCGGATCGGCGAATCCAGCGGCAAGGCATCTATTTCGTCGGGGGTGTACTGCGCGAACAGCGCCGACGCCTGCGCGATGGTCGGATCCGCCACGGTCAAATCCGCACCTGCGGTGCCGTTCAAGATGGCCGTGATGTACTGCACTCCGAGCAGGTAATATGGATTGCCGCTGTTCGTGGAAATCACGTCGAAGTACGTCTGACCGCTCTGGAAGAACGGCGCATTTTCATACGCAGACCAGGCCGGATCCAGCGGACCGGGGCCTTGTGACGAATGCGTTTGCCAGTACGTCCTATCCTGCGTGCAGGTCATGGTGCCGCGTGGGGTCGAACGCAGGTACCAGTTGTCCGCGGAGCTGCGATCCAGGGCTCCCCGGAAGAGCGAGTAGGCGTATCCTCCGGCGAACACGGGGGTAGCGAGCGCGAAGGCCGAGGGAGTGGTCGTCCCCTGATTGATGGTATCGACCACCAGAATACCATTGCCCAACGTCTGTGCCCCGGGGCCCGTCGTATTCGCAATATGGAGCAGCGCGGTCCCCGTCGCCGTCGCGCCGTCGATGACGATTCGATCCGAGGGCGATCCGTCGGACCCGAGGAACGTATTCAGGTCGAACATCCCGTTTCTGCCGATTTCACTATTTATCGTGAGCGCGATGTAGCTCCCTGGATCCGTTGGATCGGCCGGAACAGGGAACACCACCGTTCCCAAGATCGTCAGCGACTTGATATCCGACGGGCCGGTCATGATCCACGTGCTGCCAGCCTCGACGGTGACGAGATCAGCAATCTGGATGCCGGTGAGGACCGTTCCGTTGGCCAGATCGACCGTGGTCGTGCTCGCACTGTCCGAGATGATATTGCCGGCAGCAACGACGCCGTTCATCGTAAAGTTCACCGTGCTGGTGAGCGGATCTGCGAAGGCAATGTACGGCGTGGGTGTGGACGGCAGGACGGCCATCGTATCCTCGCGGGCAGAACGAGCGCCGTCGCTTTCGACGTTGAGCAGGTTGCCGGACGTCTCGCTTATCGTGATGGGACCCGTCAGGGTGATGTTCGAGGTGGTATTGATGGCGTGAATGGCGTCGCCACCTTGCGCGGTGATGGAGCCGCCCGTGATGGTGATGACGTCGTTGGGAGCGCTTACACCCCCACCCCTTGAAACGATTCCATCCGTGGCGCCCGTGAACGCGCTGCCCGTGGCAATCAGAGTTCCGGGACCGTTGACGCGGGCGGCTTCTGCGCCACCGCCGACGACCGTCGTATTGACGAGGTTGGCGACGTTGTCGGTGTTGCCGAAGTCGGAGATGAAAAGGCCGCCGGCCAGCGCCGAATAGAACGCACTGTCCGTAAGGTCCAAGGTCGCAAGACCTCCTCCCACGACGGCCGCCCAGTCATTGGTATTGGCCGTCACGTCGGTGCCGGTAAGAGAGGTGGCGCTGGGAGTCGCCGTCTCAAACTGGTAGCCATAAAGGCGAACACCATAGCTGAATGCACCGACGGCGGTGATATCGACGTTCGTGAGCGTCACGGGTCCGCTGTAATTCGCCCAGACGCCCGAGGCAGAGTCGCCGCTGGTCGTCACCGACGAGTTGCTGACGGTGGCGGAGTTCGGATCCCCCAGGCCGGTCGACACGCCAAAGAGGAGCTCACCATCCGTGCGGATGGCGGTCTGATCGAGATAGATGTGCCCTCCACTGTAAGACTTGGCACCTATGCCAAGAGGATATGGGCTCGAGGTGTCAATCGTGGCGCCGGTCACATCCACCATACCATTCCCATCAACCCATATTCCGCTATGGTTTACGATCCCGCCATCCAGATGGATCATGGCGCCCTGGATCGCATACACGCTGTAGTCGTTGGTGGCCTGGGAGGTGATGACCGTGTCGGTCGCGGTGATCGTGGAAGGTGCGCCGCCAGCTCCCGTTCCTTCGGCAGAGAGTGCCCTTGCCGACGATCCGTTCGCAGTCACCGTGGAGCCGTGGGTGATCGTGATCTGTCCACCGCTTTGAGCCACGACGGCCGAAGCCGCGGCGCCACCGGTGATGATCGTCAGTGGGGTGGAGCTGGTAAGGATGCCATTGTTGAGCGCCCATAACGCATATCCGGCGCTCCCCGCTGTCGTCCCCGTGTCGACGGTCCCAGTCGCGTTCACGGTTGTCCCGTTCGCCACCACCTGCTGTGCGAAGACGGACCGCGGCGACGCGGCAATGGCAGAAAGAATCGCAAAAGCAACCCCTGCCCGCCGCATCGTTCGTCGGCGGAGACCCCTTTTCACGCATGCCGTCCGGTTGTCAACCAAGACGCAGTGGTTGTTCCGTGTCGATATTGGCATCATCCCCTCCATGGCAACCCCTCTAGGTAGTTCGAGCAATCTACGGCGGCCGTTCCATCATTTCAATGGACCATGGGTCCGCATTTGAATCCCCCACTGCAGGATGCCCCAGCATGCACGCCGCGCGGCTTCGCTTACGTGGAGGGGAGGATGAACTACGAGGCTATCCTGACGTGATTCGGCATCGGCATGGGATGCTGAATGGCTTCGAGCGTACGTCTCGTCTCATCGGCGCCAGAAACCATGTCGTGAAGCAGACCTGCAAGTGCGAGCCACGCGAGGCGATCGACGTCGCGCTGTCCTTGCTCCCAACGCGACACCGTCTCCGCTGCTACGCCAAGGAGGGAGGCGAGATCTTTCGCCTGCATTCCGACCACGTGCCGAACAAAACGGAACGCAGCGCCATCGACATTGCCAGTGCGCACGAGCGCCTTCGCGACATCGAGCTCCAGCCGATCCATCGCATCGGCAGGGAAGTAGACCTCGCCGCATTGCGTGCACGCGATTGCATCGATGACTCCTCGGATGTTCTTTTCCCCGACACGGATCTCGTGTTCCTCTGTCGTTGTCTTCAGCGTTTTCGATCCGCAATTCGTGCATGTCTGCATCACAATGGTTTTATGACAGCCACGAATTGACGTTACGTCAAGTCTGCGTTTGCGACGGCGACGCCGTGCCGCGACGTCCTACGTGCCGCGTCACTATCGGCAACATCGCGGCTCGCTGCACCTCACACCACTGGAACCGGGGGAACGGGCGGCTCGCTCTTCTCCGTCGCAGAAGCTGCCTCCGCACCGTACCTTTCCAGTTTCCGATACAGAGTGCGCCTATCGAATCCCAGCACCTGCGCTGCTCGCGACTTGTTCCCGCTCACCAACGACAACACCCGCAAGATATATCGCCTCTCCAACTCAGGAGTGGACCCCACCGCGCGTCTCGCTCCGCTCCCCGCGCGTGCTCCCCTTGGCCTCGTGCTCGTCAGGCGCCCAGTTTTCGGCGCCTACGGCGCCGTGGGCGCCTTCCTGCGCGCGGACAGGGGAGCAACTTCGTGCCGGCAATTAACTCTCCCTGTCTCAGTTTGTGCGAGACCAGATTAATTCGCAGCGGTAATCTCGAAGTTGATCAACCACTTGAGTTTCTTTCTATCCCCTTCGAGATACTCCGCGATGGCGACTGCGAGATCATTCACATGACGTAAGGAGACAACGTAGTCGAACACTCGCGCCATCACACGAAGAGTTTCGGCCGTCCATTCGCCATCAACTACGAGAATGGCTAGTATGTCTCGATGCTTGCCTTTCCAGTTGATTGCTGAGAACATTTTGTCCTTCGCGTATAATGAAGCATGCCGCGAGGATGACTTCCGGACCTCAATAAATGCTTTTGGAGCCTTCTCATCCGGCACGACGAAATCAGCGCGAAAGTCATACACAACGCCGGTCAGGTTCGCGTATTCTTCTTCTCGCTTGAATGGGATCCTCGCCCCCTTCAGAGCACTCTCAACGATGGACTCAAGCATCACGCGGCCGATCAGGTCACGAACGATCCCTTCCAGCGTAGATTCCAGCCGCTTTAAAATCTCTCCTTCACGCACATCCCCTGGAATGACGCGAGCTTCAAGCACCTTAGCGAGCCGTTCTGCCGCCGGCAGCGAGATGGAGTTATCCGAGACGCTCCCAACCTGCTTCTTGAGTGCGGCCTTACTAAATATGCCTGCCAGATGTTGCAGGAGGGGCAATGTATGTGGGTTCGCTCGGATGAAATCAGGCTTCCACCGACTGAAGCCGGCAGTCCCTTCCTTGATCTCGTCGAGATAGCGAACGCCGGCGCCTCGGATGTTCGTATATACGCCTGCAGTGATACCAGCCTCTACATCGAACGGCACCGCCCGGCGTCGTTCCCACTCGAGCACGACATTCTCAGGGGAGACGTCATCTGCGGACGCATTCAAACCGGCCAGCAGGATCACGGCCTTCCGCGAAGTGTTGACGTGTTCGGCTGAGACAGCCGTAAAACCGTGCGTGTCCGCGGCAATCGTAAGGTAGTCAGAGATGCATGAGCGAATTTCTGCATCAGCGAGCTGATAAAGCGTAAGCATTATGCAGCTCTCCCATACACATAATACTCACCGAGTCCCCCTGCAGCGCCTTCGCGTTTGTCCAGCACCCATCGGTGCCCGCGCACGCGAACAATCTCGCAATGCACATCAACGAAGCCGACATGCCGCATGATCTCGGCCAACCATCGTGGTGCTGGCAGGTGAACCCCATAGAGAGCAGCGTCCGAGACCATCATGTGGAATGGAGCGCCATTCTTGAGCACCCGATTGCACTCGCGGAGAACTGACTGCATCTGACTCAGGTAGGGGTAGATTAAAAAGTCATACTCCTTCTTTCCTGCCTTCTCGGTCCTACGCACCGCAAGTGAGGACACTGCTACGTCAGCTTCTTGTTGCACGAACGCGGGAAGGCTATTGCGATAGAAATTTTGCTTATTCTTGTGTCCCTTTAATGCCGTGGTTGTATTAACGATGAGTCTATTTCTGACGCGATCTGTGATTTCACCCCAATTTGCAGCTATCCCCCAGAAATAAAGATACATCCGGGTCATCTCAGCAAAATCGAAGTTATTCAGGTAGGGTGGTGATGTGACGACGAGATCGAATGAGTTCTTATCCAATGCACTCATCCGCTCGGAGGACGACTCGTGGATTTTGATCTCTGCCGCTCCGGTCCGCGCCTCAACCTCGTCATCAGATAGGGTCAAGAATACCTTATCGAGGGCGACCTTCGGGCTGATTGAGCGCTTCGCTGAGGTGGGCGCTTTATAGATGCCGTCTGTCGCAGCAAAACAGCAGTAATCCAAAATCCTAGAGAGGATGAGAATGGCTAGCGGGTTTTCATCCATTCCAGCTTCGAACAATTCTCTTCGTGCTGATTGTAAAGCGATGAGATCGTCCTCACGAAACATCTTGCCGAGGAACGCAGCGGCGGGCTCGGAAATTGAAAGGCCGCTCAGATTCGGTCTAAGGAAGCCGCGCGTGATGGCCATGCGGATTGCACCAAGGGTGTGCCAGTAGCGATGGCTATTCGCCTTGGCTTCGCTGATGATGGCAAAGAATGGATGTGGCTCGTATGCGTCTGCAGCGATCCCCAATAGCCGCGCCGTGACTGGAGCCGTTCCGCAACCGGAAAATGGGTCTAACAACCGGATGCCGTCGTGGTTGTCCCACCCAGCACTGGCGACGCAAGCTTGAACAAGTTCGGGCGAGAAGCCAGCGATGAAATTGAACCAACGGTGGACGGCGTGGTCGCGCGTCGTCGTATTCGTCGGTAAGCGTTCGAGTGCGATTGGCTGCTTTGATGCGGTCACCAAGCTTCGCAGATTTGATTGAACGGTCGGCGCGCGATGCGAACCGAGCTGATCCAATTGCGGCATCGCTCTAACCGACCTTGTTTGCTGATATTTCGGGCCGGCACCGTAGCACCTCTGCACGCCGGAGCAAGATGCCGCATCAAGGCAAGCAGGGGGCTCCCTCACACCACTGGAACCGGGGGAACGGGCGGCTCGCTCTTCTCCGTCGCAGAAGCAGCCTCCGCACCATACCTTTCCAGTTTCCGATACAGAGTGCGCCTATCGAATCCCAGCACCTGCGCTGCTCGCGACTTGTTCCCGCTCACCAACGACAACACCCGCAAGATATATCGCCTCTCCAACTCATCCATCGTTACGATTTCCGTGGGATCATTCGCGGCCACCACGAAGCGCTCTGCCCGATAGGCCCTAATCTTCTCTGGCAAATCCTCCACCGTAATTTGATCGAAACGGGCGAGGGCCACGGCGTGCTCCATGCAGTTTTCGAGTTCGCGCACGTTGCCGGGCCAGTTGTACACCATGAGCTTCTCTGCGGAGGTGGTTGACAACTCGAGCGTCGGCTTCGCGTTTCGTTCAGCGAACTGCTTGAGAAAGTGCTGGGCGAGATGAAGTACGTCGCCGCCTCGTTCACGAAGCGGCGGCACGTCAATCTTCACGACGTTGATTCGATAATAGAGATCTTCTCGAAAGCGCTTTTCGTAAACTTCGTCTTCGAGATTACGATTCGTCGCAGCAACGATGCGCGCATCAAAAGGGATCTCGTGATTTGCCCCAACGGGCCGCACCTTTCGCTCTTGGAGAGCGCGCAGAAGCTTTGGCTGCACGTCGAGGGGTAGCTCGCCGATTTCGTCGAGAAAGAGCGTGCCGCCGCTTGCCTGAACGAAGAGGCCCGTGCGCTGGGCTTTGGCGTCCGTGAAGGCGCCTCGCGCGTGCCCGAAGAGTTCGCTTTCGAGCAGCGAGTGCGGGACGGCGGCGCAATTGATCGCGACGAAGGCTCCATCCTTGCGGCGACTGCGTGAGTGGATGCCGCGCGCGATGAGCTCCTTGCCCGTGCCGGTCTCACCATGAATGAGAACGGAGGCATCGCTTTCGCCGACGCGGCTAATGAGCTCGTAGACACGCCGCATCGCGGAGCTCTGACCGACGATCTGGCTGTCGACGTCGCCTTCCGCGACCGCTTGACGCAAGCGCTTCACCTCATCTTGCAGCCGCCGGTGCTGCACCGCGCGCGAGACGCTGAGAAAGAGAAGCTTCGGATCGACGGGCTTGGTGATGAAGTCGTAGGCGCCCACGCGGATGGCGCCGATGGCGGTCTCCAGGCTTCCCTGCCCCGTGATCACGACGACCGGCATGTTCGGTCGGGTCCCGATCACGCGCTCGCACAGATCGAGGCCGCTCATCTCGGGCATGCTGAGATCGGTGAGGACTACATCGAAGTCTTGCGCCGCCACGACGTCGAGCGCGCGCTGCGCATTCGTCGAGATCGTGACCTTGAATCCGTGCCGCACGAGCGCCATCTCGAGCAGACTGCACACTTCCTGTTCATCATCGACGACCAGAACCTGACCCTTCATGTTCATCACCTCGAGATCTGCGTCACGCGTTCGAACGACGGAGGGTCACGGAATCGAGCGCGTCAGATCGCTGCAGCTCTTGCGTGACAGAAGCGTGGATGCGCAGAGCATCGTTCGTACCACGGCGACAAGCCGCAAGAAGTCCCAACCTTCCAGCAATGGGGCGGAACGAAACGCGAGTCAAGATGCCACGCACGTGTCATCGAGCCACGAGTGTGGCAACGCGATTGCGCACCCTCTTGGACCGCTTTCGATTTCTCTCTCGGACCGCTTTCAAGTTGGCGCGAGGCCGAGGCGGGGCCGAGGAGCGGACCGGAACAGCCTTGAAGGCTTTGAGGACCGCACCGCAGGCCCCAACGAAGGGATCGCGCCAAATCGAAAGCGGTCGGTCATGCGCGCATCACGAACGCAAGTGCAGCAGCAACGTCGTCGCGTGCGGCAACGAGGAGAACCTGCGTCCCGGCGGCGAATGTCGAGCCGCCGCGCGCCGGTTGAACCGCGCCATGGAGACTCATGCTCGCGATCACGCACGAGCGCGGAAATGCTTTCTGCGCAGCCACTTCGCTCACCGTCCTCCCAACGACCCATGCACCTGCAGGCACGACGATCTCGAACGCGATGGACTCGCCGTTGCCGAGCACCATCGAGTGTTGAACCGCCTCATGCTCGACAGCCGAAGCGAGCGCTCCGACGAGCACCTCTGTCTCGGAGATGATTTGGGTGACGCCTGCGGCGACGTAGACGCTGCGGTATTCAGGATCGCGCATGCGCACCATCACTCTGCGCGCGCCGAGGTTGCGCGCGAGCATGGCAACGGCGAGGTTGTCAGCGTCGCGATGGAGCATGGAGAGCACCGCGCTGGCGCGTCCGACCTCGGCGTGCGTGAGGAGCGCTACGTCGGTCGCATCGCCCGTGAGCGCGACGACACCGTGTTCCTCGAAGGCGCGACGGGTCACCACGGGATCGCGATCGAGAATGGTCACCAGGTGCTTGAGCCCCTGCAGATGGACGGCGATGCCGAGTCCCCCGCGACCTGCACCCGCAATCACGATCCTCATTGGCCCTTGCCTCCTTTGGTGGGGTCCTCTTCGTTCGCCTCCGTGATCCGTATGAGCCGATCGTCGAGGATCGCGATCTCTCGATCGGCCGTGTCGTCGCCGACGAGGCCGCGACGAGCAGCGTCGATCAACGCGGCCTTCTGCGCGGTCAAGATGGCGCTGTCGATGACCGCTTCGTCTCTCGCCACCTTGGCCTCCGGCGAGCGAAGAACGGCTTCGGCAGAAATGATCGTGCGCTGGAAGACGGAGCTGCGCTCTGCGTGACCTCGCCGTGAGACGAGCCCGGACGCGAGCAGATCGTCGAGCTCCGCTTGCCCGCGCCGCGCGAGAATGAGACGCGCGCGGGCCTCCTCCGAAGACAGATCTTGGCCACCGAAATCGCCGATGCCGAGCGCACGGAGAAAGCGCCGGAACGGCAAAGCCTGCATGATCAGCGTGACGAACGTGACGCCGAAGACGATCGTGATGAGCCGCTGCTTGTAAGGGAGATTGGCTGGCAGCGCGAGCACGGCGGCCATGGACAGCGCGCCTTTGATGTTGCCGAAAACCATGACGTGCTGCCAGCGCAGCGAAACTCTCTCCGTTGAAGTGAGGCCGAGCAGCGCGAAGCATCCATAAACGGCGACGGCCCTGCCCACGTGCAACGCGACGACGGCGATAGCGATGGATCCGGCCTCTGCGCCGAGCGTCGGCGCGTCGATCTGCATGCCGACGAGCAGAAAGAGAACGACGTTGAGAGCGAACCCCGCGGTCTCCCAGAAGCCGTGCAGCGCGAGGACGCGCGACGGTTCGAGCAAGCTGCGTGCGGCGCGCCCCACGACGAGACCCGCGACGACGACGGCGATGACGGGCGATGCATGCAGGTGTTCAGAGATCAGCGACGTCGCGAAGACGAGGACCGTCGAGGCAAGAATTGCTGTCAGATGATCGGGCGTGCGGCGGAGCACGGCAGCGCCGACGACTCCAAACGCGAAGCCGAGAAACGTTCCGCCCATGATGGCAATGGCGAGCGCGCGCACCGTGGACGCAAACTCGTAGGTCCCTTGAGAAACCGCGGTGGCCGTCACGGCGACGAGAACGAGTGCCGTGCCGTCGTTGAAGAGGCTCTCGCCTTCCATGATGGCAGCGAGGCGATGAGGCACGCGCGTGCTGCGGAACGCGAGCAGCACCGAGACCGTGTCCGTGATCGCGAGCAGGGCGCCGAGCAAGAGCGCAGAGGAGAACGGCAGACCGAGCGCGAACGTTGCGATGCCCGCCGTGCCGAGGAGCGAGATGACGACGCCCGGCGCGGCGAGGGCAAGGATGGGTCGTGCTGCGCGCCGCAGGCTATCGGCGTCGGCAAAGAGCGCCCCCTCGAAGACGAGGACGGGAAGGAATGCAATGAGCACGGTGTCGGGATCCATCGGCGCGTGCGGCAAGACGTCGACCAGCACGAGCACGAGGCCGACGACGACGAGCGCCACGTTGTACGGGATCCCTACGCGCTTGGCGCCGACGGCAACGATGGCACCGACCGCGAGAACCGTCTCGAAGCTC
>WQYX01000109.1 GCA_009781005.1 Polyangiaceae bacterium | reverse complement strand
GTATGTACGCCGCAGGTCCGACAAAAGCCGTACGTCCTTTGCAGCAAAGGGATCGGCTCTTCTACGCGGAGTCGTCATGAATGATTCGGGCTAGCCTCGATTCGCTCGCGACGGCTGTCGAACATGCTCTAACTTGCTGCGCGGCCCGTCGTCCTCTCGCGATTCGCAATTCGCAATCAGTAGAGCGAAACCTGCGAGTCATCCGACAAGATGCATGTTCCATCCTGCGGATTGCCGACTGTACGGATGATTTCGCTCGACTGCGGCTCGACGTGTGTGCCCGAGAGCTCGCCTGAAATCATGCGCACGATGGCACTGCTGAAAAGCGTAACTTGGTAACAAGGGATGTGCGGCTCCATGTGGTCGTTGCCAATCCCGGAATCGTTCGTGAGAAAGAGATAGCGACCGCCGGTGATCTGTGCAGCCGAGCGCATCGTGTACTCCAAGCGGTCATCGGCACCGCTCGCTGCCACCGGGTAAAGGTGGAGATTTTTCTGCGACACGGCATCGAGTGCGAGGCGAACGTTCTGTGCGTCGTTTTCATGCGCAGGCGCATCCGCCATCCAGAAGATCATGCGCGCAACATTTCCGGTTCGCCAATTGAGCGCCGCAACTTGCTGCAAACCTTCGGGCACGGCTTCCTCGTAGTCGCCACCGCCATCCGCGCTCTGTGCAGCGAGGCTCTGATGGAACGCGCCTACGTCGGTCGTAAAGTCGACACCCTTGGTGACGTAGACGTCGCCATGATCCCTGTAAAGTGCAAGTCCGAGCCGCGGCGTGACCGACGGAAACGTCGTGTGCAACGAAGAGACAATGCCTTCGATCTCGTTCTGCAGGTAGGAAAGCTCGTCGCCCATGCTACCGGTTGTGTCGAAAAGGAACGCGAGATCGAGCTCGGTCTGCGCGCGAGGCGCATCAAGATAAAGATCGTGGGCGATATCGCGCTCCGTCATGGAGTAAATAGGCAATCCAGGCAATTGCAATGCGTTATTCAAATACTTTTGGAAGAAATCGTAATTCAGATTATCGTCCCATACGCCTGCCGTGAGCTGCCCGGCGGACGCACCGTTTCCCTGCGAGCTCGGCACCCCTCCCGACGAATCGGCCGAAGGCACGCCCAACGCGACGTCGCCACCGCCCGACGAGGCGGCGCCCCTGTCGCCGCCGCTCACTTTGTCAGCCGACAAGTTCGACGTATCCGCCGAACTACTGCACCCGGCAAGTACCACGGCTGCCACGAACACCCATCCGACTCTCGCTTGTTTCATTGCTCTCGCCTCCACGTAGGACCGCGGCACCTGCAGTCACCGTGCCGAACGTGCTGGCCCACAAGGAAGCTAGGAACGAGCACAAAACACGGTGCGCGCGATCTGTCGAAAGAGATCGCGCGCGAGGGAGGCTGATCGGTCTGACGCGGTGGAGGCTCACGACGCGCCGACCACCACGGAGCGCTTAAGAGCGTGTAGGGCAGCCTGCTGCGCGAATCGATTCGCTTCGATGGCGCCTTCGGCGCTGCCCGGCCGCCTGCGGCGGGACCTCAGGTGGGCGCTCGGGTGCCTGCGCACGTACGATAAGTACGCTTTCGTGGGCTCCTCGCGCTCCGCCGAGAGCCCCGAGCAGATTGCGGACCGAGTATTTTGGCCGAGTTGCAAGCAGCGCAAGGCGCTTCGACGAGAGCTGCTTGTGCAGCTCGAGGAGAAGCAACGAAGCGATGCGACGAAAATCGGCAAAAAGACGATGGGAGCAACCTGCGAGGGGTTCGGCAGCCTCGATTCGCTCGCGACGGCTGTCGAACTCGCTCTAAGGCTTTTCGGGTGTACTCGGCAACTCGTCGATGACGGGCCCGGACGCCGCGCCCGAGTCCGTGCTCGGGGCCACAGGTTCCGTGGCTGTTGCGTTTTCAACTCCGTCGCTGCCCGCAGGGTTCGGTGGAGGCCAGCTATCGACGTAGCGCGGTGACTCGCCAGGACCGCTCACGTCAATCCACGTGACGTGTCCCTTGCCTGGATCGCGCACGTCAACGTGCACGAAGGAGCTATTTGGATAGTAGCCGCAGCCGGTATCCGCGAGGGTCTTGCAGAATGCAACCACTTCCTCGTTCGGCACCCCCTCGAAGCGGAAGTCGATGGCCCGTCCGCTCGCGTGCATGCTGCCCACGGAGGTGGGGCGGTAGCCGGAGATGACGTTGAGCTTTGCAACCTCGTGTGGCTTGGCGAAGTGATCGACGATCGACTGCAAGCGAAGCGCGAGGCGCGCGTCGACACGCCGAATGCCTGGCGCGAGCTCTGGCCCCTTTTTCTTTGCGAGCTCGGCGGCCGATGTCGTCGGACGTGCGGCGCTGCCCGGGCGAACGACGATCGAAAGGCGTTCGACGGCAAGTGGTGCGACGGAGCCATCGCACGTCGCGAGCTCGAAGGAGTCAATCTCCGGACCGCGAATCATCTGGACCTTGTCCTTCATGCAGACCGACTTGTGCGAGACGAGTCTGACGTTCGCCCCGATGGCGGCTGCTCCGGAGCGATGGCCGGCAATGCGCGCAACGAGATCGGCGAGGTCCTCGTCGCGCTCGAGTCTGCCATCGTCCGGATCGGACTTCTTCGTCGTGGCGGCTCTGTGCACACCCTTTTCGTTGTTGCTCTTGCTCGCGCTCGCTTTGCTCGCGTTCGGATCCGGCAGACGCGGCAACTCGGCGACCACGTTGTGGTGCGACACCTCCGAGGACCTTCTCTGCGCCGTCTTCGAGCCCTTGGTCGTGAGCGACGCCCGCGTGATGGTGTTCTCCGCCTTCGGCTCGGCGTGCCCCGCACTGCCCACCAAGACGCCATGTGCATGATGCACCGGTTTGGTCTTGGCTTGGACCTTACCGGTCTTCTGTTTGGCGGCCTTGTCGTCTTTGGCGCTCTTGACGACCTTGGTTAAAGTGGGCTTTTCGTGCGTGGACTTCTCGCCCGCCAGCGAGGTCAGGGGCGCGATAGCGATCGTGAGTGCAACGATCGAAGATATGACGGGCTTCATCAGTCCTCCTCCTCATCCATCCGGGAAAAGTGTCCCGGCGCGTGGAGGATAAAGTCCTACATTCTGCGACCTCGGCCAACTTTGCGGCGTTTCTTTTTTCGAAAGCCGCAGTATTGCGGGGTTCTTTGATGACACCGAGCGAATTCGAACAGCGTTTCCGGCGCCTCGTTGCCGAGCATGCAGCGAGCAGTGGCAACGTCGGCTGCCTCGAATGTGACCGATGCGAGCAATGCAGCGATTCGACATTTCTCCGCGATTGTCGAAACGTCGTCCGCTCGCATTACTGTGCGGCATGCACGGATTGTTCGGACTGCTTGCATGCTGCATCGTGCAAAGGCTGTGTGGCGTGTTCGCACTGCGAGCACTGCGAGCGCTGCGTCCAGAGCGCCTACCTCATTCGATGTATTGCGATGAGCGGATGCACATACTGCTTCGGGTGCGTTGGGCTCTCAAATAAGGACTTTCATATTCTGAATGAGGCCTACGAACGGCAAGCATATTTCGCGAAGGTCGACGAGCTTCGTCGGGCATTGAGAACCTAATGCGGGCCGTGGTTCAACGAGTTGCGTGGGCGAAGGTCGAGATCGATGGCAAGATCCACGGCAGCATCGCTCGCGGGCTGCTCGTCTATCTCGGCGCGGGCAAAGGGGACGGAGCAGCGGAGCGCGCGTATGTGCTTTCGAAAATCCTCGGGCTCCGTATCTTCGAAAACGACGCTGGGAAACCTGAGGTCCCGCCGTCAGGCGGGCCGACGGCGCCGAAGGCGCGGAAGATGGACAAGAGCGTCATCGACGTCGGAGGCGCGCTGCTCGTGGTCAGCCAGTTCACGCTTTATGGCGACGTGCGCCGCGGGCGGCGACCGAGCTTCGACGCTGCCATGCCGCCGGAGGATGCCGAGCGCGCCTACGATGCGTTCGTCGCTGAGGCGCGCGCGCAGGGGATACACGTGGAGACCGGGAAATTCCGCGCGGACATGGCTGTCTCGAGCCTGAACGAGGGTCCGGTGACGATCTGGATCGACAAACCGCCTTCGATTTGACGCGATCTCATCGTTGGGGCCTGCGCTGCGGTCCTCAAAGCCACAATAGGCTGTTCCGGTCCGCTGCTCGGCCCCGCCGGGAACCCCGAGCAGGTTGCGGACCGAGTATTTTGGCCGAGTTGCAAGCAGCGCAAGGCGCTCCGACGAGAGCTGCTTGTGCAGCTTGAGGAGGAGCAACGAAGCGATGCGACGCAAATCGACCAAAAGACGACGGGAGCAACCTCCGAGGGGTTCCTAACCTCGCGTCAACTTGAAGGCGGTTTAAGCGCGAAGATCTGACACGATGGCGTCCGTGATGTCGGATACCGATGACAACGTCGACGCGATCTTCAATGCGCTCTGGGCGCGCGTGCTCGAGGCGTGGGACGACGAAAGACCCCATCAAGCAATCCTCGAGCACGCCATCCGAAACGAGATGCTCGCGGAACTTGCCGGGCGCTACCGCGCGCTCAAAGACGATGCGGACAAGGGCGCGCGCGCACAGAAGAAGATCGACGGCATCGTCGCCGCTGCCACGCAGATGATGCTCGCCACCAAGACGCCGCCGCGCACCAAGATCCCTTGGCAATGGACGGCGTCACTCGCGGCTGTCTGCGTGATCGTTCTTCTATGGCTCGCGTACCAAGTCATGCTTCGCAGGTGACACGAGGGTGCGTCAGCGCTGGCCGTAGCCGCCGCCCGGCGGAGGATAGCCGCCACCGGGTGGAGCATAACCGCCGCCCGGAGATCCATATCCACCACCGGGATAGCCGCCACCGGGAGGACCGTATCCACCACCAGGGGGAGGATAGCCGCCCGGAGATCCATACCCGCCGTAACCTGGGTAGCCGCCGGGAGGTCCGCCGAATGGAGGAGCGATGTTGCTCGAGGTGGCGATGCGACCGCTGATGTGCAGATACGCAATGGCCATTGCAAGCGAGACGATGGGCCAGGCAACGAACAGCCCGAAGCCACACGCCAACCCCCCTAGCAGGATAATGAGGGAGCAGAGCAACCCCAGTACGAAGAGGTTCATCCTCTGCCCCTTCGTGGCGCGCCAGCTCGCGCGCATGGCATCCATGGATCCCATGTTTTGATCGACGACGTAGTAGGGTGCGAGCATGAGGCCGAGCCCTACGATGATGCTGGGCACGATGAGAAGGAGAAATCCGACAATGAGGATGATCCCGGTGAAGGGCGGCGTCACCAGGAAAGAGGCAGGTATGATCAAGAAGAGAAATACAAAGGGGACAAGCCCCACGAGACCGTAGAGGCCGAGCATCCGCAAGAACCAACGACCGCCAGAGAAGGCATCCGTGGAGGTTGGTGTCTCGCCTCGCGCCGCCTTCACACTCATCGCAGTGAGTCCACCCTGAATGAACGCGTGAATGAGGAGAAGCAGGGCGCACAGTACAGCAACATCCGCCATCGACAACAGCGCCTGAGTCCACTCGCTTCCTTCGTTTCTCTCTGGGAGCTCATTCGCGACATACCCCGGGATCTGCTCGAAGAGGAACGTGGCGAAAAAGGAACCAATCAACACGGGCGCGTGCTGCTTGAAACGTTTCCATGCTTGCCCGATCACCTCCGTTGGGGTCCAAGGAACCGAGGGCTGCGGACCGCCCAGCGGCGGCAGGCTTCCCAAGGAGGGTTGAACAGCGGGAGGAGCGTACGGGTTATTTTGATTTTGATTCAAGAGATCCTCGATTTGTCGGGCGCGTTTCGCGAGATCAGGCGCTCGCAAAAGCTTTTCACACTTTCGTAGCTTCGCCAGCTTGATCTCTTGGTATCGCCCACCTGCCACCGCCCCGCAGGCTCCCTGAGAGCGTGTAGGGCAGCCGTTGCGAGCGAATCGAGGCTGCCGAACCCCTCGCAGGTTGCTCCCATCGTCTTTTGGCCGATTTGCGTCGCATCGCTTCGTTGCTTCTCCTCAAGCTGCACAAGGCGGAGCGCGAGGAGCCCGCGTAAGCGTGCTTTTCGTACGTGCGCAGGCACCCGAGCGCCCACCTGAGGTCCCGCCGCAGGCGGCCGGGCAGCGCCGAAGGCGCCATCGATGCCGAGATCGCGACAAAATCGAAAGCGGTCAGCGCTGACCGTAACCGCCACCAGGAGGGGGATAGCCACCACCGGAAGGACCATACCCGCCACCAGGAGGGGGATAGCCACCACCGGAAGGACCATACCCGCCACCGGGAGGGGGATAGCCACCACCGGAAGGACCATACCCGCCACCAGGAGGGGGATAGCCACCACCGGAAGGACCATACCCGCCACCAGGAGGGGGATAGCCACCGGGGGGTCCACCGAATCCAGGGGTGTTGTTGTTCGATTCAGCGATGCGACCGCTGATGTAGAGATATGCGAAGGCCATCGTGAGCGAGATGACGGGAGCCGCAACCACTACCCCGAAGCAACACGCCAGAACTCCTGCGAGGCTGATGAGGAAGAAGAGCAGCCCCAACACGAAGAGTTTCATCTTCTGACCCGACGTGGATCGCCAGCTCGCGCGCATGGCTTCGACGGGTCCCATGTTCTGATCGACGACGTAGTACGGCGCGAGCATGAAGCCGAATGCCATGATGATGCCGGGAATGATGAGGAGGAGAATGCCGACGAAGATGGCAAGTCCATAGAGGAAGTAGACACCGATCATTCGGCCGAACCAACGACCGCCGGAGAACGCATCTGCGATGGTTGGTGTATCGCCGCGCGCCGCTTTCAGGTTCAACGAAATGAGCCCGCCTTGGAAGAACGCATAAACGACGATACCGACGACGCTTACCGCAGCAGCCGCCAACGCCACCATCGCCTCAGCGACCTCACTGGCGTTGCTTCCTTCGCGTCCCGCCACATTGCCCACGAGCTGGATTCCGTTCGCGATAGCCCCCGGGATCTGCTGGATGATGTACGTGATGATGAAAGCTCCAATCAACACTCCCGCGTGCTGCTTGAAACGTTCCCATGCTTGCCCAATCAGATCCGTTGGTGACCAAGGAACCGGGGGCAGCGGGCCGCCGGGCGGCGCGCCTCCAAACGAGGGTTGAGCCGCGGGCGGAGCGTACGGGTTATTCTGATTTTGATTCAAGAGATCCTCGGCAGTCGGCGCATTTCGGGAGATGACGCATGTGACTCTACGGACGAGCGAGGCGCGCGGCAAGGTGCATGGCTTCGAGCATCCCTCGCGGATCGGCCGTCCCCTTCCCTGCGCGATCGTACGCGGTGCCATGGTCCACGCTGGTCCGCACGATGGGCAGACCCAACGACACGTTGACCGCTTCGCCGAAGCCAAGGAGCTTCATCGGGATGGTCGCCTGATCATGGTACATGGCAACGATCGCAGCAAAGGCTCCTTTCGCGCCGAGCCGAAAAGCACTCTCTGCGGGGACGGGGCCTTCGACAGCCACATCGATCTTGGCCAATACGAGGCGCCTTCGCGCGAGCGTGATGCCCTTGGCAAGGATCCTCGTCTCCTCGTCTCCAAGAAGACCGTGTTCCCCCGCGTGGGGATTGAGTGCGGCAACGGCGATGACGGGGCGCTTGCCGCGTTGCCGCAATTGCGCGGAGTATGCGAGCCTCTCGACGAGCCATCCGGTCCAAAAGGTTGCGCGCGCCACACCCTCTTTCGTGATCGCCGTGGGCACGAGAGAGAGCGGCAGATGTGTCGTCACGAGCGACGTCGTAAGCGCCTTTGACCAGAACGCCATCGTGACCTCGTGCGCGCCGAGCCGCGTGGCAAGGTGCTCGGTGTGTCCGAGAAAACCCCGCGCACCGGGTGCACCGGAACGCGCGATGGCATCTTTGCTGACGGGCCCCGTGACGAGCGCGTCGGCTTGCCCTGCCGCGACGAGATCGGTCGCAACGTCGATGAACCGGAGCTGCGCGCGACCTCCCACACGCGATGGCTTGCCAGGCCGTCGATCCTTCGACGCAAGCGCTGCGCCGGGTTGGAGCACGGGGATCACGCGCGAAGAGAGATCGAAGGCCGACGACGCATCGGTGACTTCGACGAGCCGTGCCGGATCGACGCCCACCGTTCGCGCAGCCACCCGGAGCCCGCCGAGATCGCCAACGAGCAACACGCGCGCGCCATCTCGTGGACGAATGCGCGCGGATGCCGCGACACTCACTTCTGGCCCTACTCCGGAAGGGCAACCGACACTGACAGCGAGCCGCGCGACGTTGCGTTTCATCGCGGCGTCTCCAGTTTGTAGCCGGCGCCTCGCAACGTCTGGAGCGGGAAAGCGTCGCCAAGTTTCATGCGCAACCTCCTTATGTGAATGTCCACCGTGCGCGCACCGCCTTCGTAGCGTGCACCCCATACGCGTGCGAGCAGCGTCTCGCGTGACAGGAGTCGACCGCGGTTCTGCGCAACGTACGCGAGCAGCGCGAACTCCTTCGCCGTGAGCACGATGGATCGACCGTCGACGACCACGTCGTGCGCGGCGCAGTCGACGAGCAGCCGTCCGATCTTGAAGCGCTCCTCGGTAGAGAACTCGCTGCGTCGCCATTCGAGCTGCCGGATGCGAGCGTAAAGCTCGACGGGCGTGCAAGGCGTCGCGATGAAATCATCGAACCCGCTGGAGGGATCGAAGGTCGCGATCTGCCGCGGCGACACCGTCATGATGGCTGGCGTCTCGGCGAGCTCGGACGTCCTACGCATCGCTCGCAACGCCGCAACGGCAAGGTCGGGTCGCTCTCCGGCTTCGATCACGAGGACGCGCGCACGTGCGCCGTCCTCGTCGAAGAGCGATGAACCATCGTCCCAAAGATCGAGTGTGCGAACGTCGGCGCCGAGCGTCCGCAGAAGCCGCGGCGTTGCATCCGGAGCTTCGAGATCCGGCCCGTGACCCACGACAACGACGAAAGCTCCCATGATCAAACGCGTTCGAGTCCGCGGTGACGGCTAAGAGCGCTCTAGACCTTCGTTCCACCGACGGTGATTGCGCTGATCTTGATCGTTGGACAGCCGACGCCCACCGGCACACTCTGACCGTCTTTGCCGCACGTCCAGATACCATCCGACGTCTCGACGTCATGACCGAGCATCGTCACCTTGCGAAGGACATCAGGACCGTTGCCGATAAGGTTTACGCCTTTGAGCGGAGAAGTGATCTTGCCGTCTTCAACCAAGTAGCTCTCGGTGAGCGAGAAGACGAAATCGCCGTTCGAGATGTCGACCTGCCCTCCACCGAACTTCACGGCAAAGATCCCCTTCTTGACGCTCTTCAGGATCTCGCCTGGCTCGTGCGGCCCGGCCATGAGAATCGTGTTGGTCATGCGGGGCATCGGCGCACATGCGAAGCTCTCGCGCCGGCCGTTGCCGTTCGATCCGAGCGCGTAGTGGCGCGCGCTCAGCCGATCATGCATGTAACCTACAAGCGTTCCATTTTCGATGAGCACGCTCGAGCGCGGTTCGTTGCCTTCGTCATCGACATTGATGGAACCGCGCGACTGAAGGAGTGTGGCGTCGTCGATCACGGTACAGAGTTCGCTCGCGACGACGTTGCCGATCTGTCCGGCGTAGTTGCTGGTGCCTTTGCGGTTGAAATCGGCCTCCAGGCCATGGCCAACGGCTTCGTGCAAGAGGATGCCGCTATCGCCCGGTGCGAGCACGACTTCCATCTGACCGGCAGGCGCTTCCTGCGCATCGAGCATGAGGATCGCCTGCGCAGCGGCGCGCTTGGCGTGCCACTCGGGCGACTTGCCGTCGAAGTATCCGATCGTCGTGCGGCCACCGCCACCGGAGCTACCTTCCTGGCGCTTGCCGTCATGCTCGGCGATGACGCGCACGCCGAAACGCATGAGCGGCTGCGCGTCGCGCGCGAGCTTACCGTCACTCGTAACGATGAGGATCTCGCGGATCTCCTCGGCAAACGAGCACTCGACCTTCACGACGCGTGAATCGTGAGCATGGGCGGCAGCCGCGGCGCGCTCGAGAATCTTCCTTTTCTCCATACCGGGGATATCGAGCGTCACCGTGTCGAGTTCGTACCGACTCGGCAATGCTCGCACTTCGACCTTCTGCGCCGCCACGACTCGACCACTCGACGCGATCGACGCGGCGGTCTGGGCTGCACGAATCATCGCGTCCCAGTCAAGCTTCTCGGTGTACGCGTAGCCCGTTGCGTCCCCTTGTTGCGCGCGAACACCGAGTCCCATCGAGACGCCGCGCGACGCGTTCTTGAGGATCCCCTCGTCGAAAACCAGGCCGCCTGCGGCCCGATACTCGAAAAAAAGATCCGCGTAGTCTGCCCCCTTGGAGAGCGCCACCGCGAGCAACTTCTCCGCGAGCGCAGTATCTACTTCGCTCGCCCCGCCGGGACCGAACGGCGCTTTGTAGAGGGCAGACTGAGTCGGCATGACGACGCAACGTAGCCGTTTACCGTCGTGGCTGGAAACGTTGAACTGTCTTTGAATCGTTTGGCTGAGAGGAGCCACCTACATCGTGGTTTGAACCACGAGCTCGGAAAGAACGTTGGGCGGACCGTCATTCGCGCCATATAGTTCTCTCCTCGATGCGACGGCACGACGAGGCCTTCACATGACGCAGCTCTTTTTGGCCCTCCACGTGTTTGCCAACACCGTTTGGATTGGATCCATTGCGGCAGTGGGTTTTCTCACGGCGGCCTCGTCGCGAACGGAAATCACCGAGCGACGCGATGCAATCGCGCAAGTCGCTCTTCAGCTTTATCGTCGCTCGTGCGTCCCCGCATTCGTGCTCAGCCTCTCGTTCGGCCTCGCTCGTTTGCTCCACGCTCCAAGCGCATACCTACACCTTCATTGGTTTCATGCGAAATTGACCGCGGCGCTCGTCGTGATTGCGCTGCATCATGTCCTTGGAAGCAAGGCCCGAAAAGCCGCCGCCGGAAGTAGGCACGCCGGGACAACTAGCGTTACTCTAACGGTTACCACGCTCGCATTCGCGTTCGTCACAGTCGTTTTCGCTGTCCTAAAGGGACCTCTCACCCCCTGAAAGGTTTGCTTTGCATTTCTGTTTTGACGCACCCAACGCGCAACATTCGGAGACCGGACTGACTCGGTCTTCATCGGAAGGGAGCCCGCATCCACGTGGCGATTGATCGCGACAAGGTATTGCAGGCCGCCCAAAAGTACGTCGAGAAAAAGAAGTACGAAAAGGCGGTCCTCGAGTACCGAAAACTCATCGACGCAGATCCGAACGACGCTCGGACCCTGCTCAAGATCGGTGATCTGCAGGCAAAACAAAACCTGCACGGCGATGCCATTGCAACGTACGAGGCCGTCGGAAAGCTCTACGCGCAGCAGGGATTCGCGCTCAAGGCAATTGCAGTTTACAAGCAGATCCGCGAAATCATCGCCAAGCACGTGCCTCAGCTCGAAGAGCGCTACGCGCACGTCGCGCCGAAGCTCGCCGAGCTCTATCAGCAGCTCGGCCTGACGAGCGACGCGCTCGCGGCCCTCGACGAGGTGGCGAGTCGCCTCCAAAGCCAGCAAAAGGACCAAGAGGCGATCGACGTCTTCAGAAAGATCGTCGAGCTCGATCCCACCAATCCGCTGCCGCACCTCCGTCTCGCGGAAGCATTCTCGCGCGTGAAGGACATTGACGGCGCCGTAGCCGAATTCAAGACGGCCGCGAACCAACTTGCGAGCATTGGCCGCCGCGACGACGCGATCAAGGTGCTCGAGCGCCTCCTGCACCACCGACCCGACGCCGAACAGGCACGCGTCTGCGCCGAACTCTATCTGTCACGAGGCCAGTCGCAGGACGGCATGCAGGCGCTCGCGAAGTTGCAAATCTGTTTCCAGGCAAACCCTCGCAATTTCGACACGCTGTCAGCGCTTGCGCGCGCCTTCAACGCCATCGGCCAGGGCAACAAGGCAATCGAAGTTCAGAAGGAGATGGCGCGCATCGCGCGCGACACCGGCGACCAAGAACTGTTTCAGCAAATCGTCCAACACCTCTTGCAGGCTGCGCCGAACGATGAAGGCGTCCTCAAGTTGTCTTCACAACTCGGCAACGTCGCGGGCGACCATGCGGTGTACACGCGAGCAGCACCATCGGAGCCCGTCAGCGCGGCAAACGTACCTAGTTACGAGGCGCAGGCGCCGGTAGCGTCGGCCGAACGACCGATCGCGCAGCCGCACTCACCTGCGGTGCCTCAGTCCGCGACGCTAACGCGTGACTCGGCGGCAACGCTGACGCTCGATCACGAGCAGGCCGAGGGTCTCTCGTACCAAGATCTCTCGTACCAAGAAGTCACGGACGACGAAATGGCCGACGTCGACATTGACGTCGATGCAGGTGCATACGCGGAAACCGGCACCTCTGACCACGGAAACCGCATCCCCGTCTACGATCTGTCGGACGAGGGCGAAGCGTACGACGCGAACTACAACGAACAGGCAGCCGATCTCGCCGTAGAACTACAGAAGGTGATTCGCGATGCGAACACCTTCCGCCGCGTTCGCCTCTACAGCAAGGCACTCGACACGCTTCAAAGGGGATTCACGCTCGATCCTCGCGCCATGGACGTCCACGAGGTCTATCGCGACGTCCTCATCGAAGCGGATCAGACCGAACGAGCCGTCGAAGAAATGCTCGTCATCGCGAGCCTCTATGTCGACGCGCAGGACACAGAGTCGGCGGCTCACGCCCTGGAGGACGTACTCGCATTCGATCCGCAGAATGCCCGCGCAATCGAGCTGCTCGGTGAGCTTGGCTACGAGATCGTCGACGAGAACGAGAGCCAGGCAACCGAGATCCCCGAGATTGAATACGACAACGCGGCAGAGCCGCTTCCGGCGTACGACATCGAGGAGCCCGATGTCTCGACGGGGGATCGCGAAAGCCACGAGCAGGCGCGCGTCGAGACCTACGACGGGGGCGAGACCGAATACCACGTCGACTACGTTATCGACGAAGAAGCTGCCGAGGACCGCAGAGCCGCGATTGCGCAGGGCGGCATCGCGACCGAGGACGATGCCTCGACTCAGACGGCGGCGCACCAAGAACTCGAAGACGCCCTCGACGAAGCGGAGTTCTTTTGCTCGCGTGGCCTCTACGACGACGCGCGCGCCATCCTCGCCGATCAGCACGTTCGCTATCCGAACAACCCGCTCCTTCGCGAGCGGCTGGCAGAGATCGACGCGCTCGAAGCAGAGCGCGGAAGCGGCGCACGCGAGAAACCTCGCGCGCAGGATCGTACGTACGGCGTCACGGCGTCCCTCGACGCGCTCGAGAGCCTCAAGTACGCCGATGCGCGGCCGGCCGAGAGCACTGCGCACGATGCGACCATCGACGTTGACGAAGTCTTCTCGAAGTTCAAAGAAGGCATTGCCAAACAGATCAGCGTTGAAGACTCCGAGTCGCATTACAACCTTGGCATCGCCTACAAGGAGATGATGCTTCTTGGTGATGCGATCCGCGAGTTCGAGATCGCCGCGCGAGATCCCCAGCGTGAGTGCGTGTGCCGCTCGATGATCGGCATGATCGAGAGCGAGCGGGGAAACCTCAATGAAGCGATCCAGGCCTTGCTCGCGGGGCTCAATGCACAAGTCAAAGAGCCGCAGCAAGAAACCACGCTCTGCTTCGAGGTCGGCGCCGCTTACGAAGCCAAGAAGATGAACAGGGAAGCGCTCGGGTACTACCAGAGGACCATGCGTCGCGATCCGAACTACCGGGACGTGCAGGAGCGCGTGCGGCGCCTCATGAAGATAGAATCGAGAGCACCGATGCGCCAAGCCGCCGTTGGCGCCGACGACGAGTTCGACCGAGCATTCAACGATTTGGTCAAAAAAGCTTAGGGTATGCCTGCAAACCTGCTGCGCGCCACGATCTCTTCGTTTTTTCCTGCGGTGCGTGCTCACGTACTTCAAGTACGCTCCGCGCGCTCCTCGGAAAAAGCCTCGACCTCGTGTCGCTCGCAACGGTTTG
>WQYX01000108.1 GCA_009781005.1 Polyangiaceae bacterium | reverse complement strand
TACGGCTTTTGTCGGACCTGCGGCGTACGTACAGTACGCCTCGGTCCTGCGATACGGCGTGCGCCCTTTTCGCTGCGGTCTCGGTCGTCTGCAGAAATCGCGTCGTGAATTATCCGGGCTAGCACGGAGTCACCAGCACGTCTTGGTGCGGACTGCGCCGGCGAACTGGTCGGCCATGATGCGGTGCACGATGAGGTTCGGGTGGTAGTCGCAGCCGAGGCCATAGCGTGTGCCCATTTCCACGAATTCGATTCGATAGACCTTCGTATCGCCGTTCGCGGCGCGATCGCTCGCGATGCGCCCCAGAATATCGCGCAAATTCGAGCGCGCGTTGGGCAATGGATATTGATCGGAGAGCATGGGCGAAACGGCCAAGAAAATGTGCGCGTCGGGTCGGTGCTTGCGCACGTAATCGACGAAGTTGCGGTAGGCGGCCTCGAAATTCCCGAGATCGATGCCGTCTGGAGTGCCGTCGCCGTCATTGTCGCGCGAGAAGTCATTCGTGCCGAGGTTGATGAGCACGACTTGAGGTTTGAGATCATCGGTCTCCGCGTCGAAGTCCCACAGGTTGCTGGGATCGGTATCGGTGCAGACCGTGCGATTGTAGTACGCGGGCATCGTGGTCGTTCCGTCCTCCGCCTTGTCGTTGAGGTTCTGCATGAGACCTTTGCCCGAGTAACAGAGGATGACGGCATCGGCGTTGAGATCGCGCGCCGCGAGCTCACCGTAAGCGAAGTATTGGTTCTCCGTGAGGGGGTCGCGCACGCCTGGGCGGACTTCGACGTCGAACGGGCAACTCGCGTTCGCACCCTCGTCGCCGTATCCGCACGTGATCGAGTCGCCGATGATTTCGATGCGGCGCTGGTAGTCGGTGGGTATGGCCGCTTCGCCGTCGGAACCGAGGTCGAAGCCCGTAAACTGCGTGACGCCCTTTTGCGCCTCGGTGTTACGCATCACCATGACCTGGTGCGGGCCGTACGAGAGATCCGTCGCGAGGGGGTAGGGCAAAGGCGGATCGGTGGACGCCACCTTGAATTCGAAGGGATCGAGGTTGTCGACTTGTGCCTGGAAGAAGACGTCGGCGTTTTGGTCGTCCGCGATCTTCAGGCCAACCGACACTTCGGAGCCAACGAAGTTGGTTTTCATGACGTTGCCGGACCAGTCGAACCTCGGCCCCACGTCACTCTCCGTCATGTCGAAGCGGCCAACGAGCGTCGCCCCCTTCCATACGGTGGCGGAGTTGCTGGTCACTGGCTCGGCGCTGATCAGAGCGCCTTGTGTGCAGTCTGCCGCCTCACCGGTGACTCCCCCGTTCGTCAGCGGCTCGTTGGCGTCGACGAGTTGCACGACGCACGCGCCAGACAGCAGCGCGGTCGCAACCAGGAAGGTCGATGCCTTGCGGGCGAAGCGAAGTGTCATCGTAAAATTGTTCTAGCATGGGAAAGTCCATGCACGCGCCGTCTAGCCCGGATCTGAGTGGAGTCGTCGTGAATGATCCGGGCTAGCCTGCTGCGCGGACCGATGCGTCGGTTGGGTGCGACATGTTTCGGCGCGACGTGCTCGTCGACGGGTCTATCCCGGTGAGCACGCCGTTTGCGGAGGCGAACGACGACGGCGGCGGCGGGCGACATCTCC
This sequence comes from Polyangiaceae bacterium, assembly GCA_009781005.1. Taxonomy (GTDB): domain Bacteria; phylum Myxococcota_A; class Polyangia; order Polyangiales; family Polyangiaceae; genus Labilithrix. The sequence continues at coordinate 12,448 of WQYX01000108.1, read as the reverse complement.
CGCCGCTGGGCCATCCCGGTTCGGTCGTGCTCAAAAGAAAGACGGTGTCCTAAACCTTCCCTTTTCGGAAGACTAGGCGCATTTTCCGACTGGTCGCGCTCTCGTTCGGATTTTTGCACATTCTGACCCATAGGACGTTATGGCTATACTCGCGCAAGACGAACGGGCCCTTGGGGGTCCACATGGCTAGCGGCGACGGAGACTCGCTCATCGAGCGCAACGTCGGCGTTGGCGCAAAAGACCGACGGGACGATCACGTGAATAAGCGACCGACGACCAATGAGACCGCCGACGCCCACGGAGCTGGCGGTGCGGCGGCCGAGGCCGTACCCCCGATGGATGAGACCAATGACGGCGGTATGTCCTCGCTGCTGTCAGGCTCCAACACGCTCGACCCCGTTTGGCAGCGTTTGTGGCTGCGTTGTCAGCAGCACGACTGGCAGTCGCTGGCGTTCATCGGATCGAGCAAGCGCGATCCCGACGGCGTGCTCGAGATCGCCCACGGTCTTGCGCGGCTCGCGAGCGAGCTCGGCCAGGAGCTCACGGTCTTCGACGCGCGCAATCTCGGGCTCAAAGACATGGGGCGCATGCTCGCGCAGATCCAGAGCATCACGAGTCGCGGCAAGCGATGCATCGTCGTGCTCCGCCTGGTGACCGAGAACGCCACGACCGTGCCGATGGCGCAGAACGTCGACGCAGCATTGCTCGGCGTGTTCATCGGCGAGACGAGCGTCGTCGCATCTTCGCGAACCATCGAAGAAGTGGGCCGAGCGAAGTTTCTTGGGTCGGTCGTGTTGAACGCGTCGAGCACGAAGTAGCGCGCATTCGCGCTCTAAGAGCATGGCTATCACCCGTCGCGATCGAACCCGTCGTGCCACAAGAGTGCTCTTCACGATGGCGGTGTGCGTGGCGTGCGCGCTCGCCGTCTCGTGTCATCAGCAGGCTCCCCCCGCGTCGAGTCCCGCGCCCGACGCCGCATCTCCGACAGCCGGACGCACGTTGCCGGAAGCCGAGCCACCCATGCCAACGGGCCCTATTACCGGATGGCTTCGTGTCGAAGGCAACCGCATCGTTCTGCCCAACGGCAAGCCTTTCCACGGGCGCGGCGTAAACATGCATGATACACGCTCGTGCGATTCGTGCTCGTGGGAGCCTCCACACGTCGAGCCCGTGCTCCGTCGCATCGATGCGGTCGTGGATGATTGGCACGCAAACTTCATCCGGCTGCTGCTCGAAAGCTATCCTGACAAGGGCAGCGGACACGGGCGCGTGCACTATCGCGGCGTGCTCGAAGACGAAGACTACTTCAGTGACGTGATGAGGATCATCGGTCACGTCGGAAAGAAGCCGGGCGTCTACGTGCTCGTGTCGCTCTGGCACGAACCGTCGTTCGGACCGCGCGGTCTGCCTTCGGCGCGCACGGCGCTCGTCTGGAAGAAGCTCGCGGGCGCGCTCAAGGACATGCCTTTCGTGCTCTTCGGTCTCGTCAACGAGCCCGAGAACAACGAAGACGGCAAGCTCGATGGCGAAGTCTGGAAGGCGATGAACGACACCGTTGCCGCCATTCGCAGCGTGGAGCGGCCCGAGCGCCGTCACGTGATCACCGTGCAGGGCACGCGCGCGTGGGGTCGGGTACTTGATTACTACATCGATCATCCCATCACCGCTGGCGGCGGCGTCAACATCGCCTACGAGACGCACATCTACAATCGCGCGACCAGTTTCGATGCACTCGTGCGCAAGCCCGCCGCGAAGTTGCCGGTCATCCTTGGCGAGGTGGGTCCGGTCGACGACGCGAGCGCAACGATGTTTCCCGAAGACATCGAGAAGCTCTGGGACCTGGCCGAGCGCCTTGGCATCCCGTGGACGGCGTACACATTTCACGCGAAGTGTCCGCCGAACATGCTCGTTGACGACGACACCTGGTGTGGCGGCACCTCGTCGCTCGTGCCAACGCCGTGGGGGCGCATGGTCAAAGCGCGCTTGGCGCGTCCATGGTAACCGAGTGGTAAAGTGAAGCGATAGCGATGCAGAAGGTGCTTCTCGTCTCGATCCTGGCGGCGACGATTTTGATCCCGCTCGTGCTGGCAAACGGCGGAACGCTCAGGCAAGCCGTGCGGCGGACAGCGATCGCTACCGGTGTATTCTGCACATTTTATTGGCTCGCGTTGCTCTTCGTGTACCCATTGCTCCAGCGTTCCGCACCCGCCCTCGGGGAGCGAACGAACACGATCGCGCAATAGAAGGGCCGGCACGGGGGCGTGCCCCTACACCGACAAAACGCATTCGTAGGGGCGGCCGTCTGTGGCCACCCCTAATAGAAGGGCAGGCACGGGGGGCCTGGCCCCTACACCGACAAAACGCATTCGTAGGGGCGGCCGTCTGTGGCCACCCCTAATAGAAGGGCAGGCACGGGGGGCCTGGCCCCTACACCGACAAAACGCATTCGTAGGGGCGGCCCCCTGTGGCCGCCCTATTTGCCACGATGTTCTGGGTGTTCGTTCTCGTAGGCTTTGAGGCTCTCGCGTGTGATTTCGACTTCGACCTCGCCGTCCTTCAAGATGCGCGATTGGCAGCCGAGGCGCGATGAGCTGCGCACGTCAAAGGCCTTGTCGAGGATGTCTTCCTCGTCTTCTTCCTTCTCGCTGAGAAGCTCAGCGCCTTTGAGCACGTGAACGTGGCACGTGGAGCATGCGCAGACGCCGCCGCAGGCATAGCCCTCCGGCGCATCGACCTTCTGCGCAGCTGCGAGAATGGTCGTGCCGATCGGAACTTCGATTTCGGCGTATCCCCTGAAACGCACGACGGCCATTATGTGGATCTCCTCGGTGCGTGCGCGGCCTCGAGGCCCTTTGCGTGCTCTACGGTGTGTTCGACCGCTTCGAGCTTCTGACCTGCGATGGCTCGAGCGATCGCGCGGTTCATGCGGCGGCCTGCAAAGTCTTTCGTTGCCGCGTCGAGATCTTCGATGTGAAGTTGCACGCGTCGAGCGTCATCGCCCTTTGCTTCGCTCGTGATCTTTTCGAGCGCAGAGAGAGCCGTCAGGATGCGCTCTTTCTCGCCGGGTTCGAGCAGATCGGAGTCCACCTCGAGTGACTTTTTCGTCGAGCCAATGATGCGTTGGGCAAGGGTGCGCGCCTCGGCAAGGCGTCTCGCCATGATGTCCTCTTCGCCGTGATCGATCGCGTCGAGCAGCATCTGCTCGATGGTGTCGTCGTCCAGGCCGTACGAAGGCTTGACGCTCACGCTCTGCTCGTGCCCTGTTGTCTGTTCGTGTGCGTGCACGCTGAGCAAACCGTCGGCATCCACGCGAAACGTCACTTCGAGCCGCGCCATGCCCGCGGGCATGGGGGGAATGCCGCGCAGCGTGAAGTGCGCCAGGCTCCGGCAGTCGGCCGCGAGCTCGCGCTCGCCTTGCACGACGTGGATCTCGAAACCGGTCTGGTTGTCTTGCTGCGTGGTGTACGTCGCGCGCGCCACGGCCGGCGTCGTCGTGTTGCGCGGCAGGATCCGATCGACGAGACCGCAGCCAACCTCGATGCCGAGCGACAGCGGGATGACGTCGAGCAAAAGCACGTCGTTGGCCGTGCCTTCTCCGGCAAGGAGATCCGCTTGCACCGCCGCCCCGAGCGCAACGACCTCGTCGGGATCGATGTCCGCGAGCGGCTCTTTGCCGAACAGCTTGGCAACGTACGCGCGCACGGCCAGGACGCGCGTGGCGCCGCCCACGAGGATGACGCCGTCGAGCTCAGTTGCTTTCAACCCCGCGTCTTTCAACGCTCGGCGGCACGCGGCACCCGTGCGCGCGAGCAGCGGCTCGATGAGCGCATCGAAGCGAGCGCGCGTGATGACGAGGCTCTTTGGCTCCGTGGAAAACGGATTTTCGACCTCGACTTCGTCACCGCTGGTGAGCCCGTGCTTGACGGCGCGTGCGAGATCGAGAGCAATGCGAACGTCGCGTGGAGATGCAACCTTCCAGTTGCGCCCCGAAAGCTCGAAGAGTTCGTGCGCGATCGCGCGGTCCATGTCGTCGCCGCCGAGCGCGCTGTCGCCGCCGGTGGAGCACACCTGGAAGACGCCGTTGTCGAGCACGAGGATCGTGATGTCGAAGGTGCCGCCGCCGAGATCGTAGACAGCGAATTTTCCATTTTGCTTTTTGTCCAGGCCGTACGCGAGGGCCGCGGCAGTGGGCTCGTTCAAGAGGCGGAGGACCTCGAGCCCCGCGAGGCGCCCGGCATCTTTCGTGGCCTGGCGCTGAGCGTCGTCGAAGTAAGCGGGCACGGTGATGACCGCGCCCCCAACGCTCCGGAGCTCGTCTTCCGCGAGGTGTTTGAGCGTGCGCAGGATCTCCGCGCTCACTTCGACGGGCGTGATGGCTCTGTCGCGCACGAGGAAGCGAACGACGTTTGGTTCACTCGAACTCGGCTTCGCGAACGCGTACGGACCGAGCCGCTCGGTCTCTGGATCATCGGCGCCGCGACCCATGAAGCGCTTGACGCTCACGATGGTTTCGCGCGGGCTCTCGGCTGCGCGAAGCGCCGCGTTCTCTCCGACGACGACTTCGCCGCGGTCGCCGTAGTGGACGACGCTCGGCAAGAGCGCATGTCCGTTGCAATCCAAGACCGCCGTTGGTCGTTCGTTTTTCACGTACGCAACCAGCGAGTTCGTCGTTCCGAGATCGATGCCGATGGCACGCGGAGGCGCCTTGGGATCGAAGATCTCGAGCAAGCCGGTCATGACACTTCTTCCTCTTCGATGATGGCGCTCACCTCGTCGATGAAGCGCCTGTAAAAACGTAGCTCGCCGAGCACGGGCAACACGGTCTCGAGCGCGCCGCGGTCGGGCGCGCTCTCTCTTCCTGCAAACGCGAGCGCGAAGCCCTGCGTGAGCTTTTCTTCGGCGGCCTTTGCACGCGCTTCGAAGTGTTCTCCGAGCGCGCGCACCTTCACCATGTCTCGGTCTTTTCGCGCTTGCGCGAGGGCTTCGCGTTGCTCGAGCACGTCCATCAAAAATGCGGACGAAGCCTGGGGCTCGCGCGTGTGTCCAACGGCGATGCCGCCGATCCCAAAGAGCGCCTCGGCTCTGCGGATGGGATCGCGCACGATGCGCCACGCTTCGTTGACCGTGGCTGCTTTCTCGAGCGCAATTCGGCGCTCGCTCGTGCTCGCGTGCGCGAACTTGTCAGGATGCAGCGCGCGCGCGAGCTCGCGATGCGTCTTCTCGAGCGCCGAAAGATCGAGATCGAACCTCCGCGGGGCACCGATTACGGCAAACGGATCCATGATCCGGCTCCCCAAAAATCAGACCGTGAACGACGAGCCGCAACCGCAGCTCGATGTCACGTTCGGGTTCACGAATTTGAAGCCCTGACGCATCAGGGTCTTTTCCCACTCGAGCGTTGAGCCGTTCAGATAAAGGAGGCTCTTCTTGTCGACGACCACGCGCACCGATTTGCCCGCGCTCGTCGTCAAGTCGTAGACCGTGTCGCGCGCGTGCGGCTCTGCGTCGAAAAACTCGACGACGTAAGAGAACCCCGAGCATCCACCGCCGCGAATGCCGACGCGAAGCGACGTCCCAGGCACGTTGCGTTTTTCGATCTGCGCGCCGATCGCGTCGATGGCGGCCTGCGTAACGGTGATGCCGAGCCCTTTCTTTGCGGAAGCAGCCTCGGTCGAATCGGGATTGCAGCTCATGGCTTCACTCGTCAATCTTTCACTCATCAATCTGTGGTTCCGCTGCGCTTGGCAGCTGTTTGGCGCGGTAATCCGCGATGGCGCTCTTGATGGCGTCTTCGGCAAGAACCGAGCAGTGGATCTTCACGGGCGGGAGGTTCAGCTCGTTGACGATGTCGACGTTCTTGATGGCCTCGGCTTCTTCGACCTTCTTGCCTTTGATCCACTCCGTGGCGAGCGACGACGACGCGATGGCCGAGCCGCAGCCAAAGGTCTTGAACTTTGCGTCTTCAATCACGCCATCGTTCGAGACTTTGATCTGAAGGCGCATCACGTCGCCGCACGCGGGCGCGCCGACGAGTCCCGTACCGACCGAAGGGTCCTCCTTGTCGAGTGTACCGACGTTGCGCGGGTTTTCTGCGTGGTCGATGACCTTGTCGCTGTACGCCATGACTTCTTCCTTCTTCTCGTTCTTCTCTTCTCGGGTGCCTAATGTGCAGCCCAAGCAATGCTCTTCAGGTCGATGCCTTCTTTGTGCATCTCGTAGAGCGGGGACATGTCGCGCAGATGTTTGACCTTCTCGATGACGAGGCCGGCCACGTAATCCACTTCCTCTTCCGTCGTGTAGCGGCCGAGACCGAAGCGAATGCTCGAGTGCGCGATCTCTTCGGGTGCTCCGAGGGCGCGCAGCACGTAGCTCGGTTCGAGACTCGCGGACGTGCACGCGGAGCCGGAGCTCACGGCCACCTCTTTGATGGCCATCATCATGGCTTCGCCTTCGACGAAGTTGAACGAGACGTTCAGGTTGCCCGGGAGACGGTGCTCGAGCGAGCCGTTGACGTAGACTTCTTCGAGGGCGCTCGTGATCTTCGTGCGGAGGCGTTCGCGCAGCGCGAGGATGCGGCGTGATTCGCCCTCGCCCTCGAGGCGCATGATCTCCGCTGCTTTGCCGAAGCCGACGATGCTCGGGACGTTCAGCGTGCCGGAGCGCATCCCGCGCTCGTGACCGCCGCCGTCCATCTGCGAGACGATGCGAACGCGGGGCTTGCTGCGCCGGACGAAGAGCGCGCCGATGCCCTTCGGCCCGTACATCTTGTGCGCCGTGATGCTCGCGAGGTCGACGTTCATCTTCTGAACGTTGAAGTCCACCTTGCCGATGCCCTGCACGGCGTCGCTATGAAAAAGAATCCCGCGCTCGCGCGTGATCTTGCCGATCTCTTCGAGCGGCTGCACCGTGCCGATCTCGTTGTTCGCGAGCATCACGCTGACGAGAATGGTCTTGTCCGTGACGGCTTTCTTTACGTCGTCGGGATCCACGAGGCCATCCTTCGAGACGCCGAGATACGTCACGCGAAAGCCGTCCTTTTCGAGTCGTTTGCACGTGTCGAGAACGGCCTTGTGCTCGATGGCGGTGGTGATGACGTGATCGCCCTTGTCTTTGTAGAACTCGGCGACGCCCTTGATGGCGAGGTTGTCCGATTCGGTGGCGCCGGAGGTGAAAATGATCTCCTTTTCGCTCTGCGCGAAAATAAGTTTGGCAATGCGCTCGCGTGCGAGATCGACGGCCTCCTCCGCTTGCCAGCCGAACGAATGACTCCGGCTCGCCGCGTTGCCGAACTTCTCTGTGAAGTACGGCAACATCTCCTCGAGCACGCGCGGATCGACCGGCGTCGTCGACTGGTAGTCCATGAAGATCGGGATCGGGGGAGCCATGATTTCTGCTTCTCTTTTTCCGGTCGGCGCGCGGTGTCACCCGCGGAAGCCGGCCACGAGATCCGGCACCGTTTGCTCGCGCGGGTGGTGGTTGCACGCCTCGCACGTGTGAAGGACGCGATTGGATTCGCAGAGTGAATCGCAGGGCTCGAGGTACTGGAGGCTCGCTAGGATTTCGCTCTCGAGGCCCTTGAGCCGCGCGATCTGCGCGCGCGTCTCTTCGAGCTTTTTCGTGTAGACCTCACGTACTTTGATCATGGCCGTGGACGCGGAGCCGCGGCCTTTGTTCCCGATGTCGCGAACGATGGCTTTGATGTCGGTGAGGCTGAAGCCGAGATCCTGGAGCTTGACGATCCAGCGGATGCGCACGAGCGCTTCGCGGCCGTAGAGGCGATAGCGACCTTTCGATCGCGCGGCAGGGCGAAGCAGATCGAGCTCTTCGTAGAGGTGAATGGCGCGCACGGTTTTTCCGGACTCACGCGCGAGATCGCCCACCTGCATGAGCGCGTCTGCCGCGTCGTCGTCGCGAGTTTCTTGAACAATGGATAAGCGAGAACTCCTCATTGAGACCAACCCTCACGTTAGCGTCAGTCTTACCCCGGCGCAAGCTGAGTCACACCGCCCGCCACGGGCGCGCTTTCGCGACCGTTATTTGCGATCGGCGCTCGCGCGTGGCACGTCAGTGGACGTGTCCACTGCAACCACCGAAGGCATCAACGTCACCGTACGCGTGAGCTACGTCCCCGAGCAGTCGCTGCCAAGGATGCATCGTTATGTCTTTGCGTACACCGTTCGCATCGCCAACGAGAGCACCGCTCCCGCGCAGCTTCGGGGCCGCCGCTGGATCATCACCGACAGCGAGGGTCACACCGACGAAGTCAGCGGCGCCGGCGTCGTCGGGCAGCAGCCGCTGCTCGGACCGGGCGAAGAGTTCGAGTACACGAGCGGTTGCGTCCTCGCGACGCCGCGCGGTCAGATGCGCGGCTCCTACGAAATGCATCGGCCCGATGGCTCGACGTTCGACGCTGCGATCGCGCCTTTCACGCTGAGCCTTCCCTACTCGCTCAATTAAGGGGCCCCAACCGCGCCGCTCGCTGCGCTCCTTGCGCCGCCTTCCCCTGGGCGGTGCTCGTCGGCCAGGCTTCGCCTGGCCTCCTGCGCGCCGCCGGGGAAGCCCCCTGATGAGCATTAGGGCACCACCGACCAATTAGTGGCACTTACCATCCTGCCAGTAAGGCCGTCAGGACCAGGGACGCCCGCGGCTCCACCGCCGGCTCCACCCTTGCCTGCTAGGTTTCCGCTGTACGTGTTTCCGCTGTACGTCGTGGCACCGTCGAGCACAGGAATCGGGCCAGCATAGAGAATGCCCGCGGAGAGGCCTCCGGCGCCTCCACTTCCGCCTCCTCCCGCTCCGCCTTGTCCACCATTGCCGCCGAAGCAGCCAACACTCCCACCCCCACCCGCTCCACCCATTCCACCCAAGCCGCCCATTCCACCCTGTCCCGTCGAAAGCGTGCATGCGTTCAACGTCACCATGCTCGCGTACGACAGAAGCGCGACGCTCGAGCCCGCACCTCGCCCGCCGGCTCCTCCAGAGCCACCACAGCCTCCGCAGCCTCCTCCCCCTCCTCCTCCACTCGCATTTCCTCCTCCAACATAAGAAAAAAGCTGTCCACTGCCTCCGCCTCCTCCGCCCTGCCCTAGCGTGCCGTCCATGCCGGTCAGGCCATCGCCAGGGATCCAGCCGCTGGACGTCAAGGAACCAAGAGACAGGGTCGGCCCGGCGGAAGCACCGGCGAGGCCCGCGGCACCCGTACGTCCGCTGGTGCATGCCAGGGCTCCTCCACTGTCACCCGAAGTGCCACCTGAGCCATCATTCCCCGGAGGGTTGGCTACCATCAGCGGACTCCCCGATGTGCCGTTGAAGTACGTCGCTCCTCCTTGACCCCCTTTGGTGGTTCCTTGGCCCGCGCAGGTGCACGTCGTGCTTCGACCCGGTGTTGCACCCTCCCCGTTTACACCATTTTGGGGATCTACCGTCCGCGCATCGCCCGATTGGCCTGCGGCGCCCGCGGCGCCTCCAGATCCATCGTGCGCCACAAGGTCGGTGCGGACGAACGTCACCGTCGATAGCGAGGTGAAGACGGCAATGGACGACTCGCCAGGACTGGCGCCGGGCAGTGCTTCGAGACGTAGATCCGAGATGGTGACAGCCGTGGAAGCGCCTGTCACCGTGAGAGCGGCGCCTGTCACGACCGATTTGATGGTGGCTTTCTGCGCGCTATTGTACTCCCAGTTGGAGCACAGAAAGCCGCCGTAGAGAGACACTGCCATCCCACCGGTCATCGTCACTTGCTCATTCAAGGTGCCCGTGCCGCAGATGTAGATGCGCGGCTTGCCTTGCGCAGCTGCCATCGTCAACGCCTGACTGATGCTCCCAACAGGAGAATCCTTGGTCCCCTTGTTGCTGTCGTTCCCAGCTTCGGTGCTCACGAATACAGCGTAAGTGTCCACCACACACGCAGGGGAGTCTTTCGGATCTGCGGAAGTGTCGCAGTTGGCAGGGGGTGGCGGAACCGAATTGTCATCCGTGGTAGAGGCAGAGCTCCAGAAGTCCTTCCCAAAGCAAGCGCTCTGCACAATCCCCACGCACGCCACGGCACTCAGCATCCACCAAAGGCGAGTTCTCCTGCGCACGCGGCGCGTGAGCGTCCAAAGTGCGGGCGGTGACGAGGGCGGTTGGGGTGAGATGTCGTCATAGGCTTACTCCATGACCGGATTCAGCGGAACCGACGAGACGCGGCGTACGCTGGAAGTAGTGCGGCAACCAACGCCGATGCCGAAGACGGTGCGTCTCGCGTCCATAGATGTGGGGTAAGACTCGCATGATGGACGAACGACGGTATTTCGAGCTTGCCGATGCGGTGTTTCGCGAGATTGAGGATCGCTTCAATGACGTGGATGCGGACGACGTCGATGTGGAGCGTGCAGGTGACGTGATCACGCTCACCTTCAGGGATGGTCGCAAGTGCATCATCAACACGCAACGCCCCACCAGACAGATCTGGCTCGCGGCGAACGCGCGCGCATGGCACTTCGACTTCGACGAGACCACGAGCCGCTGGGTTGACGACAAGGGACAAGGCGTCGAGCTCGTTACGCAGGTTGCGGAGATCGTTCGGGAGTCCGCCGGCATCGCGGTGTGAGGACGGCGGCCACGGAGGGCCGCCCCTACGAGGCATGGGCCGTTGCTGTGAATATACGGCATGACGCTCGCAGTTTCGGCACGACGGGCTCCCCCGTCCCGCGCGCAGGAGGGCGCGTTGCGCGCCCGACGAGCACGAGGCCGGGGGGAGCACGCGCGGAGCGCGAAGCGAGCCGCGCGGAGGGGGCCACAACTGACAAGGGACAAGGCGTCGAGCTCGTTACGCAGGTTGCGGAGATCGTTCGGGAGTCCGCCGGCATCGCGGTGTGAGAGCGTGTTCGACGGCTACGGCTGCCCAACACGCTCTGAGAGAATGCGCACCGGCACGATGTGTGCTCAGCGTGCGGGCGCCTACGAAAGGTTTTGAATGAGTGACGATTGTGATTCACGCCCAATCGAAGGTGTGTTTCAACAATTCGTTGCGTCCGACGACTTGACCAGGTGGCTTCGCTCCTTTGCCAGCGGTCCTTTGCCTGAGGTAATGAATTGTCACTCAGCAAGAACTGGAATACCGACGACAAATCGCGTAGCCCCAGCAACGTACCAACTCAAAGCCAAGGGCGTGTCGGAGACTCACTCCCGCTCTCGGGTGCCCGCGCCCGCGAAGCACTCTTGCACATCAGCATACTCGACGGGTTTCGCGGGATCGCAATCCTCGTCGTCATGCTCTTTCACTTCAGTTGGGCCTTCGGTGAAGGCACGGCGGCGACCCATTTCATCAAGCACGTATTCTGGACCGGTTGGTTCGGTGTCGACCTCTTCTTCGTTCTCTCCGGCTACTTGATCACTCGCGGGCTGCTCGTCGAATCGAAGCATACCGTCGGGCAGCGGATGCGAAACTTCTGGTTTCGGCGCGTGCTCCGTATCTTTCCGCTCTACTACGCGGCGATCATCCTTGGCACGATCGTCTGTTTGGCGACTGCGGCGCGGATCCCGGAATGGCCATACTGGCTCTACGCTCAAAACTACTCACTCGCGTTCGATCCCGACCCGGAGCGGTGGACGTCGCACCTTTGGTCGCTCGCGATCGAAGAGCAATTCTATCTCGTCTGGCCGGCGCTGCTCTTAGTCATTCCGAAGCGCGCGCATGTCGGCACCATGCTGTCGCTCATCGTCGTCGGAGCCGTATTGCGTGTCGGACTCGTTTTCTCGCCGCACATTGGAGATCCTCTCACGGCGGCGAAGTTGGCTTATCGCGCGCTCCCGACGCGAATGGATGGTCTGCTCCTTGGGGCTCTCGTTGCAGTGTTGATGGCGACACCCAACTCCGCGCTTCTTCGAGCATGGCGAAAATATCGCCGTTTCGTGCTGGGTGCCTCTGCGCTCGCGCTCCTCGGGCTCATCGCCTGGACGGGGGGACTGCAGTTCTACGATCGCCGCGTCATCGTGTTCGGATATGGGTTGCTTGCGGTCTTCTTCGCAACCGTAGTGCTCACGACGGTCGACGGTGCGCTCCCTCGCTACGTTGAGCGCGTGTTCGATGGCCGCTTGTTGCGTGCGTTCGGGCGCGTCAGCTACGGCATGTACGTCATTCATTGGCCGCTCGTATCCTTCGGGATCCCGTACTTCAAACGAATCCAGGCGTGGACGTCGACGCCGCGAGCGCTCGGCTTCGGTATCGCCGTCACGATCGTCGGAATCACGTTGACGTACGTGCTCGCATGGCTCTCCTTCCACTATTTCGAAACACCGTTCCTTCGCCTGAAGCATCGCTTCAAGGACTGAGCGTGTAGGGCAGCCTGCTGCGCGAATCGATTCGTCGGTTGGGCGCTGCGGTGCCTGCGCACGTACGACAAGTACGTTTACGCGGGCTCCTCGCGCTCCGCCCTAGCCTCGATTCGCTCGCGACGGCTGCCCT
>WQYX01000107.1 GCA_009781005.1 Polyangiaceae bacterium | reverse complement strand
GCCTGCGCGACAAGGGCAAGCCGGCCAAGGTGGCTCTGGTCGCCTGTATGCGCAAGCTGCTGACCCTCGTCAACGCCATCCAGCGCGATGGTCGCCCCTGGACTCCCACTCTACTTCCCACCCACGCGTGAACAAAATGGCCTTGACTCCAATCACACCTGCTTCCCCTTGTCACGTGCTCGTCAGGCGCGCCAAAGCGCGCCTTCCTGCGCACGGACGGGGAAGGCCCTCCGCTGTTGGTTACCTCTGCTCCGTGCGTTCCCCAGAGCCTTCAACCCCGAGAAAGGCGTTGAGTCGTTCGGCGATCATGGTGCGACGCACCTTCAGAAAATCCTTGTAAGCCTGGATTTCTAGAAGCGCTGGACTGGTCGGTATTGCCTGTGCGCGGAACGGCAGGTCGCCCTGCTGTTCGATAAGAGGTAGCAGGTACTTTGCGGGTTCCTTGTCGCTGATGGCGCGATTGGTCTTGCCGCCGATGAAGGTGAGGTTGGCGATATCGTCGGCTTCGCGGGCGGTGTGAATGCCTTTGAGCTGCTTCTTCGGGAATATGTGGTGGAACTGCAACTGGTGCTGAGCGCCCGAGTGATCGAGCGCGATTGCGAGGTTCGACAGCCAGTCCTTCGCACCGTTCGAGCGGAATGCGAGGAACATCGTCTTGAACAGCGCACTGCGCTGGTTGCGTCCCTCCAACTCGTCGGCTGACACGTCTAGCCGCCCGACCTGGAGCCGGAGACGGTCGATCAGTTCGGCTCCCTTGCCGCCGTTACGGATCGTCGTCAAATGCCCGTCTGCTCGATAGCGAATTCGCGAAGTGGCACGCCCCCGTCAGTCTCCCAAAGCAGGATCGCACCGGAAGGATAGCCACGGTAGAGCGAGTCCATCAGGTCACGGACACGGGTTGAGCGCCAGACGTACTGCCGCTGCATTTCCGGGAGCCGCAACTCCCCGCGTTTGATCATTTCGACGAGTTCCGAGACAGATGCTTCTGCTTTCGCCATCTTTTACTCAGTCGGATTGGTATTGGTACGGGGAGGATGGTGGCGTAATCAATGAAGCGCGACGCGCCGAGGATGCCCCCTAACGATTCTCGAGCACGCCGTCCGGATCATCGACGGGGTCGGAGGAGGGGGCAGGGGCTGTGGGGGATTGCTTGGTGGGGGCACCCCATGTTGCTCTCATGCCCGCGAGCGGCGCAGGAATGACCACCGAATCGAGTCCTGGGACGGCGGGTGCAAGGCTCGGGATGATCGAGTCGTTGCGTGCGTTCTCTTCGCGATCGGTGCGCGGGGGCACGGGCTTGGGGGCGGAGCGCGAGGAAGCTGCAGGTGCGGAGCGTGCCGAACGGTTTGCCTGCGGAGCGGAGCGCCCGCGACCCTTGGCAACCTTCGCGATGGGTTGCTCGATGCACGCATCCATTCTCGAAGGGCAAGCGATGCGAACATGGAAGTGGTCGTCGTGCGGGAGTGCGCCGCGCGGTTGCGCGAGCAGCTCAGAAGCGCGCGTTCGGATGGCGGCCGGCGCTCCTATCTTCACCGCGTAGGCGAGCAGGCGTTCGCGGATGGGCGTTGCGACGAAGATGTGCGTGATGCGTGCGCTCGCGTCGTTCAGCATGGCGGAGACCAGAGCCCAATTGCGTGCGTCGTCGAACCGTGCGCCCGGCCACGTGGGTGCCGTACCGTCCCCTTTGAAAGACACCATGTGATCGGCGTAGACTTGTTTCCCGGCGATGTTTTTTACATAAAAACCGAGGTCGGCGTCGCGACCGCTCTCGTGAGATGCATGGCGATCGATCTCGCCACCGCCTGCCTTCGAGAGGTGGCCTACGGAGAGCACTGCATCCGGAAACTGCTTGCGCACGGCATGCGCCGAGCGTTCGATCATCCCGACCAGCGATGGCAGTCCCCAGCGGACATCACCCGGCGCATCGTCGGGATAGACGCGCAGCGCGTCGCTCGTATCGAGACGTGCTCCTCCGACGAGTTTGCCATTGGTGGGCGATCCGATGCTCTTGGCAGAAATCACGCGCGCCGCGACGGACGCCCGAGGTGGTGCTGCATTCGCGACGCAAGGTGCGAGCACGAGAGCGAGGGCAAGGAGTGAGCTGCAAGGGGAACGCGAGGCCACGGTGAAGGCCACGCCACCACAGCCTCCGCATCCGGGCCAACATCTTGGCCGATTGCGGACTGAGAGCGAGTTCGCCAGCCGTCGCGAGCGAATCGAGGCTAGGGCCTGTCCCTGAATTCGACTCCACGTCGGCGGACTCGGCGGGTTTTGGCGGTCTTCGTCGTTGCTCGTCGTCGACGTACTCCAGTACGCCTCCTCCTCGCGCCTCGAATCCCGCACAAAACGCGCTCTCGCCGCCTCGGTCTGGAATTCAGGGACAGGCCCTAGCTAGGGCGGAGCGCGAGGAGCCCGCGTAAACGTGACTCTTCGTACGTGCGCAGGCACCGCAGCGCCCACCTGAGGTCCCGCCGTAGGCGGGCCGACAGCGCCGAAGGCGCCATCGAAGCGAATCGATTCGCGCAGCAGGCTGGCGAACTCGCTCTAACCCGATGGCTCGATCGGATCGAAGAGGCCGTCGTGAGCTGGATCGAAGTAGTCCCCCGCGAACTCTTGCACGGCTTTGGCGATGGATCCGCGAACGTCCGACGCCTGCACGTGACGGCAAAGGCGCACTTTCCCGTCATCGATGGCGTGATGCAAACGTGCCACGAGCCCGGGCTCGCTGCTGACGAGCCCGGGCGCGGCACGCACTCCGAGGTGCTCGGTCATCAGACGCAAGCGCGCGCGCCGAATGGCCCTCTCGACAAACGCATTGCCGTGATGAGAAGTGAAGGTGACGTTGATCTCCGAGTCGATCGACATGCTTCGATTCGTGAGATTCGCCGAACCGACGGTGAGAAATCGATCGTCGATGATCATCACCTTCGAGTGGATGTAGACGAAGGTTTCGCCGTCGGCTGCGCCGGCGTCATCGGCGGCCACGTTGTAGACGCCGAAGCCGTGTCCCGTTGCGCGTGCGATCGCCGCGAGTCCGCCAATGATCTGCGCCTGCGATAGCCCCACGGTGAGTTCCTCCTTGAAGCGTTCGGGCTTCTGCGGGAGCACGACGAGGATGTCGAGCTGCGGGCGTGATGCATCCGTCATTCGACGAACGAGGGCATCGCGCACGGCAGCCGACGTCAGATACTGCGTCTCGACGTAGACGAGGCGATCGGCGCTTGCGATTGCGTCGACGTACAGATTTCGGATCTCCTGTGCGGGCTCGTTGACACCGTCGTCCGGCACCGTGCGCGAGAGCGCGATGGTCGTCTCCGGCATGGGGAGCGTGACGCTGATGCGCGGATTTGCCGCTGGCTCCGGCAGAACGAGGGCTTCGGCGTCGAGCAACTCCCCGGTTGCGTGATGCCATCGGTCCACGAAGTGATCGACGAGCGAACGCGCGGGCGCACCTGCGAGCGCCACTTGGACTTCGTGAAATGGTTTGTAGAGGGCGCCGCGAGCCCGACGTCTGGGATTGCGTGCAAGGTGGCGCGACTCGTCCCAACGCTCTTGGCAAAGATCCGCGCTGCCGGTGAAAGCAAGACGGCCGTCGACGATGGCCACCTTTTGGTGACACGCACCAGGCAGGCGCACCGTGTCGTCGAACCGAAAGTGGAAACGCTTGCATGTGGCAATCGAGAAGACGAGCTCCTGAAGCATCTCGCGCTCGAACGCGAAAACAACGCTGTGATTCCAAGCAAGAATGCGCACCTCGAGGCTTTCGCGCTGGCGGCAGAGTCGATCGAGCATCGCGAGCAGCCGATAATCCGCGGCGTCGGCGCCCGTCGGCAGATCGTCTCCGCGCACGAGTTCGACGTCGCTGTCGAACTGCCAGCCCAGCAAGAGGATGCTGCGGCGCGCACTTTCAGCGGCCTGCGAGAACGCCACGTAGTAGTCGCGTGCGTCGACGAGGAGTCCCGACCTCACGCGATCGTGCAAGCGCCATGCGGCTCGTCTGCTCACCTCGCGAAGGTGAAGCAGCTTCCGCGCCGCATCGAGCACCGCTTTCGATTTGCCGCGATCTCATCGTTGGGGCCTGCGCTGCGGTCCTCAAAGCCAGAACAGGCTATTCCGGTCCGCTGCTCGGCCCCGCCTCGACCTCGCGTCAACTTGAAAGCGGTTTTCGAGGTGCGACATGGCGTCGTTGCGGGAGGAGGCACGAACCATGTTCGCCCCATACGAGACAATCTTTCCCGGGAGACGGAGCTCGACTAACGTTCGTGTTCCATGGACAAGGTGATGAAGAGCGCCCGCGATGCGGTTGCCGATGTCCCGAAGGGTGCCGTGATCCTCGCTGGCGGCTTCGGTCTTTGCGGCATTCCAGAAAATTGCATTCGAGCCCTTGCCGAGCTCGGTGTGGGCGAGCTCACTTTCGTATCGAACAATTGCGGTGTCGATGACTTCGGCCTTGGGATATTGCTGCGAAATAAGCAAATCAAAAAAATGATCTCCAGTTACGTCGGTGAAAACAAAGAATTCGAGCGCCAGTATTTATCCGGCGACCTCGAGGTCGAACTCTGCCCCCAAGGCACCCTTGCCGAGCGCCTTCGCGCTGGCGGTGCGGGCATTCCCGCATTCTTCACGCCGAGCGGCGCGGGGACGGCGGTAAGCGACGGCGGTCTACCATTGCAGTATGCATCGAATGGCAGTGTTGCGAAGCCGAGCCCGAAGAAGGAAATGCGTGAGTTCGATGGACGCTGGTATGTCATGGAGCGCGCCATCACGGGCGACTTCGCAATTGTCAAAGCGTGGAAAGGCGACCGCTTTGGCAATCTCGTGTATCGCCACACCGCCATGAATTTCAATCCAATGATGGCCACCGCGGGCAAAATCACGATTGCCGAAGTCGAAGAGATTGTCGAGGTAGGCGCGCTCGATCCGGACTCCATCCACACGCCCGGCATCTATGTGCATCGGGTGATCGAGGGCGAGAGATACGAGAAGCGCATCGAGCGACGGACGGTGAGCCAATGAGCACGAAAGGCCTCTCGCGCGAGCAAATCGCCAAGCGCGCTGCGCAGGAACTGCGCGACGGTTCTTACGTCAACCTTGGCATCGGCATGCCCACGCTCGTTGCCAACTTCATCCCTCGAGGTGTCGAGGTCGTTTTGCAGAGCGAAAACGGCCTGCTCGGCATAGGTCCATACCCGAAGCCGGAGGCGCTCGATCCCGATCTCATCAACGCCGGCAAAGAGACGGTGACCATGCTCCCTGGCTCGGCCATCTTCTCCAGCGCGGAGAGCTTCGCCATGATCCGCGGCGGACACATTGACCTTGCCATTCTCGGTGCCATGCAGGTTTCCGAGAAGGGGGACCTTGCAAACTGGATGATCCCCGGCAAGATGGTCAAGGGCATGGGGGGTGCCATGGATCTCGTGGCGGCCGCCAAGCGCGTCGTCGTGATCATGGACCACGCTGCGAAAAATGGCGCTCCAAAGATCTTGAAGGAGTGCGACTTGCCGCTCACCGGACGGGGTGTGGTACACCGCATCATCACCGATCTCGCATGCATCGACGTCACGGCGGATGGTCTCGTGCTCAAGGAAGTTGCCAAGGGTGTGAGCGCGCGCGACGTGCAGGAGCTCACCGGCCCCACCTTGAAGGTCCCTGCGGATCTCGAGGAGATGATTCTTTAGAGCATGTTTACCAGCCTGCTGCGCGAATCGATACGTCGGTTGGGCGCTGCGGTGCCTGCGCACGTACGAAAAGTACGCTTACGCGGGCTCCTCGCGCTCCGCCCTAGCCTCGATTCGCTCGCGACGGCTGGTAAACATGCTCTTAGTTAGTTTCCATCCGAAACTGCTGCGCGCCGCGTCGTAATCCGGTTGTGCCACATCTGAGAGTCTGATGGTGGGGACTCTTGATATCGATAGAAGAAGCGGAGCGTGAGCAGACTGGGCGCAAGTGTGTGCCGTATTCATGATTGCGCGCTTCCGCAAGTGCGTGTATCGTGCGTGCGCGGAGGGGGGAAATGGCGACGATCGTAAAAATCATTCCGTGTTTGTGGTTCGACACGCAGGCCGAAGAGGCTGCGTCTTTTTATGTTTCCATCTTCGAGCAGTCACGCATTGTGGCGGTGTCGCGTTACGGCGAGGCCGGCAGAGACGCCCATCACAAGAAGCCGGGCTCCGTGATGGTCGTCTCCTTCGAGCTCGCAGGCACGCCCTTCACTGCTCTCAACGGCGGGCCCGAGTTCAAGTTTAGTGAGGCACTTTCGCTTCAAGTCATGTGTGAGAGGCAGGTGGAGATTGACCATACCTGGAGCAGACTCTCAGAGCATGTTTACCAGTCTGCTGCGCGAATCGATACGTCGGTTGGGCGCTGCGGTGCCTGCGCACGTACGAAGAGTACGCTTTCGCGGGCTCCTCGCGCTCCGCCCTAGCCTCGATTCGCTCGCGACGGCTGGTAAACATGCTCTCAGCGGGCGGGGACGAGCGGGCGCAACAGTGCGGTTGGCTCAAGGATCGTTTTGGCCTCTCCTGGCAAATCGTTCCCACCATCTTACCAAAGCTCTTGGCGGATCCGGACCCGCTCAAAGCTGGGCGCGTCATGAACGCCATGCTTCAGATGAAGAAACTCGATATCGCGGCGCTCACACGTGCTCACCATGGATAGTGCGCCAGATAGCCACGGGCGAAATAGCAAATACTAGCTAACTTTAGTTCGTCTAACTTTAATTAATCATCTCTTCAATTTGCGGAGCTCGACGTTGCGATAGGATCGGCGCTCCTTTGTCGCGTCGTGGCAAGCAGCTTGCTTTGCTCCGCCGCCAGCCACGAAACCTATGAAAGCGAGGACAAGTCATGGAAAAGATGCGTGCAGCCGTGTTCATTGAAAAAGGGAAAGTCGAGCTCCGCGAGGTTCCGCGACCCGAGCCCGGCGTAGGCCAGGCTCTCATTAAAACCACACTGACGACGATCTGCGGCACCGATATCCATATCGTGCGCGGCGAATATCCCGTCAAAAGTGGGTTGATTATCGGTCACGAGCCGGTGGGCGTGATCGAATCGTTGGGCCCCGGTGTCAACGGCTTCAAGAAGGGCGATCGCGTCGTCGTTGGCGCCATTACACCGTGCGGTCAGTGCCGCGCGTGCCTCTCGGGGTACGGCGCGCAGTGTGGCCATGGCGGAGATGGATACGAAGCCATGGGCGGCTGGCGCTTTGGCAATACCATCAACGGTTGCCAGTCCGACTACGTCCTCGTGCCGGATGCACAGGCGAACCTCGCGAAGATCCCCAGCGGTCTCAGCGACGAAGACGTCCTGCTCTGCCCCGACATCATGTCAACGGGGTTTTCAGCGGCAGAACATGGTGGGGTGAAGATTGGGGATACCGTCGTCGTCTTCGCGCAAGGTCCCATTGGGCTTTGTGCAACGGCAGGTGCTCGTCTGTGCGGCGCATCCTACGTGATTGCCGTGGATGGCATTCCAAGGCGGCAGGAGATGGCGCGCAAGATGGGTGCGGACGTCGTGCTCGATCCGAAGCAAGACGTCGTAGGCGAGGTCAAGCGTCTGACCGGCGGAGGCGTCGACGTTGCCATCGAGGCGCTCGGTCTGCAGACCACGTTCGAGTCAGCTCTTCGCAGCATACGCCCCGGCGGAACGGTTTCGAGCCTCGGCGTGTACTCGGGGCACCTCAATATGCCGCTCGACGCCATCTCGGCGGGCCTCGGCGATAACAAGGTCATCATGTCGCTCTGTCCGGGTGGCAAAGAGCGTATGCGGCGTCTCATGTCGGTGGTTGCATCGAAACGCTATCCGTTCCGAGAGCTCGTGACGCATTCGTTCAGGCTTTCGGAAATCGACGCTGCATATGATCTGTTTAGCAATCAGCGTGACGGTGTCCTCAAGATTGGTATTCGTCCATGAGCGCGTCTGCCAGCCTGCTGCGCGAACCGATCCGTCGGTTGGTCGCTCTGCTCCGTGCTCAAAGGCCTCAAAGCCTGTTCCGCCCGGTGCTCGCGCCCGCCCTAGCCTCGGTTCGCTCGCGACGGCTGGCAGACACGCTCTAAGGAGGTAACCCGATTGCAACAAATGATGGATAGCCCGGCCTGAACGATTGATGTAGGGTGCCTCGCTCCGAAGGAGGCACCCTCATGCAAACACGGCGACTCGGTACTCTCACGGTTTCGGCCCTTGGCCTTGGCTGCATGGGCATGAGCGAGTTCTACGGAGTTCGCGACAATGATGCGGAGTCGATCGCGACCATCCATCGCGCCATCGAGCTCGGGATCACGCTGCTCGACACGGCGGATATCTATGGCCCGCACACGAACGAGGAGCTCGTGGGCCGCGCCATCAAAGATCGCCGGAACAAGGTACTCGTCGCTACGAAATGCGGGATCACGCGCGGACCGAACGACGACCGCGGTGTCAACGGTAACCCTGCGTACATCAAGGCCTCGTGCGACGGCAGTCTCAGGCGCCTCGGCATCGACGTCATCGATCTCTACCAACTTCATCGCGTCGATCCGACGGTCCCCATCGAAGACAGCGTCGGCGCCATGGCCGATCTCGTGCAGCAAGGCAAAGTGCGCATGATCGGCCTTTCGGAGGCGGACGCCACCACGCTCCGCCGCGCGCATGTCGTTCATCCCATCACGTCACTCCAAAGCGAGTATTCACTCTGGACGCGCGATCACGAGGGCGACGTTCTTACCGCTTGCCGCGAACTTGGCATCGGATTTCTCGCCTTTAGTCCGCTCGGCCGTGGCTTTCTCACCGGGCAGGTCCGTCGTTTCGAAGATTTCGCGCCCGACGACGTGCGCCGGACCCAGCCGCGGTTTCAGGGTGACAACTTCCAGAAGAACCTCGCGCTCGTCGATCACGTCACCGCGGTCGCGCAACAAAAAGGTTGCACGCCTTCGCAGCTCGCGCTCGCCTGGGTGCTCTCGCGTGGTGACTTCATCGTGCCCATTCCGGGCACCAAGAGGAGGACGTACCTCGAAGACAACGTTGGCGCGCTGAACGTGAAGCTCACGGCCGAGGACGTCCAGCGCATCGAAGACGCATTCCCGAAGGATGCAGTCTCCGGTGCGAGGTATCCGGCCCAGATGATGCGCCTGGTCAAGTAGTGTCCGCGACTTCCCCGTCCTCGCGCGAAGCGAGCGTTGCGATGAGCGCTGCGTGGGCGAGCACGCGCTCGACGAGCGCGCGGGCGTGAGGATCGAGCGACTCGGGCACCTCGGGTGCTTCTTCACTCGGCTCTGCAGATCTCGTCCCGTTCGCGAAGAGCTCGGCACGCGCGAGCACGCGATCGATGTACTCGAGGATCTGTGCGGTCGCCGGAGTCGCTTGCTCCGTGACCGCGATACTCGGAGCCGTCTGGACGTACGTTTCGAGCGTCGTGAGTGCGCCCGCGAGCCGTCGCGCATAGGTAACGAGCTGCATGGCGTTCGCGGCCTCGGGGCCTTTGTGCGTGGGCTCGGCGAGAAGTCGTTCGAGCGACGCCTCCGCTTCGGAGAGCGCAATACCGGTCGACCGACGGCTTGCATATACGGCATTGCGGCGCGCGGAGGATCGCTCCGGTGGACGCCCGAGCGGTCCGAGCACCAGGTGCGCGAAGCGTGAAACGGCTTCGAGCATCGTCGCGAGGACGTCGGCGAGGCGCGTGTGCTCCCAAGACGGAAAGATGGCGAGGGCCGCGATGATGGCGATGGCGCCGCCCGCGAACGTGTCGCCTACGCGCGCGGCTGCGACGTGCCAATCACCGGGCGTATGCGTTGCAATCACGACGAAGACGGGAGTGAGGAAGAACGTGAAGAGGGGGTAGCTGCGCGGTCTCATCGTGACCGCCGCGACGGACAGCGGCGCCATGACCACCAGGAGAAGGGGAGGCGATTTGATGGTCATCGAGATCACGACGGCAACGAGGCTGCCGAGCGTCGTGCCGAGCACGCGCTCGGCGGCGCGCGTCCAGGTTGCGCCGGGATACGGTTGCAGGACGACGAACGTCGAGACCGTGACCCACTGAGAGTGCATCGGCGAGATTTGCCGGCCCACGATGGCCGCAAAGCACACGGCGCCGGCCACGCGCAGCGCATAGCGAAACGCCGGTGAGCTCGGCGCGCAAGCATCGCGCACTTGGGAGAGCGTGTTCTTGAGAGCTTTCACGGCGTCGCGGAGAGGACGTGCCGCTGAAATCTCGTCGAACGTATCGAGAGGCGTGTCGATGGCAAAGGCGAGCGTGAAGGCGAGTTTGCTCGCATGCGAGAGCCGCGCGAGGATGTGTTTGATGGGATGGCTGAAGGGCGGAACGGACGGCGCTCGAGGCAACGTTGCGCGCTTTGCGCGAGGCGATGCGATGACGCGCGTGAGGAGACCGCGCTGAGTTTCGGCGGCTTCGCGATGCACCTGCGCGAGCACCTCGGCGATGTCGGCGCGCTCAGCCGGTGCGCGCTCTTCGAGCTCGTCGCCGAGCGTGACGAGCAGCGGAAATTGGGATTCCGCGAGACCGAGCAGCACGCGCAGGTTGCTGCCGAGGCGGCTCTCACCGTCGCGCCGCGCGCGGATGGCAACGGCCATCGCGCGTGCGTCCTCGATGGCGTCGCGGATGCGGCGGCGGTCGCGCCGCGCGATCTCGCTGAAGCGCGGATCGAAGCACGGGCGCTCTTCGTCGATGCAGTCGGCGAGATCGGCCGCGTACGCCGCGATCTCCGAGTACACGGCCCCCACGGCGCGGCGCACGGGCAAGTGCGTCCACACCGGCCAGACGACCGTTGACAGCATCGTGGCCCACGCCGCTCCGGCTGCGAAGAAAAGTCCGTCGGTCACCGGTGTGCCGCTCGCGCGCGCCGAACCGATCTCCGTGAGGATGGCGAGGTTCACCCCGAGCGACGTGAGAGGCCCGCCGATCCTGCGCAGGAGCGATCCGCCAAATGCCGCAACGGTGATCAGCACGACCGCAAACGCGCTCGAGCGCGCGCTTATCTCGGAGAGAGCGAGACACGCGGTGCCGCCAAGGGTGAAGGTCAAAAGCACGCGAAGACGCGTGGCGCGCGAGCCTCCGGGATCCACCAGAGTGCCGAACCATCCGCCGAGCGCCGTCCACGACAGCCCGTGCGCCATGCCAGCGCTAGCGAAGTAGAACGGTACGAGCGTCGCGATGGCGGCGCGTACGCCAACCGCGACGTCGGGCACGATCGCTTCGAGTGGCGCCGTCGGTCGCTTGGGCACGCGAGGCCTGAAGCAAAACCATGACCGCAAGCCGTCCATCGAAGCACCTCACGCGACGACTGTCACCCCGCTGCGCCGGCGTGAGGCGTGGCGTAGGAGAGCGTAGGAGAATAAGGGCTGCAAAGTTCAATCTCATTGTCAATTTCGCGTGACGCTGAAATGCGCGCATACGAAATCGCATACGAAATAGTGCACAATCGATTTTGGCAATTCGATGTCGCATGCGCGGCTGAGGCGGCTGGGATACGATTTGATTTCATGTGTCTCGATGCAGCCGCGGCCGGGGCAGCGGGCAACATCGAATGCACCTTTCCTGAGAGATCCGCGTCATGGGTGTGCCAACCCGTCGATATGAATCGTTCGCCGCCGCTGTCGAGCAGGGTGACGGCGTCGCATCGGCAGTCGTAAGCGAAGATCCGCTCGTTGGTCGATCGCTCGGCGGCAAGCTTCTCATCGAAGAGCGCCTTGGTGCCGGTGCGCTCGGCGTGGTGTACCGCGCGCGGCACCTGCATCTGCTTCAGCGCGTCGCGGTGAAGGTTTTGCACGCCCACGTGGAGGCAAACCCTGAGCTTCGAGCTCGCTTCCACGCCGAAGCGCATGCCGCGAGCGGTCTCGATCATCCGAATCTCGTTCGCGTCATCGATTTCGGCGAAGAGCCCGAAGGCTTCTTGTGGTTCGCGATGGATCTGCTCGAAGGCGTGGGGCTCGACGAGGTGCTCAAACGAGAGGGGCACGTCGATCCCGTGCGTGCGATCGAGCTCGCGGTTCAGATCTGCGCCGGGCTCGCGCATGCGCACGATCGCGGCATCGTGCACGGCGACGTCAAACCGGCCAACGTCATTCTCGTTCGGCGTCAGGACGACGACGGACGGGAGTGCGAGTGGGCGAAGCTTTGCGACTTCGGCGTTGCTCGCTTTGCAGCCGGAGGCGACGTCGGAAGGGTCACTGGCACGCCTGCGTACATGTCGCCGGAGCAATGCCTTGGCCAGGATCTCGACGGACGAAGCGACGTCTACGGCTGCGGCGTTCTGCTCTACGAGTTGCTCACCGGCGAAGTGCCGTTCCTCCTCGAGGATCCGCACGCGCTGCTCCGCCAGCATCTGCTCATCGATCCTTTGCCACCGTCGCAGCGACACACCGATTTGGAACCGCTCATCGACGCCGTCGTTCTCCGCGCGTTGGCCAAGGATCGCGAGGATCGCTGGCCGTCCACGCGCGAGTTTCGCGCGGCTCTGCGCGATTTGCTCGACGAGCTCGGTGTCGAACCTCGGTTCTTCGATATGGTGCCGCAGCCGGCTATCTCGGAGGGCGCACGCAACATCACTGCAACTCCTTCCGAGGGCGTCATGGCGGGCCGCGGCGCGCTTTCGTGGCGCGCGCTCGCGGTCTTGCTCGAGCGAGGCGATTTGGAAGAGGCCGCGGCGCTCGTCGATCGATTCGTGAACCGTCTCGACAGGAGTCGGGGGCGCGACGACGGAGCGCTCGAGGCGCTTCGTATGCTCGAGGATCCCGCGCGTCTCGCACCGATTGTCCAGAGGCTCCTCACCGAGGACGTGAGCCCGAGCCCGTACCTCTCACAGTTCCTTGGCGCTGCGGGAGCTGCTGCTGCGCGAGCTCTTTGGGCGGCGCGTCTCGCCGCGCCGCACGCCGATTGTCAACAGCGCTCACGGTTCATCACGTGGCTGTCGGCGATCCGCGCGCCGGCCGCTCTGCGCACGAGCGGTGTTGCCCCCGTGCACCCCGGAGTAAAGCAGCTAATCCTTGCGGCGCTCGTTCGCCTTGCGCCCGAAGCACGGCGCGTTCTCGCAGAGCCAAAATATCCCGATCTCGTCGAAGATGTTTTGCTGGCGGTACCTCTGGGGCAAGACGCCGAGCTCGCTCTGGCCATCGAGCCGCTCGCTCAGTCATCTGTTGGCCGCGTGCGCCAGCTCGCTGCCGCCGCCCTCGCGCGCGTCAAGTAGTTCGTTCCCCTCCGAAAACTGCTGCGCGCCGCAAATCGTGGGTTCGGCCTCCCTCAAAATACTCCGAGTATTCCGTCGGCCTTGCTAGCTCTGCGTCGCTCGCGACGTTTTCGGAGGGGAACTACCATCACAGAGAATTTTATTTATAAACTGTACGATTCGCGGCACCGCATGAAGATTCGTTTTGCGCTGGTAGGTGGAAGCAGGCTCTCCAGAATCGCCGTCTTCCTTCAACCTCATTGTCACGTCGAAGACGACAAGAATGTGGCAAATCTAGAACTTGCCATATCGGATCGATACCCCATTCCGCCGATCCACGAGTCTCACGAAGCTTGTTGATATCGCGCTTGGTGAAGCGGACGCGTTGCTGTCCCGCCTCGTCAATATTTGGGGCTTCGAGCGTTTACGCGCTTCGAGCGTGTTCGACAGCAATGCGCGTTATTTCAGGAGGCGAGTTGGCGGGTCATGAGGTGGACAAAACTCCATCGAATCCAAGTTTCGGAACTTGATATCGACCGTTCGTAATCCTTCGAAAGACGCCGGTCCCGATTCATCCATCCAAACGATCGTTCTACAATGGCATCACGGTCTTGCACACACCCTGCGGTCACCATCACGACGACAAGCAAGCCAAGGATGTCCACCAAGATGTGACGCATGCGGCCTTTGACTTTCTTTGCTGCATCGAAACCGCGCTCCCCACCCACTTCCGTGGTCTTGACACTTTGGCTGTCAACGATTCCAAGAGACGGTTCTGCTTCGCGTCCGGCATCCATCCGGACGCGTTCGCGCAACGCATCGAGCATACGCTTGATCGTCCCATCATCACGCCACCGACAATAATAGGTCTTGACGACACTCCATGGTGGAAAGTCATGGGGCAGATAGCGCCATTGACACCCCGTTCGCTTTTGATACAGAATCGCATTGACGACTTCCCGTCGTTCGTAGACGACCTCCT
>WQYX01000106.1 GCA_009781005.1 Polyangiaceae bacterium | reverse complement strand
TACGGCGTTTCTCGGACCTGCGGCGTACATACAGTACGCCTCGGTCCTGCGATACGGCGTGCGCCCTTTTCGCTGCGGTCTCGGTCTTCTACCGCAATCGCGTCATGAATGATTCGGGCTAGGGCGGAGCGCGAGGAGCCCGCGTAAACGTACTTTGTCGTACGTGCGCAGGCACCGCAGCGCCTAACCGACGAATCGATTCGCGCAGCAGGCTGTCGAACTCGCTCTGAGGTCGCGACGAAAACCGGGCCATGGCCTATCACGAGCGCGAATAATCGATCCTAACCGAATTGTCGTGTTGTGCGGACCAGATCTGTGTAGTTTGATCGCCATGTCGTTTCGCCGTGCCGTTCGTATGGCACAGCTCCAAGCAGGCTCAGGCTCAGGCCCGCCAGGGCTTTCTGATCCAACAGTTGGCCTCGGCCGGAGCCTCGGTTCCTACGTTTCCACGATCGCACGCATGGAAATGCGTTGCTCAAACTGAAGAGAAACAATGATGCAACATGAAACTCTCGACGGCTTTCTTTCGCACGTCGCCAACAAAAATCCTCATCAGCCCGAGTTTCTCCAAGCCGTCACCGAGGTGATGCACAGCTTGTGGCCGTTCATCGACAAGCACCCGCGCTACAGGGACCACGCCTTGCTCGAACGTGTGGTGGAACCCGAACGTGTGATCACGTTCCGCGTGAGCTGGGTCGACGATCATGGCACCGTGCATGTCAATCGCGGATATCGCATCCAGCACAGTATGGCCATTGGGCCCTACAAGGGCGGACTTCGCTTTCACCCTTCTGTCAATCTCTCCGTGCTCAAGTTCTTGGCATTCGAGCAGACCTTCAAGAATGCATTGACCACGCTCCCCATGGGCGGCGCCAAAGGCGGATCCGAGTTCGACCCCAAAGGCAAGAGCCCCCTCGAGGTGATGCGCTTCTGCCAAGCCTTCGCAACCGAGTTATTTCGCCACGTGGGTTCCGACACGGACGTCCCCGCGGGCGACATTGGCGTGGGTGGGCGCGAGGTGGGCTTCGTTGCCGGCACGGTCAAAAAGCTGACCAACCGCGCCGACTGCGTGTTCACCGGCAAGGGTATGTCCTACGGTGGCTCGCTGATGCGCCCGGAAGCAACGGGCTATGGCACGGTGTACTTCGCACAGGAAATGCTCAAGCGACGAGGCCGGAACTTCGACGGCCTGCGAGTGTCCGTTTCGGGTTCGGGAAACGTGGCGCAATACGCGGTTGAAAAAGCCATGGAGCTCGGCGCCAAGGTCCTCACCGTATCGGATTCGAGCGGCACCATCATCGACGAAGAAGGCTTCACACCCAAGAAGCTTGCCGTGCTGATGGACGTGAAAAACCACCACTACGGGCGCGTCAACGATTACGCCAAGCACACGGGCGCCAAATTCGTGGAGGGGATACGCCCATGGCACATCCCGGTGGATGTGGCTCTCCCCTGCGCCACGGAGAATGAAATAAGCGGCGAGGAAGCCAAAACGCTCGTCAAGAATGGCGTGATATGCGTGGCCGAAGGAGCCAATATGCCGTCAACACTCGAGGCCATCCGGGTGTTCGAGAGCGCGGGTGTGCTCTACGCGCCGGGCAAGGCCAGCAACGCAGGCGGCGTGGCCACCTCCGGGCTGGAGATGAGCCAGAATGCGCAGCGTTTGACGTGGTCACGCGAGGAGGTCGATGCACGCCTACTCCAGATCATGCAAAGCATCCACAATGCTTGCTTGGAGCATGGCACGCAGCCAGATGGCTCCGTGAGCTATGTCTCGGGCGCCAACATCGCAGGCTTTGTCAAGGTGGCCGACGCGATGATGCAGCAAGGGCTGCTTTAAGAGCGTGTAGGGCAGCCGTCGCGAGCGAATCGAGGCTAGGGCGGAGCGCGAGCACCGGGCGGAACAGGCTTAAAGCCTTTGAGCACGGAGCGGAGCGCCCAACCGACGAATCGATTCGCGCAGCAGGCTGGCGAACACGCTCTAAGCCGGATGCAACCCCATCCCAGCCGTCGTTGGGATGGGGTTCCAGCACCCCAGATCGCGCCAAATCGAAAGCGGTCAGGCGACTTCCGCGACAATCACGGTCACATTGTCCGGCGCGCCAATGTCGAGCGTTCGCGTCACGAGCTCCTGACACGCCAGGCCGAGATGATTCGGCGCCTTCGCGACAAGATTCAAGGTCTCGTCGTCAATGAAATTCGTCAGCCCGTCGGAGCAAAGGAGTAGCCGATCGCCCGCGCGCACGTCGATTCGACCGAGCGCGACGCGGACCGCCTCCTGGCCCATGACCTGAAGGATCACGTTGCGACGGGGCGAGCTCGACGCCTCCTCCGGCGTCATCACGCCCGCGTCGACGAGCAGTTGCACGTAGCTCTGATCGCGCGTGATCTGCCCGATCTGCCCGCTACGAAGAAGATACGCGCGCGAGTCACCGATCTGGGCGACGTACGCCATCGTCCCGCTCAAGAGAACCGCGGTGAGCGTTGCACCCATTCCTTTGCGATCGGCTCGGCGGCGCCCTGCCTCGTAGACGCGCTGGCTTGCGCGCTCAACGACATGCCGTAGCGTCTCGCCGTTCGGCTGAACGAGCTGCGCAGCCGAGAGCATGCCGTCGAGCACGCTCTCGACCGAGAGCGCGCTCGCGACCTCGCCGGCTTTCGCGCCACCCATGCCATCCGATACGGAGAGAAGCACGCCCGCGGGTGTCGTAAACCACTCGATGGGCGTCTCGCTGCAGCGTTGCCAGCGCTGCCCCGTTGAAAGATCGATCATGCCGAAGGCGTCTTCGTTCGTCTCCCTGACAAGTCCGAGATCGGTCTTCCCGAACGCGCGAAGGAGCCTTCTCTCCATGGGAACATTCATGCGACACACACAGCTCGGCGCAATGAGACGAGCTGCCTCTCGACGTGTGCACGATGCAACCTCGACCAACGATGGCACTCCCTGGATGGACCGCTTTCAAGTTGACGCGAGGTCGAGGCGGGGCCGAGCAGCGGACCGGAACAGCCTGCTTGGCTTTGAGGACCGCAGCGCAGGCCCCAACGATGAGATCGCGTCAAATCGAAAGCGGTAGGCATTCGCTTTGCTTTTTGGATCACAGTGAAAAACGCGCATTTCAGAGACCGCGTCGACGCCGGACGAACGCTCGCGCAAGCGCTCGAGCGCTTCCGGCACGAAGACATCGTCGTGATCGGCCTTCCCCGCGGGGGCGTCGTCGTAGCCTACGAGATTGCCCATGCACTCGCGGCTCCGCTCGACGTCTGCGTGGTACGAAAGCTCGGCGCGCCGATGGAACCCGAGCTCGGTATCGGGGCAGTCGCCGAGGGCGGCGCAATCTACGTCAACCGAGACATGATGCGTCTCGCCGCGGTGTCGGACGAAGAGCTCGGCGCGCTCGTCGCTGAAAAAAATCGAGAGGTCGACGAACGCGTCCGACGCCTGCGCCGCGGAATGACTCCCATAGACTTCCGTAGCAAAACCGTGCTCGTCGTTGATGACGGCGTTGCCACCGGAGGCACGGTGCAAGCTGCACTCCGGCATCTGCGCACGATCGGCGCTCACCGACTCGTGCTCGCCGTACCCGTGGGCGCTTCGGAAAGTCTCCGCGATCTCGCGCCGCTCGCCGACGAGATCATCTGCCCGTACCCCGAGGACAACTTCGTCGCGGTTGGACTCTGGTATGACGATTTCGCTGCCACCACAGACGACGACGTCGTTGCGCTGCTCTCCCATGCACGAGCCGATCACGCGCGCGGGGAGCGCCCCTCGGTGCTGGCAACGCGAAAGTCCGATCGCGTGCTCGCGCACACGACGCGGGACGTAGAGATCGCGCTGCCCTCGGGAAGGGGATCGATGGGCGGCACACTCGACGTCATGCCGGACGCACGCGGGCTCGTGGCCTTTGCGCATGGCAGCGGCAGCAGTCGTTACAGCGTACGCAACCGTTACGTTGCAGGAGAGCTCCAACGCTCGAAGATTGCCACGCTGCTCTTCGATCTTCTGACGGAGGAAGAAGAACGAACGGATCGAGTCACCGCGGCGCTGCGTTTCGACATCGGTCTTCTTGCTTCCCGACTCGTGATTGCAACCGATTGGTTGCTCTCCGAGACATCGACGCGAGGGCTCAAGCTAGGCTATTTCGGTGCGAGCACGGGCGCGGCAGCGGCTCTGGTCGCAGCGTCCAGACGATCCGCAGCCGTCACGTCTCTCGTCTCGCGCGGAGGCCGGCCCGACCTCGCAGGCGACGTCCTTCCGCTCGTATCGACACCAACGCTCCTCGTCGTTGGTGGGGACGACACCGAGGTACTGGAACTCAATCGAGAAGCGTTCAATCGACTCCGATGCGAGAAGTCCATCGAGGTCGTTCCGGGCGCATCGCACCTGTTCGAAGAGCCAGGCACACTCGAGATCGCTGCACATCTTGCCGCACGTTGGTTTTGCGGGCACTTTGCTGAAGGTGAGCGCGCCGCGAACAACGCGAACAAAAAGCACGCGCTGCGATAGACCGCTTTCGATTTGACGCGATCTCATCGTTGGGGCCTGCGGTGCGGTCCTCAAAGCCACGCAAGGCTGTTCCGGTCCGCTCCTCGGCCCCGCCTCGACCTCGCGTCAACTTGAAAGCGGTCTATTTGATCGCAGGATGGGGCACGCGGCATGCTGGTGGGGCCGGTGGGAACCTTTGCGCACGCGGCTGCGTAGGCTCGCGTCGCAAGGCAAGGAACGATCGCATGTGGCCCTTTGCCAAGATCCGCACGCCGCGCAACTTCGATCGCATGGCGCTCGAAGTCGCAGGCGCCATGGACGAGGAAGTTTTGCGCGAGACCGCGCCGAGC
Organism: Polyangiaceae bacterium; assembly: GCA_009781005.1. GTDB lineage: Bacteria > Myxococcota_A > Polyangia > Polyangiales > Polyangiaceae > Labilithrix. Next base: position 9,572 of record WQYX01000106.1, on the reverse strand, counting down.
GAACGCTCTCTACATCAAGCGTCGATGGAGGAGCTCGGCCTGGCAGCCGGAACGCGTATCGGCGATACGTTCCGCATCGTGCGGCGGCTTGGCGGCGGCGGCATGGGGCTCGTGACGCTCGCGTACGACGAGGTGCTCGATCGTCATGTCGCGATCAAATTCATTCGACCCACGGTCCTGGAACGCGAGGATCTGCACGCATTCTTCTGGAACGAAGCGCGCGCCATGGCGCGCGTAACCCATCCCAACGTGCTCACGGTCCACGCGTTCGGCGAACACGCCACGATTCCATATTTCGTCATGGAGTATGTCAACGGTCCGAGCGTCGAGCAGTGGCTCATGAAGCAGGCGCGTTTCGGCGGAGCAGATCTCGACGAGGCGCTCAACATTCTCGACCAAGCATGCCTCGGCGTATCGGCCATACATGCTTCGAACGCGGTGCACCGCGATCTGAAACCGTCAAACCTCCTCATGGCGGCAAACGCTCCGCGGTCCGCCCTCCGAGATCACGCGGAGCCAGACGCGCCGTTCATCTCTCTGCGCGACCACCACGTCGTCGTGAGCGATCTGGGTGTCGCGCGAATCCTCGAGGGAGCAGGATCGCTCCGTTCATGCATGCTCGTTGGGACTCCACCCTATATGGCGCCCGAAGCCACGCTGGGCGACGACAGAACGGAGCTCGCGCGTATGCGTGACGTCTACGCGCTCGGGTGCATCGCCTACGAGCTCTTGACCGGACATCCACCGTTTTCAGGTCGGAGCGAAACAAGCATCCTTGCGCGGCACCTGCTCGAGGCTCCCGAGCCACCCTCGAGTGCACGACCTGGGTTGCCGCGTAACTATGACGACGTCGTTCTCCGCGCACTCGACAAGGATCCACACCGGCGCTTCGAATCGGCAGAAGCGTTCCGTGTCGCCATCCTTCGCGCACACAAGAGAGAGGAGGAACCCGAGAGTATTCTCGTTGCCGACGACGACGAAGATTGGCGTGCGCTGATGCATTCGGCGCTCGCGGCGCGCTTCCCGGAAGCGCGCATCGACACCGTGAACGACGGCATCGACGCACTCGCCGCGTTCGAGCGCGCACCGTATCCGATCGTAGTCGCAGATCTTGCGATGCCGCGCCTCGACGGTCTCGAGCTCACCACGCGCCTGCGCGCCCTCGCGCCCGCGGATCGGACGTCCATCATCGTCGTCACTGCCGCCGGCGGGCCCCGCGAATGGCGCACGCTCTCAAGGCTCGGCGCCGACGGGTTTCTCGTGAAGCCCGTCGACATGGACGACGTCGCGATGCTTGCACGACGCACGCTGCGCGCCCGACGCATGCACCATACATTGATTGCACCGGGATGATCTCGGAGATCGCGTCAACTCGAAAGCGGAAGTGCGAGGAGGATGGCGGCCCCGCGTGTGCCGCGGCGCCCTGGCGGCAGTCTGCTTTCTTCGACGGTCAGCGTGCCGCCGTGAACGCGGACGATGTCGAGCGCCATCGACATCGAAAGACCGAGCCCTCGCTGCAGAGGCCGACGCACGAAACGCTGGCCAAGGGTTGCACGATCGTCTTCGGATAGGCCCGGGCCGTCGTCCTCCACACGGACCACGATCGCCCTCTCTGCAACTTCGACCGCGAGCGCAACCCGCGAGCTCGCGAGCCGCAGGCCGTTGCCGAGCACTTCGCGAACGACGACGACGAGCAGGCGACCATCCGCCCGGACGCGTGGGAGCGCGTCCGGCAGCTCCGAGCTCGCGACGACGTCCTTGCGGCCATCGATGGCAAGCGCATCATCGAGCGCCTGTTTGCAGAGTGCATGCAAATCGACGAGAGCCATCTCCGGTTCGATCGTCCTCGCTTCGAGCTCCGACACGAGCGCCAGGTGCTCGGAGAGACGAATGAGCCGCTTGAGGCTCCGGCGAGCCATCGCAACGAGCTCGGGACGCGGTTCGCTCGCCGCGGCAAGCTCCTCGAGGACCGTTCGCGTCACGCCGGTTGGTGACGCAATGTCGTGCGCAAGCCGTCGCAAGAACTGCGTTCGCAGGTAAAAGGAGGGATCCTGTTCGGCGCCGTCCACTTGAACTCCGGAGCGCGCGTCGATCGCAGTGGATGCCGGGCACATGACAATGCCCAAGCATGAAACTATCCACCCACGAAGACGGCTCGAGCGCGCGTCGGCACGTAGCGGATTGCTCCACGTGGGGCATCGCGCTCTAGCGAATCGGCTCGCGACCGTTGCCGCGGCCGCGATCCTCGATCGATGGATGCGTGCAAGGTGCATGATTGCCCCGCACACAACGAGACCTGTGGACATCCTGTGAATGGTATGCAAACGGCACAACGAGTGTCTCGGGGGGACACAGGGACATGTCGAGACCGATTCGGCGGGTAGCGCCAGCCACACCCGTGCTGCCTGCGCCGCTGTTGTCGCAGGCTCTGTTGCGTGCGAAATCGCTGCCCGTCCGGATCACCTTCCCCGATACAGCACTCATCCTCGAGCGCATGCGCCGGCTCACCTCTGCGTCCGCGGCGCTTTCGGCAGGATTCGACGCTTGCGCAAAGCACGGGCGTAGTCCGCACATCGTGGACAGCGCACGCGCGCTCACCCAAGAACATCGCTCACTCGTCTCGGCCATCGCGTGCCTCAGCATCCTGGTCGGCGCGCACGCGCGCCCCGCCGCGGCGACGTGCGAGCGTCTGCGCTGGGAGTGGCTCGCATCGACCGCGACGCTGCTCGATGGAACTCCGGACGCGCGCCTGGTCACCGAGTGCGCGCGCCTCGTCCACCTTGCCTGCGAGATCGCCACCGCGTTGCATCGCGATCTGATCGTCTCGGGATCCAACGAAGCAAGTTCGGTCGCGTCCGTACTCGAACGCCTCGAGTCCACCCGTAACGTCGTGATGGACATGGAGACGGCGTGCGCCGAACGCAGCCGGACGTGATCAGTGTTCGTGCGCTGAAGGGGGAACGACGAGGACGGATCCGTCCTTGCAGCCGACGACGACCCGCCCGTCTGGGAGCACTTCGAGCGCCGTCAATTCGCGGCTCGAAGACCACCGCCATCGAGGAACGCAATCCGGATAAGACAACGCAAGGACCTCGCGCGCGCTGCCGATCACGATGGTTTTGCCATCATCACCGAGGGCCACGAACTCGTAGGCCTCTTGAAGGCGAAGCGTGTGCTCGAGCACGAACCTGTCGCCCTCGATCGCGAACACGTCGACCGACTTGTCCCAGTACGTGACCGCAACACGGCGCGACGCCGGATGCACCCGGATGCCGTACGGGCGAGAGAAGCGTCCGTCGTGTTCGCGGTGATCGACCATGATCTCGCCCACTCGACGTCGCTCGCAAGCGCTCCAGAGCTGCAGCCGTCCCTCGTCGTAGCCTGCGACGAAGAAGCGATCGTCGCCCACCGCGTAGAGATGCTGCACCCACGAACTCTTCACGCCTGCATCGCGCTCGGCGAGCAGTTCGCCGCTCGCGGGATCGAGCCAGCCGAGATGCTTGCCCGAACCAGTCACGATGATCCCGCCGATGGCGATCACTTTCTCGCTTCGATCCGTCGTGCGCGACCAAGGTTCGACCGTGCCGCGGCCATAGCGAGCAACCGCGCCAAACGCGCTCGTCACGATGCCAGCGTCGACGACGGCGAAGTCTTCGGCCGTCCGGGGCAAGGGTCGCGGAGCGACAGCGACGACGGCGCCGAGATCTCTCGACATGCTATAGCGAACGACGCGGCCCGCGCCGTCGAGGATATCGATCTCGTCTGGATTTTCGGTGCGCGCGATCTTCGCGATGCTGTCTCCTCCCGCCGGCACCACCATCCACCGCGTGCCGCTTTTCTGATCCTCTCGAAGCTCGGGGGCGCCGCTCTCGAGCTTCCCTTCTGGAGAAAGAATCGTGACGCGGTGACTCTTTCCGCCGACGAAGATTCGATTGGTTTCTGGATCGATCTCCATTCCGAAGAGTGACTCTTCGAGAGAGCGTTCGGCTTTCTTCGTGTCGCGGTTCCACCGCGAAAAACCGACCATCTTCCCCTCCCAGCATGCGACGAAGACCGTTTTCCGATCCTTCGACACACGCGCGCGCGCGACGCCGCGGATGGGCAAGCTCTCGACGGCTTCGAGCGTCTTGCCATCGAAGAACGTGAGATCCTGCCCGCTGCCGCCGGCGAGCAAGAGTCCATCGATGACCTGGATCTCTGCGCCGCCCATCTTCTGCTTGGCGCGCCGCGCCTCACCCTTCACGCGTGGAAGGACGCCAACGTGCTGATCGGTGATGAAGGCGATGGTGTCCTCGTCGACCCAGGCGACGCTGTTCACGTCGAACAGCTCTTTGTGGACGCGTGCCTCGGTAAGGCTCTCGAGATCCCAGACATGCAACGTCTTGTCGTCGCACGCCGTGGCGAGCCACCGACCCGACGGCGAGATCGCCACTTTGCGGACGCCAGGAAAGCCGTGCGACAGATCCGCTTTGCGAGCGAAATCCTCAAGTGCGTGCACAATGCAATGACCGTGCGAATAGCCCACCACGATGAGCCCGGCGGCCTCGTGAACGACGACGTCGTATCCCCAGCCGTCGGCGAACGCTTCGGCGCGCGGGTGCGGGCGGCCATCACGATCGAATGCGGTGACGCGCCCGGCGCCTGCAACGATGACCGCGTCTTTCGTGAACGCGATGCCATGGACCGCTTCCCCGAGGACAAACAATGGATCCAGAAGCGAGCGTGCCTCGACGCCTCGTGACAGATCCCTACCCGCGACGGCATCCATGGCGCTCTCGGACTCGATCGGGCCGATCTTCCTCAGGCGCTCGACGAGTGCCTTGTTGTACTCGAATGCCTTCCTCACCGCCGGGTTCGGTGACGTGAGGAAGGCATGCAATGCATGGTCGACTTCCGGCGTCTCGAGCTTGGAGAGATGTTGAATGGCGGCATCAGCGCGCTCCAAGCCATCGCGCTTGTAGCCGTTCGTGTAGAACGGGAATCGCGCCATGTGGCGAACGAGCGCAAGGGCCTCGCGCTCGAGTTGGGCAAGGAAACCATGCTCTACGGCGAAGCCGAGAACTCGGTCGCGGTGGACAGACCATTCGTCTTTCAAAGCCGCCGCGAGCCCCAAAACTCCCTCTTTGCTATGAATCTCGGCGATCGCCTTGTCATCGAGCACGCGAATCTTCGATGTTGCGGAGTCGCCGTCGATACGGACGAGGAGCCTTCGCGCGGCATCGCGCACCGAGGAATGTTCGTCGTCGAGAAAGGCGAGCGCCGTCTGACGCGCGACCAAAGGCTCCGCATGTTTGCCGAGCAGATCGAGCGCGATTTCGTGGAGCTCGCGCGCAGCGAATTTGTTGTCCATGACCGTTCGAAGCGACAATCGCACCACCTCGAGATCGACCGGTTTCCCCGCAGATGAGCGCACGGCCTCGCGCATCAATCGGGGATATACGGTGACGTCCGGCAGGCCGCACGTGCGCTCGAAGAAGTCCTCCACGGCTGGCAGTGCTGCCGCGCCGCCACGGCGTGCGAGGGCGCAAAGCGCCTGATCGGGGAATACGCCACCGAGTTGCTGCTCGAGGAACAGTCGTGCGTCGTCGCCCGGCAGCCGCCCAATCGCGAGGAGCGCAGGTACGATGAGCTCCTTCGGTCCCGACAGGACAATTGCACGCAGCTTGTCGAGCGCTCCCGGCGGAGGATGCAGCGCAAATGCTTCGATCGTCGCGCGAAGCGGCGCCTTGTTCATGGTCGAAAGGAGATAGGACGGTGTCTCGGCGAGAGGCGTTTCGTCTTCGAGATTCACATCGTGGGGATCCGCTTCTTCTTTCTCCGATTCGTCCTCGGATTCTTGTTCCTCGGATTCGTCGTCGTCGTCCGACTCTTCTTCTTCTTCGGATTCATCTTCCTCGGAGCCATCCTCCGATTCGTCGTCTTCGGATTCGTTTTCTTCTTCGGATTCTTCGTTCGAATCCTCAGATTCTTGTTCCTCGGACTCTTCTTCGGAGTCCTCATCCTTTTCTTCCTCGGATTCTTCTTCTTTGGACTCTTCTTGCAAGTCCTTCGCTTCGTCTCCCTGCTTTGCAAGAGCCGCGAGACCCGTCTGCAATCCACCGAAGGTCGACGCAGAGATTTCCGTTTGTTCCTCCCGCTCCTCTTCGTCCTCGTCGTCCGATTTCTCGTCGACCCAACGCAGGCGCGCCATGAGGGCATCGAGATCGGCGTTGCTCAGAGCGCCAAGGACCGAGAGTGATTCAATGGCGTATTGCTTTAGGTACTCGGCCCGAAGCCATGTACGCAGGCGCGCAAGAAACGTTTTGCCATGGCGATGAATCGCATCGCGCTCGTCGGCACGAAGTACCGAGACGACGGCCGCGACCGTGCTCGGCCCGCTGCACGCGAGCGCGAACGCCAGCATCGAACGCTCCTCGGCCGTCGCGGCGAGCTGCAAGGCTTCGACAGCGAGCGGCCAATTCTCTTCCCTCGCGATGGCGGCACGCGCGCGTTCATATGCCTTCGAGAGACTAGGATCTTTGTCGATGAGCGCCGAGGCGAGCGCCTTCGCAGCGGCTGGAGAATCGACGCGCCGCCAAAGCTCCTCGGCGATCTGCGCCGTCGACTTGTCCTTCACCCACGCAGCGATCTCCGTGCGCTCCGCGGCCTGTCGCGCGGCTTTCTCGGTTTTCGCCGCGTCTGCGGCGCGTTTCAACTCCTCGGCCTTTGCGGGGTCGACACCCAGCGCCAAAAAGCGCTTTCGGGTTTCGGCAAAATTAATATTACCGATGTGCGTTTGGCCTTTTGCGAGTTTGGCAAAGGTTGTGGCCGCATCGCGCAAAATGCGCGATGCGCTCTTCGAACAGAGTTCGATGGCCTCGCCGAGGTCTGGGCTCTCGAAGAAATACAGATAATAAAGCCAATAAAGTCCACGCGAAGGTACGAGCGTGGTCCATCGCTTCTTCGAGTCGGTCCACGTCATGTTTTTCTGGTGCCATTCGATGAGCGGTTTGAACCAATTCGCCGCCTCACGAACGTCCCCCTCCATGAGCGCGGCGATCCACGAGCCGCGAAACCACATGAACGTGACGAGCTCGCCCTTCGGTTCGAACGACGGCTTGGTCTCCGAATTCCCGACGAGCTCCTCGTAATGCCAAGAAGGGGATACGCGCTTTTCAATGCGCTTCATGCCTCGTTCCACTTCGGCGAGGAGATCTCCCTCGACCTCGATGTTGCCGGCGTTGATCTCATAAAGTCGATTGAGTTCGGCAAGCGTTGATAGGGTATCCGCGAAGGGCGCGATTTCGCCCGTTTCGTGATCGAACATGAAGACCACCGAAGCCTCGGGAAGACGAACATCGATGGCTGCAAGATACGTGTCGCCATTGCCTGCCGTGCCGATCTCAACGAGATCGGCCAACATCAACTTGAGCGTGTAGGTTGCGAAATCGGAGAGGAGCTGCTCGAAGAGATTCTCTTTTTTCGAATCGAAGGGGATAAGATTTTCCGCCCAAATACTCCACTCGCCGAAGTTGCAATATCCAAGCTCGCTGCTGCCACGAAACACGAGGTGGTCGCGCAACTCCGGCGGCATCTTTTGCCCGTAGATTTCCTCAGTCTCGTCGACGAGCGCCGTGGAAACCTCGCCGCGTTTCACCCCGTACGCAAGGGCGAGAAGGTCCGTGAACTCCTCCCGATAGAAACGGGCGGCACGAGGTTCGGGCGACGCAGAGTGCAGGTAGCCGTTGCCCTCATACTCGCCGGAAATGGCCGATTCGGCGGCCACGGCGCTCGCCTCGTCACTGTGGTCAATCGAGCGAAGCTCGGAGAGCTCGTCCCCCCAGCGCCCTCCCCGAACGATCACCTTCGTCCCGGAACGTTCGATTGTCACACATTGGAGAGCGTTTTCATCAACCTTAAAGAGTTTCATCGAAAGGGAGACACATGTCGTACGACGCGAGTAGCGCCGCCCATCGAATTTCTTTGTTCATTGTTTCTCTTGCCGTGACATCCGTAAGCTCCCGCTAGAAGAAAAAGCACCAAGGGTCGCTACAGCGGGCGCGGCGGCCGTGTCTTCTCCGCGAGAAGGAGATGATCGGCAAGGACGCCGACGTCCACCCCTTCCACAGAGGGACTCATGTTCATTGTTTCGATGCTGATTGGAATCGCGGGCGGACTTCTCGCGATGTCGTCGTTGATCGTTGGCAAGTCGCCCCGCGCCGCTGAACAACTCGCGAAGCTCGCGCAGTATCAGGGGTGGATTGGTATCGTGATGTTCGGCTGGGGCGTGTGGGAAATCATCGGCTGCGTGCTCAACATGTCGTTGCTTGGAAGCCACCCACTCATCTGGATCTTCTGGGCGTTGTCTGGCTTCGCCGATTTCGCGGTAGGCCTTCTGCTCGGCTTTGGTCTCATCTCGACGTATGCATTTCGCGGCAACGCCACAGCCATTCAGAAGGGTGACGCTGTCCGGAGCAAACTCGTCAAGTTCCAAGTGCCGCTCGGTGGCCTCGCCATCGTGATGTCCGTCATCTACGGCGTGCTGAACTTCGTGTGATCTCGCGACTGGGTGAGCGCCTGTTGCAAGCTCACGTCGAGCCTGCTCTGAATCATTCGGAGCAGGCTTTCGACCTCCGGAGGCGCGAGCCGAAGCTCCTGTTCGAGGCGCTCCTTCGTCCCCTCCGAGAGCTCGAGGCGGGCGCGCTCGAGTCGCCTGAGGACGGTGAGCCGATGCACTCCGATCACCTTGCCGACCTCCTCCATCGAGAGACGATCGAGATAATGGAGCTTGAGGAGGAGGCGCGTACCCGGCGCGAGAGCGGCGACGGTCTCGAGAAAAACGCGACGGAAAAGTTCGCGGTACTTGCCCTTCAGGAACTCGAGTTCGAGATCGCTCGTTGCCTCGGTGACGAACGCATCTTCTGGGCTGGCTGTCCCGAGCGGCGCCTCGCGCTTCATGTTGAGCCACGCGCGCACGGCCGCAACGCGCACCCAGGCGCGGAGCTCACCGCGGCCGGCGTACGTCAGGATGCGCGCACATCGTCCGGGCTCGGCAACGAGGAGTCGATGACGGAGCCGCTGCACGGCTTCCTCGGCATGAGCCGGCTCCGCGCGGCGCGCTCTAAGAACGCGGGACAAGTCGGCGAAGCAGTTCGCCTCGAGTGCGGCAACGGCGGGCGCGACTCCGAGGCCCGCATGGAACGCCAGCCAAAGGTCGGCGGCGTGCAGTGAGCCGAGCGGCACCTTGTCTTCCGCGTTCGCGTCGAGCTCCTCGACGAAGCGCGCGAACGCTTTGGGATCTGCGCCCTGCCAGACCGGCCAGGCCCCCCTTGCTGTCGAAACGAATTCGCTGATGTTCATCGTGCGTGATCGGAGATCCGCGACTTAGAGTCTCAGAGATTAACACGATGCAACGCTGCGCGGTAGACTTAGACCGCTTTCAAGTTGGCGCGAGGTTTGGAACCCCTCGTAGGTTGCTCCCGTCGTCTTTTGGTCGATTTGCGTCGCATCGCTTCGTTGCTCCTCCTCAAGCTGCACCAGCAGCTCTCGTCGGAGCGCCTCGCGCTACTCGCAACTCGGCCAAAATACTCGGT
>WQYX01000105.1 GCA_009781005.1 Polyangiaceae bacterium | reverse complement strand
TTCGCCGAACTTCTGCGCGATGCGCTGCTTCGCAGCGCCCGAACGGCACTCTCCCTTTCTTGGGGGCTCCGCCCCCCGTCCCCCGAAGCCGCTCCCGCGGCTTCTCCTCGTGCCGCCCTTTCCGGGCAAGTCCAACAAAACTTCTGCCGGGCGGCACTAGTTCCACCCAACCTTCGCGGCAATCACGTCGCCCATCTGCTGGGCGATGCGCGCGTGGAATGCCGGTGTCCCGTGGCCGTCGCAGCCAAGCCGTTCGTCGTCGGTAGCAACGGGAGGCGCATAATCCGCGACGGCGTAGTCGCCGGCGGCAGTGCGCTCACTCACGATTTGCTCGAGCGTCGACCAAATGTACTTCCGTGCCGGTCGATCTGGCGGAATCACTTCCGGTGTCGACGCCGAGAGTACGAGGAGCACGAATGCTTGTGGGTAATGCGAACGCACGGTGGACACGAAATCACGGTATGCGTTCGTGAATTCCTCGGGCGTCGGGGGGCCATCGTCGACGGGGATGTGGACGGAGAAATCATTCCCGCCAATCTGGATGACCACGACGTCGGGCGTCCAGGACCAGTCCCACGCGCTCGACGGGTCGATGGGGTTCGCACGCGGGAAGAGGACGGGCATCGTGTCCTTGTCGCCTGCGGTGATATTGCGCGCCATGCCTTTGCCCGAGTACGCCGTGCCGAAGACTTGAGCCCCGAATCGTTCGCCCATGAGCGCGCCGAACGACTCGTGAAAATTCTCGTAACTTGCCGCCCATTGAACGCCCGGACAATTCGGACCAACCGATGCGCCGTCCACGCCGAGCGCCGCAACCTGCGAATCGCCGATGACTTCGAGGCGACGCGTCACGTGCGTGGAGACGGCCAGCGGCAGGAGCTCGCCACCGTGAAAGTCGTAACCCATGAAGCGCGTCACGCCGTTCTGCGCCTCGCTCCGCTTGTAGATCTCAATCGTGTGGTCGTTCGGTGTCAGTCCGTCCGCGAGCACGTAGTCGGACACGCCGGGCGTGAGGACCAACTTCGGTTTCAACGTTCCGTCGACGAGAACGTCCCATTCGCTCGGATTGCCGCGCATCCACGCGGCGTCGATCTCTTCGAGCTTCACGCTCACCGTCGTCGTCCCTTGGAATCGTGCGATGACGCGACAGCCTGGCCAGCCGCACTTCGGCCCCGCGTCTTCGCGTGTATCGAAACGACCTACGAACTGGACGGTCGCTGCCGCATCGTTCACGAGACGAGGAGAATCACCGCTCGAAGACGGATCGAACGCTGCGCCTGGGTCGCCGTGGACTCCGCTGTCGCTCGCGCCGCCGTTCGAGCCGCCGTCTTCCGACGGCGCGGGATCGGGCGCCAAGCCCTCGGGCGATTGTGCCGAATCTTTGCTATCTGCGGAACAAGCGAAGACCGCGGATGTAGCCAGAAGAACGCTCATAAGCCGACTGATTCGAGAAGGAAGGACTGCGTACATTGTATTACTGCGATAACGTATGCCCCTCCCAGTGCTCCGCCAGCGCGACGCGAATGTGCGCCGAGACAACGCATCCTCTCGGCCGCAAGAGAACGCACGCCGCAGCGATCCCGATCCGTAGAACGCGTTTGATAACCGTCGCGAGCGGCGCGAGGCCGAGGCGGGCCCGAGGAGCCCGCGTAAACGTGACTCTTCGTACGTGCGCAGGCACCGCAGCGCCCAACCGACGAATCGATTCGCGCAGCAGGCTGCCCTACACGCTCTTAGCAAACGTGTTCGCGTTTGACGTGCGGGCAGCGGCACGGCAAGGTGCGCCCTTCAATCTTTACACAGGACTGAGGATGACCATGCGGACAAGCTTCTTCATTACCGTCACCGCCCTGTCGCTGCTCGCGGCGGCATGCGAAGATCCCACCAAGGGCAAGGCCAAGGCAACCACCGAGAACGTGACGCAGACCGCGCAAGCAACGACGGCCGCTGCGGCCACGGGTACGGCCTACAAATTCGACGCCGCATCGTCGAAGATCGGTTGGGTGGGCTCCAAGGCTCTGGGCAGCAAACAGGAAGGCAGCATCGCCACCTTCAACGGCACCATCCACCTCGTCGACGGTGCGCCGGAAAAGAACTCGGTCACCGCGGAGATCGATCCCGCATCAATCACGAGCGAGTCCGCGAAACTCGCCGAGCACCTGAAATCGGCTGATTTTTTCGACGTCGAGAAGTTCACCAAAGTCACGTTTGCATCCACCGGAATCAAAGCGGGCGGCGAGCAAGGCGCATCCCATACGGTGACCGGGAACCTTACGATGCACGGCGTGACCAAAGCCATCGTGTTCCCCGCAACGATCAAAGTCTCCGGCGATCAGGTCTTGGTGAACGCGGAGTTCGCGGTAAACCGCAAAGACTTCGGGATCAACTACCCCGGCAAATCGGACGATCTCATTCGAGACGAAGTCCTCGTCAAGCTCACCATCGCCGCCAAGAAGTGAGGTAGGGCCGCTCTTGTCTTGACCGCTTTCAAGTTGGCGCGACGTTTCGAACCCCGAGCTGGTTGCGACACACGACGTAGCGACGCCCATCGACGACGACCTCTTTGACCTCGAGATTGTCGGCCACTTTGCACGGTCTTGGAAAAACAGGTCTTTCTCCAGCTCGTCGCGGATGTCGGCGAGCCAGCGTTTGTGCTCGTTTCCCCTATGTCTCATCCTCGTTGACAGATTCCGCCGCGAAGTCGGTTTCGAACTCGGCGTTGTGCTCGCCTCGCTTCCGCTGCCACAGTTCCATGATTACGCACAACAGCACTATCCGTTTTCCCTACGCGAGACAATTCGGCGAGGCTCCCCTCTGTGCCGAGATTTCCAAGGGAGAACGCCGCGAACAATCGAACCTCCGCAGACCGATCCGACAATGCCTCACGCAACGCTCGCTCCGCTCTGACGTCTCCGATCTCTCCCAATGCTTCTGCAGCAACAGCTCGAACCCGCGCCGAACGACGTGACTGCAACGTCTTGATCAAGATTGGTACGCTTCTTCGCGCATACAGGCGGCCCAACGCATAGGCCGCCGCGAATGCAACTTCCGTATGGCTGGTTGTTTGAACTGCCTGCTCTGCGTCCGGCACCAACGCGCCCAGGTTACCAGCTGCCGCGGCTCGAAAGACTGCACAAGAGTAGGCTGGGCCACGTTCCGCCAACAGCTGTCGCGCGAGTCGAACCGCCATACGATGCTTGCCTTCACTCGCAAGGTCTACAAGGGCTGCCTCTGCATCTATGGCCCTGCGAGTCATTTCGAGCACCGACATTGGCAGTGACGCGCATAGCAACCGCGCGGGGCCGACTGCGTGGCGTCCCTTTTCGCTGCGAGGCATGCATCATACTCCATCGGGCCGGAGCCGCTTCCGGTGACCCGGCCCGTGCAGTGAGGCGCCGTTCCTTCTACGTTGCATGAGGAGCTGCACGTCCACTGCCTGCCTCGGCACAAAATCATAGCGCCTAATACTACAATAGTTAAAACCGCCAGAACATCAGCAGCAGGATCTTCTGGCCCTCCGAGTACAACTTCCTCCGCAGCAACAATCTTTGCTGCCTCTCCCCAAGTAGGCGCAAAATCTAAGCCATACGGGTCAATTGCCTGTATGGGTTTACTATTTGCATAAATATATTGGTTCCATCCGCCTTTCAACCCAATCGGATCCTGATTGACATAGGAGCCAATCTTCGGGTCGTAATAACGATGCCGGTTGTAATACAGCCCTGTCTCCCGGTCGTGGTGCTGTCCCGGCAACCGGATGTTTTGTTCGATGTTGTGCGGGTTGAACTCATCTTCCAGGTTCCCCCAAGGATCAAGTCTCGCCGCCCAAACAATCTGTCCCTGCCGGTCCGTCAGCGCCAGTGGCGTGCCTAGATGATCGCAGTGGTAGTAGTGCACCGTAATCTGGGTATTTTCTTCCTGTTTTGCCCCTTCCAGCCTCTCGCGCTCGTCCACTACCAGATCGCTGGCGTCGACCCCCATGTTATCCAGGATGGCTGTTGCTTGCGGTGTCAGCCTCTGTCCGGGCATCTCCGCGAGCATGTTCTGCATTATTGTATCGAGGGTGCTGGAATCGTTCCCTTTCCCCAACGGCATGGCCGCTTGGACCGCCTGCAGCAGCAGGTGCGATTTTGCCTGCGGGACCCCTTTGGCTGTCGTGCTTAGCCTGACCATCGGCGTGAACGTGCCCGGCTCATAGATGGTGTGCACGATGTCCCTCGTGCTGTCTTCCTTGAGCCGCTCGGTATGCACCAGCCAATCGCCATCCCAACCAAAGTAGCTGACGTGTTCTTTGCCGTTTTGGTCCTTGACCGTTTTCTTCAATCTCCGGCCGAGCGCATCGTAGACATATCGACTCTCGCTGAGCATGAAGTCGTTGCCCCAGCTGTCTACGCCTGCAATGCACAGTTCGGTGAGCTGATTGGCTCCATCGTAGGAGAGCCGCTGGCGGCTGCAATCCCCGTCCGTGTCCTGCCGAATCTGCTCAACCCGATTGCCCTGCCCATCGTAGCGCCAAGCGCTGTCCTGGTAAAGGCCGATGCGGTTGCCTTGCCACTTATCAATGGGCCCCTGATACTCTGCAGGCTTGTTCCCCTGCCCGAGCAGATTGAAATATGGGTCTTTCCAGCGCCGGGGCATCCTGTCACCCCAGTCTTGCGGCCCCTGCAGCCATTGCTTGCCCGGAATCCGGTTGCCCGCCGGATCTACTTCCCAACGCTGGACTCGTTGTCCACTGTCCGTTTGCGTCCTCAAACGTCCTGCCGCATCGTAACCATAATGCAGCGCCTTGTTGGGCATCTCAATAGCCGTGAGCTGGTCCAAGGCGTCGTAGCGGTATTGCCTGTGGGTGATCTGGCCCACCAAGATCTGCGGAACGGCGTGGATCCCCTGCAAGGGCAGGTTTAGGAGTCCGATGCTTTCCAATCGTCCCAGGTTGTCGCGCCGGCGGTTGATATACAAGTCCGCCCCACCTTGCACGCCATGCAAGTGCCGTTTGACTTCCCGGTGTAGGGCGTCTCTTTCAAAGCCGACGAGCTCCGCGCCGCTGTGTGTTAGCCCATGCACGTGCCCGGAACCATGGAGCAGCCATTGGATGTCACCCACACCCTGCAGGCTGCTCTCCTGCCGGTTGCCCATTGGGTCAAGTCGGTGCGCGATGCGGTGTTCGTATTCGATGGGTGGAGTGGTGGTTGGCATGCCTTCAGTTTGGTATAGCCTCTGCACTTCCTCTGTGATGCGCCCCACCACATCACGCTCAATCTCGATGCGGCTTTGCAGTTGTTCCTGTCCTTGCATGATCAGGTACACGCTGGCTACTTTCAATCTGCCGACGTTGTCCCGTTCGTAGCGTTCGCTTTGCGCGGGGGCGGCCTCGGTGGCAGGCACTTGCCGTTCGATTTGGCGCCCAGCTTCGTCCCAGCGGTAACGGCTGACTGTGTTGCCGTCGCTGGTTTGCACGAGTTGCCCTGCCGCATCATAACGGTACCCCTGCACCCGTCCGTCAAAGCCTATCTCCTCCACCATCCTGTCCATCGTGTCCCATACGAATCGGGCTTGTGCCCCGTTTTCGTTGGTGAGGGTGGTCAGGCGCCCTGCCACATCCCAGTCCTGTAATATCGTCAATCCACCCTGCACTGTCCTGACTGGGCGACCCCACAGGTCGCGGATGATTTCCTGCACACTGCCGAGGGTGTTCTCGTCGGGCTCGACGCGGACAAGGTTGCCCTGCCTGTCGTACCGGTAGCGCTGGATCTGACCGTTGGGTAACTGGGTTGCCGTGATGCGCCCCATGGGATCTCGTTCGTGCCTGGTGGTGTTGCCCAGTGGGTCTGTGACTGCTATCGCATGGCCACACCGGTCGTAGGCCCGGCTGTCGGTGTGGCCGGAGCTGTCGGTGTGGCTGACTACTTGCCCAGCTTCGTTGTACCGCAAGCGCATGACGCCGCCTTTGGCGTCTTCGATTTCGGTGGGTCGATCGCAGATGAGGGGCTGTTCCCTGGGGTCGGGGTAGCGGTAGCGTTCTACGCTGCCGTCGGCCTGTTCAACTTCGGTCAGGCGCTGGTACCGATCATAGCGGTATCGGGTTACCGCTCCGGTGGGGTCGGTTCTCGATACCAACCGCCCAGCCTCGTCGAAGTCCTGTGCGCTGCTGATTCTCCCGGGCAATTCCACGCCGGTGGGGTTGCCTTGCGCGTCGCGATGGAACCGCGTAGTGCGCCCCAGCGGATCGGTGCTGCTCATTAGGCGTCCATCGCCGTCGTACCGGTTGCGCACCATACTACCGTCGGCGCGGTGGTGTTCGATGAGCCGGCTCAATCCTGCCGCGCCTTCAAAGCGGTAGGTTTCTGTCCTTCCCAGACTGTCGGTGACGATGGTGGCATTGCGGGGTTTGCCCTCAGGGGATGACGGTTCGCTGTGGTATTGGAACTGGTAACCCAGTCCTTCTTCGTTGGTGTGCTCAATAACCTTGACGGTTGGTTCCTCCCCAGCGTAGCGGTAGCGGTGCCAGGGTCCTCCTCGGAAGCGGTGGGCGCTGATACGGTGGTTTTTCCATTCGAATTCACGCGCGAGCTCCCCTGCGCGGTCGTGCACGGTGACCAGTTGCCCGTCCTGGTTGTAGCCGTACCGCACCACGGTCATGGGCTCCGGCAAGGGATGCAGCGGATCGCGCTCGAGTTGGACAGCCACGAGCCGCCAACCATCGTCCGTAGCCCATGGGCCCAGGGCCGGCCGACCTGCATGGATACGCTGATGCTGCAGCCGGAAGCTCCGGCCCACACCATCAGTAATTCCGACCAAGCGTCCTGTGGGTAGGAAATCATGCTGCCCATCCGATTCGCTGCTGTTGCTGTACTGGTAGCGCTGGCTACGACCGAAGCGGTCTACCTGCGCGCTCAGACGCCAACACCGGCCTGCAACAGGGGCGAAGACCAACAGGAACTCAGCGCGACCGTCGGCGACGAGGATGCACTGTTCATCACCCGCCAAGTCTGCGCTCACGAGCGCAAAGCGCTCCTGGCGCGACCAGGCCGGGGTGTACCCTTGAGCATCCCTGCCCCCTCTGAGCAGCCAGATGTCTTCGCTGGCGCTGTACTGCTGCTCCCCAGGGCCCAGGGCGCCTTCAAAGGTGATGACGCGCCCAGCCGTATCGAACAGCAGGGCGGCGTTGTCTTTGAGTTCGAGATGGTATTCGGTCAGCAGGTGCCAGCCGTGTCCCAGAAGCCCGCAAGGCGATCCATGTTCGGCGTTGACATAACTGCTATATTGCCGCTGCCATACCACCGGCATGGCCCCGGGCGGCCCGAAGTCCATATCTTCCTCCCCAAGCAGCACCTTGGCCCCCAGTTGCGGGTTGACCGGCGAGCCCACCGACGTGCCCCCAGGACACGTCGAGCAGGCTATGCCACTTCCACTTTTCAAATGCACCTTGCTCCCCTGCAACGTCGCTTCGCTCTCCAGCTTGAGCAACGATCCGCTGCTCGACACTCGGACCCGGTTGTCCCCCAGCACGTCAACTTGTTTGGTGCCCGCTACAGTGATTTTCTCCCCGTTGACCGCAATGGTGCCGTCCGTCTGCATCACGATCTTGCTCTTGCCCACCTGCAGCGTGATGCTCTTCGGGTCCATCGTCACGTTGGACGCGCCATCCTTCCCGCCTACGGTCAGCGTGTACTTGTTACCCACCGTAGTGTCCTGATTCTTACCCACCATGGTCGTCATGGCCTGACCAACGTTGAGATTGTACAGAACGCCCACGCTGCTCATGCGCATCATTCCAACGCTGTCGATGTTGGCAAGGCCCACCGTCTCCATTTGCAGCATGCCAACGTTGAGCGTCTCCATGAGCCCCACACTCTTGGTGCGGTTGACACCAATGGAGATCGTCTCATTCAACCCCACGCTCTCCGTGCGGTTGACGCCTATGGAAATGGTTTCGTTGTGATCGACGCGCTCGGTCCGGTTCTGGTGAATCGTGATGTCTTCGTTGTTGTCCACCGTTTCGGTGCGATCGTGCTTGACGTAGACGGTCTTGTCCTTTTGCGCCTGCACGTAGATCAATTCCCCATCCTTACGATCATCGATGGAGATCTCACTCCAGGCACTCGCATCTCCCGGCGGCCACGTGCGCGAGTGGATCCCCACTTTCTGGAAGTCGTTCTCGCCCCCACTCCACGGCGGCATGTTCTCTTCACTCGAGATGCACCCCAGGATGATGGGCCGCTCCCCCTGGTGCTCCAGAAACCCCACCAGCACCTCCATCCCCTGCCGCGGGATGAACTGGGTCCCGTACCCGGCCCCCGCCCACGGCTGCACCACCGGCAACCGAACCACGTGATCTGCATCTTCGTTTACGCCGTAGCTCTCTTTCGGTGTTCCCTTGTCATCGGCAATGTCCCACCGAAAGCGAATGCGCACGTAACCACAATGGTTGGCCTCCACCGTGGGCGCTATGAGTTTGCCCTCCTCTCCCACCACCTTGGCCACTTCGAGCCCCATCTTCGGTCGCTTCGGGGACCTTAGGGGACGCGGGGAAAACCGCGACGGAATGCACCGGAATCGATTTCGATACACGTGCGAGGCATCGCCCTTGCTCATAAAGGCAGGGTGGATCCCTTCCGAATCCAGGACCGTCACCGTGTACGTGTCGTTCAACGCGTCAATCGGATGGCTGCCTAGCTGAAAGCGGTACCCAGGCGCCAACTGCCGGCAGTCGCTCCTGCCTCGTGCTTCCAAGCACCCACTCCGGAGGCGCTCGAGCTCCGTATCCATCTCGCTGTCCGGCCCCACACGCAGCGCGTTGTCAACTTGGTAGACGTCTTCGCGCAAAATGTCCGGCGTGATCTTGGTTGTATCGGCATCGAAGACAGGTCCCGAGTTGGATTTCGTCGTGGCGACCCTTGCCCAGTTGGTGGCCTTTTCCACGTCGCGATCGAGCATGAGCAGCGTCTTGGGGCGGAGTCGTTTCTTCAGACCGAACTCGTAGATTCGCTCTTCTCGTGCATCTGCACCCGTGCCGTCATCGAACCGGAGAGAGCCTTGCACGGCCACCGTGTGACCCGCGGCATCGCCGAAATTGAGCTTCGTTACCGTCCCATCTTTGCTCGGGTGCTCGAAGTAAAAGAAGATCCCTGCGCTCGCAAGCATGCGCCGGAAAAACTCGTAGTCGGATTCATTTCGCTGATAGACGAACGGAATCTTCGGGTAATCAGGTTGCGTTCGCCAACGCCAATCTTCGGAGGTGAGGCCGATCCCCCTGAGCAGCGATTCGACAATCTCCTTCGCCGTCTTATCTTGAAATACGCGATTTTTCCGCCGCTGTTTGAGCAGCCATAACTTCGGCACAATCGTCAGGGAGTAGCGGCGCCGTCCCGTTGCCCTCTCTCCCGGCACCCCTCCGAGCGCCTCGAGATGCGCCGCAATCCCCTGAAGGATCCGCGGCGGCTGCTCAGAAGTCTTCAGCGTAAGTGCCGCCGCGCCTCCAAATGCCGCTACCAAGGATTTTGGCTCGAGGCTCGTCGCGAAGACGACCTCGTACGAGTACACATCATTGATGCGCTCCCGACCGTGGAACGACAGCACCTGCAACGCATTGGTGTCGAGCGTTCCTGCGCGAAGCTCGAACGGATTCGTTTCAGCATTCATAAGTCTTTGCCTTGTGAGTGAGCACGTTCATTGCTCACGAGTGGTTGCCGCTGCCGGAAACGGATGCAGAGAACAGCTACTTTAAAGGCGAGCGGGGCCCTCTTCAACATTCATATGAAGTTGTAACGCGAATGAAATCATGGTCAACAATGAGCCGGGACGGAGGCCGAGAACGAAGCGGAATCTGTAACGAGGATGAGACATGGGGAGGAAGAAATTACAGAGCAGAGTTTTGGGTAGAAACCTCTCGATGGGGCTTGTTGTTGTTTGATCCAGACCTCGGTGGGCAGAGAGGGGGAGCGGGGAGACCGCGCGTGACGCGTTCGGGATGGGCGACAAAGTGACCTGGAGAGTGGATGCACGACGTTGGCGTGTCAGGGCTGGACCATATGGGGGTGCAGAGACCAAGCGCACCGTGATGGTGTTCATGGTTGTACCAGTCGAAGAATACCGCACAATGAGTGCGTGCATCCTGCAAGCAACCGAAACGCTCGGAGAAGTCGGGGCGATACTTGAGCGTCTTGAAGGCCGATTCCGAAAAAGTTGTCGTTGGAGACGTGCGGCCTGAGAGCGTGTTCGCCAGCCGTGGCGAGCGAATCGAGGCTAGGGCGGAGCGCGAGGAGCCCGCGCAAGCGTACTCTTCGTACGTGCGCAGGCACCGCAGCGCCCAACCGACGAATCGACTCGCGCAGCAGGCTGTCGAACACGCTCTGAGTGCGTCTTGGTCACGCCTTCGCGGTCGCGCCTTGATTTGAGGACCGCAGTCGCCGGCGCCCTTCGGCACACAGGTCGGCCTGCCTGCCGGCAGGGCCTCAGGCGACGGGACCTCAGAGCAGGCCCCAACGATGAGATCGCGCCAAATCGAAAGCGGTCAGACGTGACTGAGGATTGTCGCCACCACGACGTAAAGGAGGCCTAACAGGGCGGCGCCGATGATCATGGCTGCGATACGGCGGCGGCGGCGACCGCCGTCGTAGCCCTCGAATTCGGCGGCCGGTGTCATGCGCGCGAGCGACTCGAGATCAACGACGTCGCGCAAGGGCACCGAGGCAACCGGACGGTTGCTCGCGTGTACGATGAGCTGCGGCGGCACGGAGCTCTCTCTCGTGACGGGCGGCTCCGTCGATGGCATGGGCGGCGCCGGCATGGGTGGCACCATCGACGCAATGGATCGCGCGCGCGCAACTGGCGCGGACAGGAAGGGAGGTGGGATCGGAAAGGGAGGGGGAGGGATCGACGACGGATGCGTTTTCGTGCGAGCTTCGCGTTCGGCGCGTTCGAGTCGAGCCTCGAGTTCGTTCTGTCGCGCGACGAGTTCTTTCTGCCATGTGAGCAGCGGCGCCGTTGCCGCGTTCACCGACGCGAACACGATCGCCCGAATTTCCTCTCGCGCCGTGTGCGAAAGCATGGTCGACGAAATCACCGGTGGCGTTGGTGTTGGCGCGCTCACGGGCGGCGCTGCAGGAGGTGTCTGCTTGGGCGTGGTGCGCGACGGAGGGGGCGTTGACTCTGCGGCCCTGGCGAGAGCGGCGGACGGAAGCGGCGGAGCGATACGTGGCTTCGTTGGGACCCTCGCGTGCGGCATCGTTGGCTGGGACTTCATCGGTGCGCGCGGTTTTGCGCCGCCGTCACGATCTCCTGAATCGTTCACGCCTTAAGCGTCCCTCATTGTGGACGTTCCCGCTAGATCGTTTGATTTGTCGCGGTCTCATCGTTGGGGTGTTGGGCGGCGCTGTAGGAGAAATCGTGCGACACGACGAGACACGGCGCGTCGGATGCTTATCGTCGGTTGTTGGCGACTCTTTTCCCTGTCGCCGAGAGCTCCCCATGAGCCAAAACGTTCCCCGTGCGACCACGACCGAGACGAACACGGCAGACCAACGTCCGGCTCGCCCCGCCCGCGTCAGGCGCGGCCGAGGGCGCCTCGAGACCGAGATGCGGGGTCGCAGCACGCGTGCGCGTCGCGCACCGCATGATCGCCACGAGCGAACCGACCTCGACGGGATTTACTTGGCTGAGATGGCGGCGAGCCAGGTGCTCGGTGCCGAGCAAGAGATGGATCTCGCCCGCAGCATCAGCGCCAGCGAGCGATCGATTCTCGAGGCCATGATTCGCGCGCCTGCGGGCGCGCTCGCCCTCATGCGCCTCGGTGACGAGCTTGCAGGTGGGTCGGTCGACATCCGCGACGTCCTGCTGAACCCCGACCAGGAAGGCATCGATCTCGATGCTATCAAGGTGAGGGTAACGGAAGCGCTGAGGACCGCCGCCTCGAACGACGAGCTCGCACGTCAGGCGCTCGTCGACACGCTCGCCGACGTGCGCATCGACGGCGACATCCTCGACGGCGTCATTGCCGCCGTCCGCGCGGCTTCGGAAACCGAAGGCCCCGGTCTCAACACCGACGAAATCGGCGTGATTCGCGGCGCAGAGCGCCACCTCAGGCGAGACAAGGAGCGCTTCGTCGTTGGAAATCTCCGTCTCGTCGTGCTGTTCGCGCGCAAGTATTTGAACCGCGGCGTTCCGCTCCTCGATCTCGTGCAGGAGGGAAATCTCGGGCTCATGCGCGCTGCGGACAAGTTCGATCATCGCCGGGGCTTTCGCTTCAGCACGTACGCCGCGTGGTGGATCAAGCAGGCCCTGCAGCGCGCGCTGCTCGATCGAACGCTCCGCTTACCCGTTCACGTTGCCGACGATCGCCGCCGCGTTGGCAAAGTGCGCGCGGCGTTCCAGGCCCAACACATGCGCGAGCCGACCGCCGAAGAAATCTCCAAACTCTCGGGTCTTGCCAAGGAGCGCATCGACAACATCCTCTCGCTCCCGGCGCAGCCTGCAAGTCTCGACATGCCCATGGGTGACGACGGCGAAGCGAGCCTCGGCGACATCGTAGCCTCGCCCGTTGAACCGCCGGATCACGACGTTGCTCTCCACGCGCTCGCCGTGCAGCTCGGCGATCTGCTCGACGCGCTCACGCCGCGCGAACAGCAGGTCGTTCGAATGCGTTTCGGTATCGGCGGCACCCGTGAACACACACTTGAAGAGGTGGGTCGCGAGCTGTCTCTGACGCGCGAGCGCATCCGCCAGATCGAGCGCGGGGCTCTCGACAAGCTGCGCGCGCGGTCCGAGCGCGTGCAACTTCGAAGTTACCTCGAATCGTAAGGGCCCCATCCGCCATGGCTTCGCCTTCGGCTTGCCGTGGCCGCCTTCCCCTTGTCACGTGCTCGTCAGGCGGGCCCCAAGTCTTCGGCGCCTGCGGCGCCGTGGGCCCGCCTTCCTGCGCACGGACGGGGAAGGCCCGCAAGCCCCACGTCGTGATAGCGTCGAAGCAATGGCCCGCATGGACATCAAGGGTGAGCAGCGTTCGATTCAAAAGGTGTTCTGCGACGACTTCGTCTTGCGGGTGCCGCACTACCAGCGGCCCTACGCGTGGAAGCTCGAGAACGCCCAGGATCTGCTCGCAGACTTGTTGTCGTTCATGGGCGACGGCTCGACCAGGGTTGACGATCTGCCGCCGTATTTCCTCGGCAGCATCGTGCTGGTGAAGGACGACGCGAAGTTCGACGCCGACGTGATCGACGGCCAGCAGCGCCTCACGACGTTGACGATCCTGCTAGCAACGCTGCGCGCGTCCACGGGTGACGACTTTGGCAAAGACCTAACCAAGTACCTGTACCAGCCGGGCAGCCTCGTCGAAGGCACGCCGGACCAGTATCGTCTGCGTCTACGCGACCGAGATGCCGAGTTCTTCAGGGAGTTCGTCCAGGCTGAGGACGGCCCCGCGAAGTTGAAGGCGCTAACCCGCGAGCTACCCGACGCGCAGCGACGCATCCGGGAGAACGCGCTGCTATTCCAGAGAGAGTTGGAGGCGCTGTCCATCGACCGTCGCCAGCATCTGGCCAGCTACCTCGTGCGTCGCTGCTTCCTCGTTGTGGTGTCTACCCAGGACACCGACTCGGCATACCGCATCTTCTCGGTGCTCAACGATCGCGGCCTCGACCTTTCGCACGCTGACATCCTCAAGGCAGAAATCATCGGGAAGATCGACGACGAGGCGCTCCAGAAGGACTACGCCAGGAAGTGGGAGGAGGTTGAAGAGGAGATCGGCCGCGACGCATTCAAGGACCTCTTCGGCCACCTCCGCATGATCTATCGACGCGCCAAGCTCGGAGAGACCGTTCTCGCCGAATTTCGCAAGTATGTCGTCGAGGAGTGGTCCGAGCCCAAGAAGCTCGTGGACGACGTCATCGTCGCGGGCGCGTGGGCCTACGACCAGATCCGCCGGTGCAATTGGGACGGCGACACCGACGACAGGACGCGGGCGAAGATCGAGGAACTGCTCGAATGGTTGAAGCGGCTCGACAACGAGGACTGGGTACCAGCAGCCATTCGCATCATGCAGTCGAACGCCGACGCGGCGAGGGTACTCAAGCACCTCGAAGCGCTCGAGCGACTCGCCGCGTTCCTTCTCATCACACGCTCTAACGTGAACGAGCGCATCCGCCGCTATGCCAGCGTACTTGGCGCGATCAAAGACGGCGTAGCCATTGCGGCTGGCGGCCCGCTCCTCTTGACCGACGACGAGGAGAAAGCGCTGGTTGTCGCTCTCGACGGCAAGATCTATCTCGAGCCGAAGGTTCGCGTGTACGTCTTGCTCAGGCTCGATCGCGCGCTGGGCGACAGGGGCGCGAAGTATGACATCGACACGATCACGGTGGAGCACGTGCTGCCGCAGAACCCGCGCGACAACAGCGAGTGGCTCATCAACTTCCCGACCCCGGAGGACCGGGCGTGTACGCATCGCCTGGGCAACCTGCTCTTGCTGTCTCGGCGCAAGAACTCCGAGGCGAGCAACTGGGACTTTGGCGAGAAGAAGAAACGGTACTTCAGCTCGAAGCGGGGCGTCAGCACCTTCGCGCTCACCTCGCAGGTGCTGAACGAGGTGTCCTGGACGCCCGAGGTCGTGGCACGCCGCCAGACCAAGGCCATCGACACGCTGAAAAAGGTCTGGTCACTGAAGTAGGTCGCCACGGTCAGCACGTCGTTGTGTACGAAAAATATGAATGCACGGACGAGGGCATCATCCAACGAAGCAGCAGCTGCGGGCCTTCCCTGCCCGCGCGCAGGAAGGGCCGCTGCGGCCCTGACGAGCACGAGGCCAAGGGAAGGCGGCCACGGCGAAGCCGTGGCGGATGGGTGAAGCGCCGGGAGACCGGCAGAGAGAAGTAGGTGAGAACGGAGATGCGAATCGACGAACAAGTCCTACGCCGGCAACAGTTCACGACCGGCAAGGCGAATCCTTGCGCAGGCGGGAGTGATCC
>WQYX01000104.1 GCA_009781005.1 Polyangiaceae bacterium | reverse complement strand
CCTCGTCAACGCCATCCAGCGCGATGGTCGCCCCTGGACTCCCACTCTCCTTCCCACCCACGCGTGAACAAAATGGCCTTGACTCCAATCACACCTGCTTCCCCTTGTCACGTGCTCGTCAGGGCCGAAGCGGCCCTTCCTGCGCACGGACGGGGAAGGCTATTCTGCCGAGATTCCAGCGTCAATGCTAGAGTCGGTATCTCCGTGCGCCATGCGAGCTCAGAGTGACTTCATGGCTTCCTCCGCGAACATCACTTGAAGCTCACCGCAGGATGACACCAGTTGTTGCTTTGGCGACGTCAAGGCCGTGAAGTATGAAAATTTAAAACGGGTCGAGCGGCGCGAGAAGCGGTATGGCAAGGAGCTCATCGGCACGAACCGCGACCGATGGCGCAGCCTCGGCGAGACCGAGGCGCAACGCACCCGACGGCCGGAGGCCGCCATAGAGAATGCTCGCGAGCGTCGCTTTCGACGTCGAGAATGCGGACGCACGATCCTTTGGCGCCATCGCGTGAACACGGGCCCGGCCGCTTTCGATGCAAACCACAAACAACACGGAAGCCTCACCGTCATCGACGACGATGTCGAGAGTGCCGTCTCGTGCGTACCCGCGCGCCTCGATGGCTCGCGTGGTGTCGTTCATCCGCACCATCGGGCCACCCGCGACGGCGCCGAGAACGTTCTTGGGATCCATCAGAGCGAACTCCAACGGATCATCGGCCGAAACTTCGAGCTCGACGACCGAGGCTTGATCGCGAAGGGCCCCGAGGGCCCCGAAGAGCGCGCGTCGTGCGGCGTCGTCGACTGCGACGAGCTCTTCGACCAACACGCTCGCCTCGGCGCTCGCCTCTGCCTGCGTGATCGCGAACGCGACGTAGCCGCGGATGCTGCCGCGCGCCTTGCCTCGCACGGCGAGATGCGTGACGTGATCGCGCGTCAGGCGACGCTCCCAAAATGCCTCGCGGCGATCGATCCATCCGCTCGCGTGCAACGCCGCGGTTGCGTATGCGCGACGCATGCCTTCGCGGTCTCGACCATCCGCACGCACGACGTGCTCTCTTGCGGCGAGGCGCCACGCGGCGGGAATGGAAGCCGGATCGCAGGACAACCGCTTGTGCGGTGCTCCGCCGCCGTAGCCGAGGCGCGCGTAATAGCCTTGGCGAAATGGATAGAGCATGGTGATGGCGTCGCCGCGCACACTCGACCGGCGATGCAGTTCGTCGAGCACCCGAGAGCCGATGCCCTGGCCGCGCGCCTCCACCGCAACGCCAACGGATGCGATGGCGCCGACGCGAACCTTTCGACCGCCGAACCATGCCTTGATGCGGAAGAGGAACGCGTGACCAACGAGCTCGCCGTCCCGTTCGACGACGACGAGATCCTGCAGAGGGCCAAACGGATTGGCTGTGAGCACCCGCGTTCGTTCTTCGACGCCGCGTGCGTCAGGAAAGGCTGCGGCATGAATTTCAACGAGGCGCTCCAAGTCGCTCTTCTTTGCCGCACGGAACTCCAAAGCCATTTTCTGCGTCTCCAAGGTTTGCCAAAGCGGCGAAAGGCCGCCAGAAAATTGGGCCGATATTCTGGGGGAATGCTAGGCCCGGACTCGATGGCCGCGGAATCGTTGCAGAGCAGGTTGACGGAGGGGAACAAGCGGCTCGGAGGAGCGCGCGCCGATTTCGTTGCCTCACTTGGCCGCAAAGTCGAAGGTCTTCGCAAGAGCCTCTCGCGCTTGCGCGAGATCCCGGGCGACGCCGCCTTGCGAGACGAATTCCGACGAAAGCTTCGTGCGCTCGGATCGGGCGCGAAACTCATGAAGTTCGACGGCATCGATCGCGAGATTGCCGAGGCCCTCGGACTGCTCGATCGCACGCCGAACGACGTCACGCTCGACGAAGCGGACGTCGACAAACTGGAGCAAGTGCTCGAAGATCTCCCGGCTCTCGCTTGGGGCGACGAGCGACCGCGGCCCACGAGCGGCACGCGCGTCATTGCGGCACCTGCGCCAACGTATTCGGCGCTCGTCGTCGGTGCACCGCTCATCGCCGAAGCCTTGCTCGAGAAGAACAAGGACAAGCCGACCTTCGCGTGCAATTGCATGCCGGATGCTCAGGCCGCGTTCGATCTGGCGCGCACGATGGAGCCGGACCTCATCGTCATCGACGCCGATCTCCAATACACGACGGAGCTCGTCGACGCGCTCATGGACGATGCCGTCATGGAGACGGTGCCCGTCGTCGTGATCGGCAGCTTCACCGAGCAAGGCGAAGCGGCGCGCTTCATCGCGATGGGTGTCACGAAAACGCTTGCGAAGCCGACGTCGCGCGATCGCCTCCGCAAGGCGTGCGAAGAGGCGCTCGATCCGCCGTACGTGACGAACCTCCCCGCGAGCCTCGGAGAGCCAACGCTCGAAGAACTCGGCGAACGGCTTGCGCTCGAACTTCACACGGCACTCGTCGGCAACATGGATGGCGCAACCAAAAAGTTGCGCGTTCCACTTGGTGAGGGCACCGAAGTGCTCTCGGCGCTCTGGGGGACCATCGCGCGCGTGCGCGAGGTCGTCACGGCACGTACGAACGGTGTCGTGCGCTACGCCGGATGCGCGCCCGAAGGAGCGCTCGCGTTCGCGCCGTCGCTTCATCACGACGAGCTTGCGCGCGCGGATCGTGCGCGCGGACGCGCGCGCGGTCTCGCTGCCGAAGTGAACCTCTCGGGCCGCAAGGTGGTCGTTGCGGACGATGATCCGGCCGTCGTCTGGTTTTTGGCGGATCTCTTGAAGAGCGCCGGGTGCATCGTGCACGAGGCGTTCGACGGCATGCAGGCGCTCGAGGCCATCTACCGAGTTACCCCAGACGTCGTCATCAGCGACATCGTGATGCCGAAGCTCGATGGCTTCTCGCTCTGTCGCGCGCTACGCCACGACGTGGCGCTGCGCGACGTGCCGGTCATCCTCCTCTCATGGAAGGAAGATCTCTTGCAGCGCGTGCGCGAGCTCGGCGCCGGCGCTGCCGGCTACGTTCGCAAGGAGAGCGACACGCGCGCCATCGTTGCGCGCGTGCGCGAGGCGCTTCGACCGCGCACGCGCATCGAAGCGCGTCTGCGCGAACGAGGTGAGGTTCGCGGCCGTCTCGACGGCGTCAGCGTCCGCACGCTGCTCGAGATCACCAGCGCAACGCGACCCGATGCACGCGTGTCGGTTCGCGATGCTTCGTTCCTTTATGAGATCGAGATCCGCGACGGCGCCCCCGTGCGCGCGATGCGGACGAACGGCGAAGGCAGCGTGCTTCAGGGCCGGCGCGTGCTTGCGGCGCTCCTCGGCGTCGGTGCTGGACGCTTCACGGTCACCACCAGCACGAGCGCGATCGACGGCGATCTCCAAGGCACTCTGGCCTCGCAGCTTGCCGCACCGGTTGCGCGCGCACGCGCGGCAACGGCGTTGCTCGCGGCCCCCGGTTTGCGCTTCGTTGAGAACAGCTTCGGCGCCGCTGGCGGTGCCCTCCGCGTCAGACTCGATCGCGAAGCACTCGCGGACTATCTGCGCGCGACGCCGTTCGGCCTGCGCGATCTTGCTCTCTCCATCGCCGAGGGCACGTCGCCTCGCGCGCTCGTCGCAAGCGGTGCATGCGACGCGACGCTCGCGGAAGATCTCGCGTGCGATCTCGCCTCGCGGGGCCTCGTCGTCGGCATCGAGGACGAGGGCGGGCAAGATCTGCTCGGTCCCGCGACCGCAAAAATTGTAGAATACATGGATGCGTGCGGGGACTTTGCGTCCTACACGCAAATGTCGTCGCTCTTCATCGCGAGCCCTGCGTGCGTACGCGACGGTCTCATCGAACCCTTCGCGAATGCGTATGCACGCGGCGAGTCCGCGTTCGCGCCGTGTCCGCCCGACAGCGCGAGCTCACTCGAAGACGCGGTGATGCGCGAGATCATCCATCGGTCACCGGAACCGCCGGCCGCTGCGCCGCCCGACAGCAAGCCGGCGCTCCTCGAACCGTCCGTGCTCAAGCACCGCCTGGCGCTTCCCCGGAGCGATGGCGACGATGACGCTTCGTGGGTCGACACGCTCTCGCACGACAGCCTTGCGCCGACGGAGCCCACAGTCATCGACGATACGATGTTCACCGAGCACGACACGTCCATACCTATCGAGGTCTCGCAAAGTGTTCCGCAGGAGAACCTCACGACCGATGCGCACGCGAACGGCGACATCGATGCGACGGTGCCGATGCCCGCGCTCGTGAAGAAGAGGCGGCTGTGGCCCGCGATCGTGTTCGCAATGGCGATCACTCTCATCGTCTTCGCGTATCTTCACTTCGCGGGTATCGCCATCGCCGGCATCGCTCTCTGAGGCGGGGCGCGGTAAGAGCCCCGAGATGAGGTTCCTCGGGCTCGCGGCAAGCATGTTCGTGATCTGCCTTGGGGCATGTTCGCGATCGGGCGACGCCGCGGGCACAGCCTCCGCGAGCAGCGCGGACGCGGCACGTGCCGAGAGCGTCGACGGAACCGAGCGAGCCCCCGCAAACAAGTCCGTGGTCGTCGATTTCCTCGCGGCGGGTCCGTCGTGCACGTTCGGCCACCGCGGGATCTTGTTCGATCTCGGCGACGCAACGATGCGCACGCGCATGTCGGGCGCAAGGCTCGCACCGCTCGATGTCGAGATGCGCGAGCGCGAGGGTGCCACGTGGATCGGCGTGCGCAGTCGCTCGCTCGAACTATCGTTCGTGGCGCCGCCCGACTTCACCCGCGACGCGGGCGTCGTGGTCGAAGCGCGCGTGCGCGGCGGCATCGCCAAGAGCGCATCGCTCTATCTCAATGGCAAGTCGCTTTCGGTCCTGCCGCTCACGAGAGGCGAGACCAAGATCGTGACGGCCCGCGCGCCGAACGCGACGATCCCGAAAGGTGCGAGCGAGCTACTGATTCGCTTCAACGGTGGCGCGCGCGGATCGCGCGACGAGCTTGCGGAGATCGATTGGATCCGCATCGGCGCCATCGACGACGACGCACCGTACGCTGCACCCACCCGAAGTGACGCGATCGCAACCGTCTCCGCGGGCGGCGTCGCCTATCGCAGCGTGTCGCTTCGAGCGCCGGGGTTCGCCCGATGCTCCGGGTTCATCCCGAACGGCGCGACGCTCGAGACCAAGCTTGGAGTCACCGGTGGCGAGGCCGACGCGGAGGTGCGCGTGCTCGTCGATCGCGCCGAACCGCGCGTCGTGGGCAGCTTCCATCTCACGAGCGAAGGTGGGGCCGTATGGCGATCCGTTGCGCTGCCGCTCGGTGATCTCGACACGATTGCGGCCGTCGAACTCGTTGCGAAGAGAAGCACGAAGGGCGCGCGCGTCGTCTTTGGTGAACCTCGTGTCGTGATCCCTGCCGCCGCTGCGCCGCAACCGACGGTGTCACGCGGCGTCATCGTCGTCGTTTTTGGCTCGCTGTCGCCGAAGACGATCTCGCCTTATGGCGGCGTGCTCGAGACGACGGAGCTCGCGGAGCTCGCGAACAGCGGCACCGTCTTCGAAGCGCACCGTGCGCCGACGAGTTTCGCGAGTGGTGCCGTTGCATCCATGCTGACGGGGCTTTCTCCGCGCGAGCATGGTGCAGAAGGTCCGGGCGGCGTTCTGCCTCCGAACGCGCTGACGATCGCGCAGGCAGCGCGACAAGCCGGCATCCAGACGGCGATGTTCACGACGAACGTGACGACGTCGAGTGCGTTCGGTTTCGCGCGCGGATGGGAGACGTTCAGCGCTCGCATGCCGAACGAAGACGGTGCCAGCACGGCCATCTTCGACGACGTCGCAGAGTGGCTCGACGCGCACCGGACCGATCGCTTCCTCGTGTTCGTGCACGCACGCGGCGGACACCCGCCGTGGGAGGTGCCGGCCGAAGAGTTGAAGGACTTGCCGCCGGCAGGCTACGCGGGCGCGCTCGATCCGAAACGCGCGGGCGAAATGCTCGCCAAGGCGCAGCGCACGCCGGGCTCGGCGCGCCTGTTCACGGATGCGGATCGCACGCGAGCCTTCGCGCTCGAAGGCAGGGCCGTCCTCGCACAGGATGCGGCGCTCGGCAGGCTCGTCGCGCGCGTGAAGGGGCTCGGTCGCGATGCGGATACGACGTGGATCATCACCGGTGACGTCGGCGTCGATTCTGCGGCGCGCGTGCCGTTCATCGAGGACGACAACCTCGACGAAGCGTCGCTGTCGCTGCCGCTCATCGTGAGATCGCCCGAGCCGCCGAACGTGTCGCGCAGATCGCGCGTGAAGAGTCCAACGACCAGCATGGACGTTGCACACACCGTTCTCGAAGCGTTCGGTCTCTCGCCCCCCGCACAGCTTCGCGGAGAGAATCTCCTCGCGCATCTTTCGCCTGACACGAGCGTGCGCCCCCTCTTCGCGACAACGACGACGCGCTTCTCGCTCCGTTGGGGAAACTTCGTCTTCGGCGGAACATCCGGTCGCGAGGGCAAGCTTTGCGATCTGTCACTCGACGCAAACTGCTTGAGCGATATCCGTCCGACGCATCCCATCGCCGCCGAGCTCGCGCATTCTCGCGTGTTCGACGCACTTTCCGTCTCGAGCGTCGCTGCTCCTGCGATGCGTCCCGATCCCGACGCCATGCCGCGCGTCCTGCGCATAAAGAAACGCTATTAAGAGCCTATCTCGGCGACGCGTGCTAAAGGGTGGCGCGTTCTTGGAGAGGTGACCGAGTGGTCGAAGGTGCATGATTGGAAATCATGTGTACGGGCAACCGTACCGCGGGTTCGAATCCCGCCCTCTCCGCAAGACCGCTTTCGATTTGCCGCGAGTTCGTGCGTCTGTGCGTGGCACGGAGGACTCGTTACGGAATGGAGAAGGAGTGGCGGATGTTCTGCGGCGCGCCCTCGAATGAGTTCACCTTCACGCGACGGAACTGACTGGCCACGCAGTCGCCTTCTTTCGTGCCCCCATAGGGAGGCTCGACGGCGACGCTAGTCACGCTGCCGTCCGACCCGAAGGTCACGTTCGCATACCCCGGGCCAGTGGCACCTCCAGGTTGCTTGCAGGCGACAAGAACGCCGTTTGCCGTTTCAAGGCGCGCGCGCGCCTTCGCCTTGTCGAAAGCATTTGGGTCCACGGCGGCGGGCGTCGTCGTCACGGACGGTGGAGGCGTGTTTGGCGGAGGACGAGGAGTGGTCGCCATGGTTGGGGGATGAGTTGTGGTATCCGCCTCGGTCACTACCGGCGGATTCGGCGTTGGCGATTCTTGGGTTTCCGGCGGCTTCGTTTCGGGCAGTGGCGTTTGGGTGACGACCGGAGGGACGACCGGAGGAGGCGGAGCAGCCGGTGGAGATTGCGCGGTCACGACCGATGAAGCCACCGGGGCCGCAGGCTGTTTCTTGAGCCGATCGATCTGTTCGAGGAGCCCAAGGATGAGGAGCACGACACCCGTGATGGCGATTGCCACGGCAGCCGAAACGGCAATGAACATGACGGACCGCTTTTTCGGCGGCTCTGCGACGGGTGCTTGCGCGTACGCGGGCTGCATTCCCGCGTTTGCGTTCGGCGGCCATGCCCCCGCATTCATTGGCTGCATGTACGGCGGCGGACCGTAAGGTTGCCCCTGCATCGCGTTGCCTTGTGCGCCTTGCGGCGGCATGAAGCGAGGGTCTTGCGGTGGCGGCCCCACGTAGGACTGCATCTGCTGCTCCGTGTGGGATTGCATCTGCGGCCTCGCCGCTGGCGGCGCCTGCGGATCCAGCGCATACGTTGCTGAAAAGCCCGGTGGCTGCGGTTGCAGCATGGGATTCGCCATGGCGACGGTTTGTGTGAAGCGCGGGATTGGTTTCTGCGCCGTTGCAGCCGGTGTCGGCAGATGGGGCACTGGTTCCATGATGCACGTGTCGGCCAACTCTGCGGGCAGCGCAGGAGAGGCTGCGGGTCGTGCAGGAGAGTAGGCGGTGTGGACGACCATCGTCGGACCTGAGGGTGAGATCGGCAGCCGCTCCGCGGTCACCGCTCCGCTCGAAGGGATGACGCTCGACGTTTCCGTCACCGAAGTCTCCGTATCGGGGATGTCCCGCACCACGGTCGCCTCTCCGCTCGAAGGGATGACGGCCGACGCTTTCGTTGTCGAAGTCTCCGTGAGGTTACGAAAAACCTCCAAATCGGCGACGTTCCGCACCACGGTCGCCGCTCCGCTCGAGGGGATGACGCTCGACGCTTTCGTTGTCGAAGTCTCCGTGAGGTTACGAAAGACCCCGGAATCGGGGACGTTTATGCGGGTTGCTTCTTCTTCGACGAAGTCGACCATGGGCGAGGCCATGGGTAGAAGTGGCGCCGTCGGAGCCGACATTGTGGGTGCGGAGACTGTGGATGGTGCGGGGACGTCGATCGCCCTTGGCAGCGGTGCACCCCAGGGAAGCTCCTCGGTTTGCGCGGCACCTGAATTCAGCCCCAAAGTCAATGAGAGCGGAGGTGCATCATCCGCTGCAGGATTTTGCGCTGGATTCGGCGCGGGAGTCAGAGGATTTGGATCCTCGGGTGTTAGTCCTTTCACAACGAAACCCCCTTTACTGGCAATGGCACTCCGACACATTGCCGCACGCGGCGCTCAACGCCATAAACGTGCATAATACAACCTGTTCGGTCCTCATCTTCTCCTCCTACGGCGAGCAGGATCTGACGTCTTGGCCTCCGCGTCTAGCCCGGAGAATTCATGACGCGATTTCTGCAGACGGCCGACGCTTCCGCGGCGCCTTCGGCGCTGTGGGCCCGCCTGCGGCGGGACCTCAGGGCGAAAAGGTCGCACGCCGTATCGCAGGACCGAGGCGTACTGTACGTACGCCGCAGATCCGACAAAAGCCGTACGCCCTTTGCAGCAAAGGGATCGGCTCGTCTGAGAGCGAGTTCGACAGCCGTCGCGAGCGAATCGAGGCTAGGGCGGAGCGCGAGGTGCGTGTGCAAGTAGCACACGCACACGCCATCGCACGGCTCCGTCAGGAGCCCGCGCAAGCGTACTCTTCGTACGTGCGCAGGCACCCGAGCGCCCACCTGAGGTCCCGCCGTAGGCGGGCCGACAGCGCCGAAGGCGCCATCGAAGCGAATCGATTTCGCGCAGCAGGCTGTCGAACTCGCTCTGAGTAGAGTCGTCATGAATTCTCCGGGCTAGACCCGTCTTGGTCGCAGTACTTCCCCGCGTCGCTCCGCACGCGGCTTGACCATCGATGGAGACTATTCTTCTTCGATGTACCCGGCAACTCCGTTGCTGGCGATTCAAACTCTGCGATCCTGTTGTAGAGCGTTTGACGGTCAGCACTACTGCCGGAATACTTCCGGCAGTAGTGCTAATCCCGAGCAGTGCGGCTGTCCGCGTTTGATTTCTCGTAGCGCGAAATGGCGCCGAGCAGGGGGGAATGCGCTCGCGAACGACGGCAATTCGGAAAAAGAGATCCTCTCTGAATTCATCCACGGAGATCATTTTCTCAAGATCGTGATTCGTTGCGCAGATGACGCGCGCTTCAAATGAAATGGTGGAACGTGAACCAACGCACCACGCGCGCATCCGCGACTCGAGGTTGTCCACGTCGTCGACGTCATCGAGCATCTCGATGAGCGCGTCGAGTGCAGTCAGGTGCCAAGCGCTGACGCCAACGCCGCGGTGTTCCGTTTGTTCCGTCAACTTCGTGAGTGGAGACGGGGCGTGCTCGGTGCCGGAGGAGCGGAGTGCGAGAGTGGTGTCGCCGAGCAAGAAGTCGGTTCCGGGTTCAAGATCAAAGGAACGACGGGAGCCGCCCTTCACGACAGCAGGTGATGCATCCCCGCATATCCCGAGGTGGACAATCCGGGGCCAGCACCCCTACCGTCGGACTGGAAGGAGTCTCCGGCCCCGCGTGGGAAAGGCTGGACAGGCAGGGGGAAGGAACGCATGGCGAGGAGCAAAGCCGTGTGGGATGGGGAACTGCCACGACGAAGGCCGAGATCAGGGAATTTAACACGACTGCCGGAAGTATTCCGGCAGTCGTGTTAATAATTGCCTATCGGAATATGCAACGTTGGATTGCGCAGCAACGGCGCGCCGGTATCGCATGGGGGCATTTCCCTTTCAAACCGGTATAGATGCAAGCATGTAGGTTGGGGTGGGTTTGCGAGCCCCGACATTACGAACTCTGGCCTCGGAGGCCAAATTCGCGAGCAAACGTGTGAGGGCCGCAGTCATTGGAAAATTCCATGATGCCGCGTAGCGCAAATTCCATCTTGCATACGGGCCTCAGCCGTGTAATGTCACGGTGTCCCACGCGCCCAAATCGTGCCGAGATGCCGCAGATCGCACCTTCCACCCGCGCCTTCAAGAGGGGGAAGGGACGCATGGCGAGCGAAGCGAAGCCATGCGGGTTGGGCCCCAAATAATGAGAAAACTTTTAGGTGATGATGATGCAAAGAAGATTTCTTGGTGCATTGAGCGCAGTGAGCATGGGCCTCGTGCAGTGCACGGGGGGCACTCCACTCTGCGAAGAGAGCTCCGGATGCCTGTACTCCTGCGATCCGGTGGCCGAGCCCTCCTGCTTGACGACGGACAACGGGGTTTTTGTGGATAGCAAGCAGCAGGGGGCGGAGACGCGACTCGGCACGAAGGAGGCTCCCTACGGGACCTTGAGCGAGGCGCTCGGCGCGCTCGGAAACCGGTCGAGTATCTACATTTGCGATGGTCAGTACAACGAGAAGCTGACGCTGACGCGTGCGGTGTCCCTCTACGGTGGCTATGACTGCACGAGCTGGACCCGCGACGGAAGTCAACCAAAGGTAGTATCCACCGACGCACATGCAGCGTTGACTCTCTCCGGCCTTTCCTCCTCCGTCACCATCTCAGATCTTGCCTTTCAGTCAGGGGATGCAGTGGATGCCGGTGACTCCTCGATTGCAATCTTCATTGCCAACTCGGACGTCACGCTTCGGCACGTGATGGCAGCCGCTGGCGCCGGTGCTCCAGGTATCAACCCCGGTGCTCCTCCTACCAACCTCGTTACCAAGCCTGCTGCCGTCGCCACGGATGACACGGGTGCAGGACCGACGGAGTGCGATTGCGCAGACGGTTCGAAGAGCACGGGAGGCCAGGGAGGCAATGGTGGGGACAATGCAACAGCCGGCCAACCTGGCTCGTCGGATCCGTCAGTGGAAGAAGCCGGCTGGGGTACGGGAGGGGCCGCCTGTAAGGCTGAATCTCCTCCGACTGCTTGCGGTACTGGCAATATCGGTGCAAATGCCTCTCTTGGAGGCGCTGGGGGAGCGGGGGCTGCAAGCTGGGGCACCTTGGACGCCGATGGCTGGCATCCGGCGGATGGCAGCCCCGGGACTGCTGGCAGCCCCGGACAGGGTGGAGGAGGTGGCGGTGGTGGACCGAGCACGACCGGCGGCGGTGGAGGCAGCGGAGCATGTGGCGGCTGCGGAGGTGCGGGGGGCCTTGGAGGGGGCAGCGGTGGAGCGAGCATTGCGGTGGCGAGTTACATGAGCACCGTTACCGTCACCAGCAGTATCTTCACCAGCGGCGCCGGAGGAGTCGGAGGCCAAGGAGGCACTGGCGAAGCGGGTGGTGCTAGCCCCGGTGGCGGGGACCCTGTCAGCAGTGCAGTCGATCCCAATCATGGATGCCAAGGCGGCTCGGGTGGCAATGGCGCCGGCGGGGGTGGTGGCGGTGGTGGAGCAGGAGGCATCTCCGTAGGCATCCTCTCGTTCGGCGGTACGGTGGCCGTTGGCGCGGACACTCAAATCCAGAACGGAGATGTCGGAACCCCCGGACAGCCGGGAGCCCCTGGAGCCGGAGGCTTTAGCGGTGCTGGTACGGCAGCACCCGACGGCGCGGACGATGCAACGGTAGGATCGCCAGGCATCAGCCGAACGACATTAGATCTGACGCCCGATAGCGGCTCGTGAAGGCCCGGCGCGGCCGGAAAGCACGCTGTAGGTTGGCATGGTGGCTGAAGAAGACGGTCGATGAATGGAAGGCACTCCTGCGCGCCAGGCTCCGCGCGCAGGACAAGCCTGCCTTGATTGTCCTGCGGGAGACGTTGGCCGCCATCGAGAACGCCGAGTCACCACCAATGACGACACCAGCGCCAATGGACGGCCCGTTCCAGGGCAGCGCCGGCGGTCAGGTGCGCTTCTCGTTGCCTTTATTCGATCGTCGCGTAGGCATACTCGATTGCTTCGGCGAAGAGATCGATGTGGTTGGCACCGACTGCAACGCGCGTTGTAGTTACTGATCCCGCAGCGAAAGAGACTTCACCTACGCCGAGAGTCGTGAGCACGTTCCCAGGAATGGTTCCCGTCCCTGCACTCGAATCGAAAACACACGTTGCTCCCATCATGGCGGCATTCCCCAAGGCGACGATGACCCGTTCAGAGGCTGCCCCGTTGGTCCACTTCAATTCGAAGTCGACCCCCGCTTTCATCGTCGTCAAGTCAGACGTGACGTTGATAGGGTGAGGCGCTTTGAATTCCCCGGAGAATGCCGGGACGGTGTCACCCGTCGCCTGCATCACGACGTCTTCACCCCCGGCGATCCAACTGCTGCTGTTGATATCGTCGTTCGATGTGAACGCATACTCCTTGGCCGTTGCGTCCCACGTTAGCGTTCCCGCCTTATCACCAACCTGGATGCTGATGATTCCGGCGCCGTCTATGAGTTCGGGTGGGGTTGTAGTCTCCTCTTTCACGGTGCAGCCAACTGGCATGCTGCCCAAGAAATATCCAACCTGCGGCGTGGAGAAAAAGATAGCGCCGGCGCCGGTGGCCTCACCAGGGGTCTCTCCTCTTACGCGGGCGGCGATGACCTCAACCACGCCAATCGAGCTTGCATCTGGGGTGTCCCAGCCTACTCCGCCGTTGCCCGAGGCATTGCCGTTATTGCTGCCACCGCCGCACCCCTCCGTTGCGATGGTACCCACAGAAAGCAGTGCGGCGGCGAATGAAGCGAGTGCTGTATGTCGAGCGTTCATAATCCCACGAGCCTACCGTAAACCTAGCCGACGCCGCAGCCTTCTTGCGCTCTGACGCGAGACATCGACCTTCTTACCGGTGGAGATGCAGGCGCAATAACCACCAGAATCGAGCGGTTCGAGCCGCTCGACGTGGTCGAGATTGACGAGCGCGCGGCGGTGGACTCGCTCGAAAGGGCCCGGGGGCAGCTTTGCTTCGAGATCTTGGAGCGTGTCGTCCGTGAGGATCGTCCGGGTCGTGGTGTGGACGGTGACGAGCGCGCCGTCGAAGGTCGCGTGCGTGACGTCCGCGTGCGTGACGAGCTCGATTCCGCTGCGGGTGACGATGGCGAGCTTGTTGGTCGTCCGGGCCCGCGTGGACTCGCTCGCG
The DNA here is from genome assembly GCA_009781005.1 of Polyangiaceae bacterium. Taxonomy (GTDB): domain Bacteria; phylum Myxococcota_A; class Polyangia; order Polyangiales; family Polyangiaceae; genus Labilithrix. Next base: position 1,947 of record WQYX01000104.1, on the reverse strand, counting down.
CCCTCGCCCGTGCCGACCTTGGCTTGCCCGTCGAGGAAGCGGCGCGCACGATGGAGCGCTTTGTCGAGACGCGCGCCGTCCACCGGCTTGAGCAGATAATCGACCGCGCCGACATCGAACGCCTTCACGGCGTGCTCGGGGTGCGCGGTGAGGAAGATCACGTACGGGCGCTCTTCCGGCATCGCGAGGACGGTCTCGATCCCGCTCAGGCCCGGCATGTTGATATCGAGGAGCGCGACGTCCACATCGTTGCCGCGGAGCTCGGCGAGCACCTGCTCGCCGCTCTCGCACTCGAACGTCGCCTCAATCCCGGACAGCTCACCGAGCAGCCGGAGGACGCGCCTGCGCGCCATGAGCTCGTCGTCACATACGACGACGCGGAGGGGGATCGAACCCGCGGCCATGCGCGCCGATGGTATCCCGTGAACGAGCGGATGCATCATCGATTCTCGACCGCTTTCGATTTGACGCGATTTCATCGTTGGTGGCGGACCGAGGCGGCGAGAGTTTCGTGAATGTTGGGGTTCGCAAGCTATCCCAACACCATTGCCGATTGATGGCAGGAAATCCATTCCCCGCCTCTGCTAACCAATCTTGCGATAACCGAGTTGGGGGGAGGAGAATGGCTCACCGAGGCCGAAGTTTCGAACCGACAAGGATCACTCGTTCTTCGCGACAGTGCTGCCCATCCACCCCGACGCCAAGGCAGTTGCGCCTGACTTGCATGGCGACTTGGGGGGTAACTTGGGGGGTAACTTGGGGGGCGCGACAGGCCAAGTCACAGGCCAAGTCGCAAGGCTCATCGAGCACCTCGATGGCGAGCTGACGCGGCAGGAACTGCAAGACGCAATGGGAATTGACGACCGGAAACACCTTCGTACGGCCTACCTTGCACCCGCATTGGAGGCCGGCCTCATCGAGATGACCCAGCCCGACAAGCCGAACAGCCGCAGCCAGCGCTACCGCCTCACGGCCACCGGCAGGGAGTTGCGGGCGCAACGGGGGACGAGGGCGTGAGCACCGGCAAATCGACGATGGCGAGCGTCTGGTTTGCTTCGGTGACGATCGCGAAACGCGCTCTGTCACCGTAGGCGAGCGCAAGACGCTTGTGCACGATGGGCAAGCCGCTGCCGCCGTCGCGAGGTCCGGAGTAGGTGCCCGGATTCGAGATTTCAATCCGTACCGAGTGCTGTTTCGAGGTCACCGCGAGCCGGACGGGCCCCGAGTGCCTCTTGAGCGGCCCGTGCTTCATCGCGTTCTCGGCGAGCGGAAGGAGGAGCATCGGAGGGACCGCGACGCCGAGCACCTCGGGCGGCGCGTCGATCTCGAACGTGAAGAGAGACGGATCGCGGATCGAGTGGAGCGTGAAGAGCGCCGATGCGAGCTCGATCTCCTTGCTCAGCGGCCACGACGTCTCCTGAATTCCCGTCATCATCGCGCGAAGCATCGAGGACAGTTGGAGGATCGCTTTCTCCGCCACCGCGCCGTCGGCGCGGCACCACTCGGCGATCGCGTTCAGCGTGTTGAAGAGGAAGTGCGGATCGAGGTGGCTTCGCAGCGCGAGGAGCTGCGCGTGGTCGGCCTCCCGTGAGAGCGCCTCGGCGCGCGCGCGTTCGCGGCGCAGACGTGCCTCGAGCTCGATGTCCCGCCCGAGCCCCCAACCGCCGACCCAGAAGAGCGCCACGCAGACGGCGAGGCTCGGCCTCGTCGTGAGAAACGTCATTCCCTTACCCATGAGCGCCGGGAGGACGCGCCCGATCCCGAGCACCAACGCCGCCCCGACCGCGGCGTAGACGAGCACGCGCGGGATCGACGCCGCCGTTAGACCGCTTTCGATTTGACGCGATTTCATCGTTGGCGGCTGCGGTGCGGTCCTCAAAGCCGAAGCAGGCTGTTCCGGTCCGCTCCTCGCCGGCCGCCTCGAACTCGCGTCAACTTGAAAGCGGT
>WQYX01000103.1 GCA_009781005.1 Polyangiaceae bacterium | reverse complement strand
TGAACCCCGGAGGGACGGGCAACCCGAGCGAGGTCATCTCGGCGAGCCCCGCACCTTTTCCACCAAGCAGATCCCTTCGTGTCGGATCGCCCTCTGCCTTGCCTTCGCCGAACGAGAACACGAGTTTCATGAGGCCTCGCACTTTACTCGATGCCCGGCGCGTTTGGAGGTCGCGGCGTAGACCCCGCAAGTATTCACGGCGATAATGTCGCAGAGTCTCCTTGATCGTGTGCCCTCGTCCCGCATTTTAAGCGAGTTTGGAGAAGTCGGCGACGCGGAGCATGCACTCTGCACCATAAGAAAGCACCTCGAGGCGCTTCGGTGTGCGCGCGTCACTCGGATCGTTGACCAGGGTTCTCGTGAAGATGTCGTCGAGGCGCTGGGCGAGATCCTCGGCTTGTGCGAGCGCCGTCGTGACGGCGGCTTCGGTCTCGAGATCCTTCGTGCTCGCGTCGAGCCGGGTGACGACATCGACGATGAGCGCATCGTCGGGTTTCACGAAGTTGCTTTTGTCGTGGAGCACGGGCTTGCTCTCTCTCGAGATGCCTGACAGGCGTTTGGCCACGATGCGGGCCTTGTCGAGCCAGCCGCGTCCCTCGACGACGGAGCGGTGTACGGCGCGTGCGCGTGCCATCGCGCGGACCGGTCGATCGATGACGCCTGCGCTCGCTACGGCGTCCGCCACGGCGTTGGTCGTTGCGTTCGCAAGCAGGCCGCGGATGCGATCATGAGCGAAGTCGACGAGCTTTCGAACTGTGTCCTCGCGAGACAGATCGAGTTTCGTGTCGTCGAAGCCGTCGTAGGCGCAACCAAAAAGTTGCGCAAGTGAAAGCGTCGCGTAGGCGAGAGCGGGGCCGGCACCGCGCTCGACAATGGATCGGAGCACGGCGATGCATGCGCGGCGTAACGCAAAGGGATCGGCTGCGCCCGTTGGCGACAGACCGACCGCGAAGCATCCTGCGAGTGTGTCGAGGCGATCGGCGAGCGCAACGCATGCGGAGACGTCGTCGGCGGCGACGGGGCCGTCGGCGCCGATGGGTCGATAGTGATCTCGGATGGCGTTTGCGACGATCTCTGGTTCGCCGGCCACGAGCGCATACTCGCGCCCCATGGTGCCCTGGAGTTCGGGGAATTCGCCGACCATGAGCGAGACGAGATCGAACTTGCAGAGGTACGCAGCGCGCGCAGCGTAAGCCTTCTCTGCCGCGTCCATGCCGAGGATTTGCGCGATGTGGGCCGCGAGTTTCTCGATGCGCGTCACTTTCTCGCGCACGGTGCCAAGGCGGTGATGAAACACGATGCCCGCGAGCTTGCTCACGCGATCTTCGATTTTCGCCTTCTTGTCTTCCTCGTAAAAAAACTTCGCATCCGACAGGCGCGCGCGCATCACGCGGTTCATGCCCTTGGCGATGCGGGCCGGATCGTTCGCGGTGTTGACGACCGCAAGGTAGCTCGGCAAAAGCTCCGTCTCGCTCTTCTCTACGCAGAAGTACTTCTGGTGACCGCGCGCTACGGCGCGGATGACTGCAGCGGGCAAAGCAAGAAAGTGCGTCTCGAAGCGGCCCGTCACCACGTGAGGCTCTTCGACGAGCGATGCGTTTTCGGAGACGAGATCAGGGGCGTTGTCGTGCACGCCGCCCGCGGCCTTTGCTGCTGCCGTGATCCGATCCATCATGGTCTTCTCGCGCTCGTCGCGATCGACCAGCACGTGTGCTCCGCGCATCTTCGAGACGTACTCGTCGGCGGTCTCCATCTCGATCGGCTGGGGCGCGAGAAAACGATGGCCGCGGGAGGTGCGTGTAGAATGCACGCCTGCGAAAGTCACGGGGACAGCGTGGTCACCGAAGAGCGAAACGAGCCACTGCACCGGTCGACCAAAGGCGGCATCGCCCGCGCCCCATCGCATGGATTTGCGGAAAGGAATCTCGGCGCAGATTTCACCGAGCGCGTGACCGACGAGATCGCGCGCGTCGCGTCCCTTCTCTGTCCGACGTCCGACGGCATAAAGGCCGGCTTTCTGTTTGCCGGCGGCAGGGCGCTCGTCCATTTTCACGGCGTCAACGCGGATACCAAGCTTGTTCGCGAAGGCCTCGGCGGCTTTCGTGGGCTTGCCGTCTTTGAAGGCGGCCGCCGCCGGTGGACCCACGACCTCTTCGTCGAGATCGGGTTGGCGCTCGGCAACGTCCTGCACGACGAGAGCAAGCCGGCGCGGCGTACCGAGAGCGACGATTTCGCCGTGCGGCAGGCGGAGCGCATCGAGCTTGGCCCGGGCGAGCCCCGGAAGTGCGGCGAGCGCAGAATCGACGAAGGAGGAGGGGAGCTCCTCGGTTCCAATTTCAAGAAGGAGCGTTTGGCCCATTTTTCCGGACGCGCACGCTAGCACGCACTGAGCTCCACGCGTCAGTCACTCTCGTCTTTGCCGTGTGCGCGAGGCTCAGAGGCGTGCTCGATGGCGCTCTTAATGAGGTCGCTCACGTGCGTGTCCGCGAGTGAATAGAAAATGTGTTTGCCCGCTCGTCGTCGCATCACGATGCGCTCGGCGCGCAGAAGACGAAGTTGCTGTGAGACCGTGGACAGGCCAACGCCGGCCGCATCCGCGAGTTCCGTCACGCACCACTCGCCGTCGCACAAGCGATAGAGAAGCTTCAATCGAGCGAGCTCTCCGGCAGCGCGAAAAATCGAGGCAGCGCGTTCTAGTTGTTCATCCGAAATCGTTACCTCACGAAGACGTCGCGCGTGCTCTTCGGGCCCACAGTGTTCCGCGCGATGGGCGGGAACGTCATCGTGTGAACTTGGGGCGTCTGTCTTGGAAGCAGCACGAGTCATCGATCACCATCTCTTAGTATGTTGTTTCGCGAGTCCGAAATCCGATGACACACTCATCACACTCGTCACCCACGAAGTTCGTTCGTCCGCTCGAGGATGCATGGCAGAACGTGATCGACGCGACGTTGCGCGAACGCGGAGCGCCGATCACGTCGGATGTCGAGCGTCTCGCCCCAAAGGTCGCCGTGCTGTCGCGCGCCTACAACGCCGGACTAGGGCCTGTCCCTGAATTCGACTCCACGTCGGCGGACTCGGCGGCAAACGTGATTGGCGGCGGTCTTCTTCGTTGCTCGTCGTCGACGTACTTCCGTACGTCTCCTCCTCGCGCCTCGAATCCCGCGCAAAACGCGCTCTCGCCGCCTCGGTCCGGAATTCAGGGACAGGCCCTGGCGGGCGATCGTGGCGAGGTCCGAGCACCGACGCTTCCGCTCGAAGCGCGCGTTGGTTTTTCGTTCGCGCGGGATGTCCCGAAAGGCAGCGCCGCCGTACGCGAGCTCGTGGCCAAAGGAGCGCTCGCAATCCCCGAGGCGAGACCTCTTCGCATCGTGGACGTGGGTGCGGGGCTCGGCGCCATGACATGGGGAGTCGTGCGCGCGCTCGAAGCGGCGAATCAATCAGGCAGCGTCAACGCTCTCTTGGTCGACGAGGATCGCGCGGTCCTTACCGTTGCCAGGACGATCGCCGACAAGGCCGCGTCTCGGTTCTCCACGGCGCCCGTGAAGCTCACGGTGGAGACGCGCACGGAGAGCATTCGACCCGGTCTTCGGCTCCCGCAGGCTGATCTGCTCGTGATGGGTCAGGTTCTCAGCGAGCTCGATCTCGCGCTCGCGCCGCAAGACCGCGTCGCGCGTCACGCTGCGATTCTCTCGGAGTGGCTTGCGTCTTCGGTGTCCGAACGTGGCGCGCTCGTCGTGATTGAACCGGCTCTACGCAACCGCACGCGTCATCTTCACGCCGTGCGTGACGCGCTGATCATGGAGGGAAAGGCGCAAGTCCTCGCGCCATGTTTGCATGCGCTCGTTTGTCCTGCGTACGCGATTGCTGGCGAATGGTGTCACGACGATCTCGATGTCGATCTGCCTGCGTGGCTCGTGCCGCTTGCGCGCGCCGCGGGTCTTCGTTGGCAGGGACTCACGTTCAGCTATCTCGTCTTGCGTGCGCCGGAGGCGCATGCACGCGCTGGAAAGCCGGAGGCGCACGCACGCCGGCTACGTCTTCGTGTCATTTCCGACGTCATGCGCACCAAAGGCAAGATCGAGATGTTCGGCTGCACGGAAGCCGGCGATCGGATTCGTCTTCGCAGACTCGATCGCGACGCGAACGCGTGCAACGCCGTCATGAGCGAGCTTCATCGTGGGGATATCGTGACGCTCACTGCCGACAGTCAAGGGCTCGTCGAGGGCGGTCGGATTGCGCCCAACGTGACTGTCGAAATCGAATCTTAACTTAAAGCGTGTTCACCAACCGACGCATCGATTCGCTCGCGACGGCTGGTGTTGACGTCTGCACGTATCGCAAGTAGCTGGCGTGCGCTTGCGAAAGGAGGCGAATTCGTCATGAAAGGGCTCTACGCCATCATCGACACAAAGCTCCTCGCGACGCGCAAGACCGATCCGGTTGCGTTCGCGCGCGCGCTGCTCGAAGCGCGGCCTGCGGCCTTGCAGCTTCGCGCGAAAGATATGCCCGCGCGCGAGATGCTCGCGCTCTTGCGCGCGCTCGGTCCAATGTGCCGCGCCGCTGGCGTCCCGCTCGTCGCCAACGACCGCGCCGATCTCGCGGTGCTCGCGGGCTGCAAAATGGTGCACATCGGTCAAGAAGACTTGTCCTACGAGCTCGTTCGTCGCATCGCGCCCGGGCTCGCGATTGGTGTCTCCACGCACAATCTCGAGCAGTTGCATCGTGCACTAAGCGTGCAGCCTTCTTACGTCGCGTTCGGTCCCGTGTTCGAGACGGCAACGAAGATCCAAGCCGACCCCGTCGTCGGCGTCGACGGCCTCCGCGTCGCTTCCGAGATCGCGCGCGCCGCCGGTATCCCGCTCGTTGCCGTCGGTGGCATCACGCTCGCGCGCGCCAAAAAACTCTCCAATTTGGCGGACGCATTTGCCGTCATCGCGGATCTGTTCCCGCCTGGCGCAGGGCTCTCGGACGTAACGGAGCGCGCGACGCAGTTTCAGCGCGCGCTCGGTGCTGTCGCGCGTGGTGCAGAAGCAAGACCGTGGTGAGCCTGATCTTCGCCGGGCTGATCGTGGTCGGCGCCGGTGGGATGGCGGCCTGGGCAGCGCGTCTGGTCATGCGGCGTGCGCCGCCTCGGCACGAGAACGATGCGGAGGTGACGGATCGCGGAGGTGCCATCACCGAGTCCACGCGTCTCGAGGGGTTTCCTTGTCAGCTTGGTGATGTCGTCATGCGCATCACCGGCGAGGAGGCATGGCTCGCGGGTGGCGTCGTTCTGTCAGAAGAGGCGCCCGTTGCGGCGCTGTTTGTCGCGCCTGACAGAGGGCGAGACATCACGCTCTTCGTGCGCCCGGCGCCGACGGAAGTGCTTTTCTGGCTCGAGCCAATCGATGCAAGCATCTTTGTCGGCGGCGAGCCTCCGACGTCCATCGAGCATGAGGGAACCCGTTTCGAGCGCGTGCGGCGATGGCCACTCGCGTCCAGACGCATCGGCGTTGGCGCTCCCGACACGGGTGATTCCCTGATCCTTGCAGAATACACATCTGCCGGCATCGAGAGGCTCGTCGTCGTCACCGGCAGTCGCGGGGCATCGTTCGCGTATCACGGCGTCGAGCTTTCGCCTTCGTCCTATGAGGTCATCGCTTTGGGGCGCGCGACCGGCGGCTTGGATGTCGGAGAGATCGATGGCGTGGATGGTTCGTAGAAGGTGCTCACTTCGGGGCGCACGACGCTTTGGCGATCGGCTGGAATAAATCAGCCTGAGCGCACAATTGCGACGTTCTGTCTCAAATGGTCCGACATGTCGCGTTCTGTGTTATTTAAGATCACCAAGGGCGCAACAAAAGTGGACGATGGCCCGATGAATGGGCGTTGGAGTTAGTCATTGGAGGTTCGTATGCGTCACATCTATGGGTTTGTTCTTGTTGCTGCGCTCGTCGCGGGATGCGCGGAATTTCGTGTAACGGATACGGGGGTGGAAGACAAATCTGTGTTTTCGCTTACCGTTGGCTCGACGGACTCGCCGCCCACGCGCATTACGCAGGGGGCCATGGTGAAAGTCCCCGTCTCGATTGAGCGAAGCGAATCGTCTACGAGTGATATCCAAATTACCGTGAGCGGCCTCCCATCGGGCGTAACCGCCAGCCCCTTGATCATTCCCGCTGCTGCGAGCACGGGGGATCTGGAGATCTCGGTTTTAGCTGCGGTTCCTCAAGGATTCGTGGATGCGACGATTCAGGGGCGCGAGGTCGCCGGGCAAGGTTCGGCAAGTGCGGATCTGCATCTCTTCGTGCAAGGGCGCGCCGGCAGTTTCGACACCACGTTTGCGGCGAACGGGCGCCTGGTCGACGTGTTTGGAAGGTCGGCCGCCGCAATCAACATCATGGTGTCAGACAATGATCAGATTTTCGTGGTGGCCTCTTGTGTGAACACGGAAGCCATGGAGTCGAACACTTGCGTTGCACGACTTACCTCGCAGGGGTCAACGGATACGGCGTACGGCGCTAGCGGCGTTGCCGTGTTGGAGAACTTGAGTCCGTCCAGCGCCGTGCTCCTGTCGGATGGCCGCGTCGTCGTGGGGGGTACCTCGCAGTATGGGCAGGCTGCATATGGCATTCTCAACGCCGACGGAACTCCGAATGACCCCACAGCTTTCCGTCCCACGACGGGAACGACGGGCAGTCAGCTTTTTGCGATGGCTGCACCGGATGACGGCGGCGTCTTCATGGCCTTCCCGATCACCATGCCGGACTCCGATCCCGACACCGGCACATCCTCGCGGATCATCGGGATTGCGAAATTCACAAATGCCATGCAGCTCGATGGAACGTTTGGCACGGACGGGATTGCAGGCGTGAACTTCGTTGGCAAAGGCAGTTCCGTTGCCAGCGGGATTGCCGTGCGGCCAAATGGTAGTGTTGTCATCGTGGGCTGTGGGTATGACGGAGGCATCAACGGTGCTTCCGCCACCAACCAGGGCTATGGCATCATGCAATTGCTTGGTAGCAGCGGTGCCCCTGATCCTTCCTTCGGAACAGATGGAGCGCACGGGCAGACGTGGTTTCCGGCGGCAGACGCAACTTGCCCAACGGGCAGTGTCGCTCTGACTCCCGAGAGTCGAGTCGTGGCTTCGGTTGCCGGCGTGATTAGGGCCTTCACGGCCGACGGGAAGGCCATCGACACGACAATCGGCAATGATGGTGCCTTACCCGTGCAAAGTAATCTTGTGAGTCCGCAGGTTTTTCTCGACGATCAGAATCGCTTTCTCGTGACCAGCGGCAATGCGGGCACGCTCGAATCCGTTTCGCGTTTCACGAGCACGGGTGCAGTTGACAACTCCTTTGGCTCGGGAGGGATCGTAACATCTCCTCGCCCGACGGACTTTTCGAGTGCGTATTCCATCGCAGCGTCCGTGCAAAAAAGCGACGGGAGGATTGTGGTTCTGTCCAGCGCATTCCCCCCATCGGATGCGTCATCACCAAGCGTCGTGGTGGTTTCACGCCTGTGGAATTAAAACGCGTTTGCTAACCAAACGCGTTTTATCTCGTTAGGATTTCTAAGTTGCGCGCATGCGCGCGATCATTGCTTCAACGACGAGCTGCGGCGCGCCGTTGGCAGCGAGATGCCCTAAGGCCGAGAGCGCGATGCGTCCGCGAGCGGCCAGTGCCTCCGCGTTGGGCAAGTGCTTCTTCGCTGCGTCCGATGCGCGTAAAGCGAGCGCTGCTCCTAGCGCGCCGATGAATGCTTGCAACCTGTCCTTGTCTTTGTCTTTCTTCGCATCCTCGGCGAGCGCGAGGGCTGCGTCGAGCGCGCCTGCATCAACGGCAGCGAGTGCTCGCGCCACGAACGTTTCGCGCGCCTCGCTCTCCGCGGGATCGGCAAGCATGGCTCCCGTCGCGGCGCTGCCCGCGGACAGGCGCGCCACCTCGTGAGCGCGCGCGGGAGCAACGCCGCTCGCTTCGAGGAGTTTCGTCACGAGATCATCGGGGAGAGGCGCAAACCGCACGCGCAACGTTCGCGAAAGGATGGTTGGCAGAAGCGATTCGGGTTGCGACGTGAGAAGGATGAAGTGCGTGCGCGGACCAGGCTCTTCGAGCGTCTTGAGGAGAGCGTTGGCGGCAGAGACACTGAGCTCCTCAGCGCGACGGATGATGAACACCTTCGCGCGCCCCTCATGCGGTGCGTACGCCGCGCGTGCGAGCACCAGAGTCCGCACCTGATCGATCGAGAGATCTTGCGTCTCCGGCGTGCGCCTGCCGATGGCCTCAGGCGCATAGAGCCCACGCTCGAGAACGACGACGTCAGGGTGCATCGGGCGCCGTTCTTCATCGCGCGGCATCGCACGCAGGCACGCCGAGCATTCTCCGCATGCAGTCCATCGCGGCTCGGACATGCCGAAAAGCCCACCGTTCTCGCTCGTCCCGCGCTTGTCGCAGACGAGCGCCTGCGCAAGGCCCTGTGCGGCGAGCTCTTTGCCAACGCCGTCGGGACCGGCGAAGAGGTAGGCGTGGTGCACGCGGTTCGACTTGAGCGCGTGAAGGATCGTCCGCTTGGCCGTGTCTTGCGCCTCGAGTTGCGAGAGGAGATCCACCATCTCCCAAAGAGCCGTATCGGGCCTGGAAGATCGAGTCAATACGACGTTGACCTACCTGCTCGCACGACGCTTGACCGACGAGGGCTTCACGAAAAACTGTACGATTCGACCGAGTGCAATCGCGACGATGGATGCAATGCCGCCGACCAAGGGTCGAGCCTGGAAGATCAGCACTCCCAGCGAAAGTGCTGCGAGGTAGCCGACGCCGACGAGCGCAAGCAAACCTGAACCAACGTCGCGGCTCTTGGCTTCTTCGGCACAGCCGCACGCCTCGCACGCAGCGTGGCCGTCGATCTCGTAGCGAGCGCACGCCTCGCACATCGGCTTTCGGCAGATCGCGCACGCGCACGTCGCGTTGGTTGCCGGGTGAGCCTCACACTCCACGGCGCTAAGTGTATCGTAGGCGCCAATGGCGTTCGACCTCCTGCGCGCGATGGAGCACGTGCACGGCCACGCGGGTTGGCTCTCGACTGCGGCACTCGTTCATCCCGCGATCGTTTTGCGAAGTCGCACGCGCCGCGTAGGCCTGACCGTTTTGCTGTCGACGCTCTTCGTGACGCTGACTTCGGCAACTGGCGCGTGGCTCTACGTTGGGTACCGCAACCAGCTCAAACGCGACATTTTTCGAGACGCACGCGATGTGGGGCTCCTGTTCGAACGGAAAGAGCACCTCGCGTTCGTGGCTCTCGTGCTCGCGTGGGCTGGGACCGTCGCATATTTCGCATCGACACGCGCGAAGGGCGACATTCAGGGCTCGCTTCGCAAGATCGCATTTCGCGCCTTCGCATGCTCGGCGACGCTCGCCATCTTGACGGCGGTCTTCGGCACCATCGTGTCGGTTTACCGTTCGTTCTGAATCAGGTACCCGTGAAGATCGCCGGGCGCTTTTCGAGAAAGGCCTTCATGCCTTCGGCGCGATCGCGGCTGCCGAAGAGCACGGAGAACGACTGGGTCTCGAGCGCGTTGGCCACATCGAGCGGCACGTCTGCGCCCGTGTAGAGTACACGCTTGCATTGTGCAACTGCGAGCCGACCCTTCTGCGCGATCTTGCCGGCAACTTCGCGGACTTTCGGCAAGAGCTCGGTGTGCGGAACAACTGCGTTGACGAGGCCGATGCGCAAGGCTTCGCTCGCGGTGATCGCGTCGCCGGTGTAACAGAGCTCGCGCGCGCGGCCGATACCAACACGGCGCACAAGCCGTTGTGTGCCGCCGAAGCCGGGCATGACGCCGAGGTTCACTTCGGGCTGGCCGAGTTTCGCCCTGTCGCTCGCGTACAAGAAATCGCAAGCGAGCGCGATCTCGCATCCGCCGCCGAGCGCGAATCCGTTGACGGCGCCGATGACTGGGAACGGCGCGTGTTCGATGCGCGAGCAAACGCGATGGCCAGTCTCGGAGAATGCGCGCGCCTCTTCGACCGACATCTCGAGCATCGCGGCGATGTCGGCGCCCGCGGCGAAAGCCTTGTCTCCCGCGCCGGTGAGGATGGCGCACGCGACCGTTGCGTCTTTCGACAAGAGCACGAGAGCCTCGTCGAGCGCCGAAAAGAGTTCGGCGTTGAGTGCATTCAACTTGTCAGGTCGGTTCAGTGTGAGGATGGCGACGGCGCCGTCGCGTTCCGTGAGGACAGCGGTGCTCATGCCTTCTTCGCTCCCGTGGCATCGTAGATGTAAAAGCCGCGCCCCGTTTTCTTGCCGAGCCAGCCAGCCGCAACGAGATTTCGTAGCATGGTGGGTGCCCGATACTTGTCGTCTCCGATGTCGCGGTGAAGGACGTCGGCGATGGCCAGCACCGTGTCGAGCCCGATGAGATCGGCGAGCTCGAACGGACCCATGGGGTGGTTCAGACCAAGCTTTGCGCCCGTGTCGATGTCGGCTGCCGTACCAACCCCCTCCTGCAGTGCGAAACATGCCTCGCAAAGCATGGGAATGAGAATGCGGTTGACGAGAAAGCCGGGGGCATCGTGACTCGTCGTCGTAACTTTGCCCATTTTTTCGGCGCACGCGATGACGATCTTGGCGGTCTCGTCCGAAGTCTGCACCGCGCGCACGATCTCCACGAGCTTCATGAGTGGAGGAGGGTTCATGAAGTGCATGCCGATGACGCGTTCCGGGCGCTTCGTTGCGCTTGCGAGCTTCGTGAGCGAGATGCTCGACGTGTTGCTCGCGAGAATCGCACCTGGCTTCATGGCTTCATCGCAAGCGCGAATCAACTCGAGTTTGAGTTCGACGTTCTCACTTGCAGCTTCAATGACGAGATCGCATGCGTTGAAGTCGCTGGGGCCGGCGACGGGCTTGATGCGCGCAACGAGAGCCGCGCGGCTCTCCGCGGTCATCTTGCCCTTGTCGACCTGCTTTCCGACGATTGCATCGATCTTCGCGCGGCCCTTTTTCGCAAGCTCGATCGCCGCGTCCGCGAGCACGACGCCGAAGCCGGCGGCTGCTGCCACCTGCGCGATTCCGCTCCCCATCTGTCCTGCACCCAGTACGCCAACTGTTCGAATTTCCATGTCTAGGTTGCGAGCATCGCCTTGCTCCGCGAGGAGGGCAAGACTACGTGAGCGGCATCGTGAACGATCTTCCCAAGCCCGCCGGCATTGCGCGTTTTGCCCCGAAGCCGCCGTGGCTGAAGGTTCGTGCGCCCGGAGGCGATGCATACGGCCATCTCAAGCAAACGTTCCGCGAGCTCGATCTACACACTGTCTGCGAGCAAGCGCGCTGTCCGAATGTGGGCGAATGCTGGGGCGAAGGCACTGCGACCGTGATGCTTCTCGGTGACGTATGCACGCGCGGCTGCCGCTTCTGCGCCGTCACCAGTGGCGATCCGCGCGGCGCCATCGACGTGCGCGAGCCCGAACACGTTGCGCGTGCGATCGCGCGGCTCGGTCTTCAGTACGTGGTTCTTACGATGGTCGATCGCGATGATTTGCTCGACGGCGGCGCCGCGCATGTCGCACGGACGGTTCGCCGTCTTCGCGAGCTCCGCCCCGACATCCTCGTCGAGACGCTGCTCGGCGACTTCGGCGGTCACCTCGACTACGTCGACACGACGGTCGACGCCAAACCTCACGTCTGGGCGCACAACATCGAGGTCGTTCGTCGTCTTCAGCGGAGCGTTCGCGATGTGCGATGTGCATATGAGACATCCATGCGCGTGCTTGCACGCGTCAAGGAGCGTGAACCGTCACGGGTCACCAAGTCGTCCATCATGGTCGGCATCGGTGAGCGCGACGAAGAGGTTCTCGAAACGATGCACGATCTCCGTAACGCAGGTGTCGACATCGTGACGCTCGGTCAGTACCTCCGGCCAACACCGAAGCACACGCCCGTCGATCGCTTCGTCGCACCCGAGACGTTCGAGTTTTACGCCAACGCAGGGCGAGACATGGGCTTTGCGTTCGTCGCAAGTGCGCCGCTCGTTCGCAGCTCGTACAAGGCCGCCGAGATCTTCGTCCGCAGCGTCCTTCGCCCCGGCGATCCCGTTGCTGCGGACGCGCTCATGAAAGATCGTCTCGCAGAGGCCGAGCGCGCCGCCGCATCGCTCTTGCCTGCTGAGAGCCTGGTGCGATCGCCGAAATAGCCGCTTTCGATTTGCCGCGATCTCGTCGTTGGGGCCTGCGGTGCGGCCCTCAAAGCCACACAAGGCTGTTCCGGTCCGCTCCTCGGCCCCGCCTCGACCTCGCGTCAACTTGAAAGCGGCTTATCAGTCACCTCGGCTGTGGCGTAGTGCGTTTCCACACATGCATTGCCTGCCGAATGCGTGAAAAGTGGCTAGGATCTTTTCTCCTGGTTCGTCGTACGAGGACCCGATGAAGAAACGCCTTACCGTCCTTGCCGCATCGTGTGCCGTCGGGCTCGCATTGAGTTCAACGAGTTCAACGGCCCACGCGGATGCAATGGAGCTCACCTCGGACGCGCCGACGTCCCAGCTTCTGGACCATCTGCCGGACGTCGTGCCGGGCGAGATTGTCGTCGACATACGAGATGATCTGTCGGACGCCGATATCGAGCGTCTCGGCAACGACTTTCACATTGCGCTTCGCGATAACAGTCCCAACGTCAAACACGATGGCAACATCGCGGTTGCAGATGTCGATTCGTCGCGCCTCGAAGAGATCATCTCACGCCTCGTGAAGGATCCGCGCGTTGAAGCTGCGGAGCCCGTCATCATTGCGAGAGCGCTCTTCACTCCGAATGATCCGAAGTTTGGCGAGCAGTGGCACATGACGCGCGTGGGTGCCGAGCGCGCGTGGGAGTATGCGTGCGGGCAGGGCGTGACCGTTGCCGTTGTCGATACGGGCATCGCTTGTTACGACGGAGATGGATTCGCGAAGGGCACCGACCTTGCGGGCACCGCGTGCGTTCGCGGCTACAATTTCGTCGGCAACAACGAGATGGCCGCCGACGACCAAGGGCACGGTACGCACGTTGCCGGAACCATCGCGCAAACCACGAACAACGGTGTTGGCGTTGCCGGTCTGGCGCACTGCGCGAAGCTCATGCCGGTGAAGGTGCTGTCGAAGCAAGGTTGGGGGACCATGGCCAACGTCGCCGAAGGTATTCGGTGGGCGGCAGATCACGGCGCACAGATCATCAACCTTTCGCTCGGCGCCCCCATCAAGAGCAAGGTCGTCGCGAACGCGGTCAAGCACGCGTACGACAACGGTGTCGTCATCGTTGCGGCGGCAGGCAACTCGGGCAAATCCGTTGGCTACCCAGCGGCGTACCCTGAGGTCATCGCTGTCAGTGCAACCGACCGAAACGACAAGATCGCGTGGTTTTCCTCGCGTGGACCCGAGGTGGCCATCGGCGCACCTGGTGTTGCCGTCACGCAGCAGACGATCTGCGACGCGGGCAAAAACAAATGCGAGCAGTGGGGAGTCTTCAGCGGCACCAGCATGGCCTCGCCTCACGTTGCGGCCGCGGCAGCGCTGCTCGTTGGGCAAGGCGTGACGAGTCCGGACGCGGTGCGCGACGTGCTCCAGGCGACGGCGAATCTGCAGGACGATAAGAACCTTTTCGGTGCCGGGATCCTCGATGCAGGGAAAGCTGTAACACACACGCATTTCGCGCACACCGCCGTGCGCCTGCTCGTGCTTCTTGGACTTGCGTACGTCGTTGCTCGCCAAATCAAGAAGAAGGGCGGAGCGGTCGAACGTGGTGCGGGCAAGATCGTTGGCGCTCTCCTCGCGGGCGTCGGACTTTTGCCCATCCTGCCCCTCTTGGGCGTGCCACCGCGCGCGGGAAGTCTGCGCTGGCTTACCGAGCTTGCCATGAGGCCGGTCGGCGAGTGGGATCTGTTGCTTTTGCCGAGCATGCATCGGTGGCTGCTTCTCGCAAGCGCCGCGCCAACGTTCTTTTTGACGGTGTTCCTGTTCGGTAGCAGGCGTCTGCGCGGGGCTCTTGGTGGTTATGCCCTTGGCAGCGCCGCTCTCTGCGTGCAGCTGGCTCTGAGTGGCGAGACGCTGTTCGCCATGGGGCCGTTCATGCTGCGTGTCTTTTGTGCTCTGAATGCGGCGCTCTCTTTTTGGGTCGCACGTATGGCACTCGACGCAAAACGCACCTGAGAGCGTGGTCATGAAGAGCGTTATCGGAATCGATATTTCGCGAGTGCTTTATCACCGTTCTTGATAAGCAACTTTTCGTCGACTCCTACCTTCAAATCACGACTCGCCGTCGCCGTCGATAAGATTCCGAAGCACGCCATATAATCCTTGCGAGAGAACGCTCCTTTGCCGAATGCAGAGTGCGCGATTTCGAGGCGTGTGGAGGGTGTCACGGGACTTGGTCGAAGAGCCTTCAGGAAATCATCGAGGCTTTCGCGGATGGTGTCGAGGGAGAACTCGATGAAGAGCGTGGAGTTCCCCGCTTTGTCGCACGCTTCGAGAACTCGATAGTACTCGTTTTGTTTGGCAAAGACGATCGACTCGACCGGCAGATATTCGAACACGGGATGCCAGCGCGCGAGGATGACGTGTTGCCAGAGTCGCCCCATGCGCCCGTTGCCATCGGCGAAGGGGTGGATGAACTCGAGCTCGTAGTGGACCACTGCAGATTTGACGAGAGGATGCGGCTCGCGAGCGCGCGCGAAGCGGAGCAGGTTCTCTACGAGGATTGGAACACGCTTGGCGGGAGGTGCAACGTGAGCAAGTCGCGAGCCTTGAAAGATTCCGACTCCTGAAGATCGGAAGCGACCAGCGTTTTCGATGAGTCCTTGCATCATCGACTTGTGCGCACGGAGCAGATCGCGAACGCTGGTCGGATTGAACGTTCGCGCGCGCGCGTAAATCCCAATCGCGTTTTCGACCTCGAGGATCTCCCGCTTGGATCCGATGACGCGTTTGTTGTCGAGGATGGCCGTTGCTTGATCCATCGTGAGGGTATTTCCCTCAATGGCCAAGCTGCCGAGCACGGTTCGGATCTGGTTGTGACGTCGTAACTTCGGTTGCGGTTTTGGCGAGAGGAGTCCTTCGTATCGCCCAACGAGGCGCATGAGTTCGACGATGTAGCCGAGCGTCTTTGGTGTGACTTCGAACGGGGGGACGGAGAGGCCGGGCACCAGTTGATAGTATCATTTGATACTATCAGCGCTATCAACGCTATCAACGCTATGCGTGTGGAGTGCTTTGCGTCAGTTTGTCGCCGGTTTGGACGTCGGGGAAAAACAGCGCCGCAATAGCAGCCGTGACTGCAGACGCAGCAACGAGCCACATGACATGCGTGATCCCGTGTGCGAGGTCATCCGAAGGCCATGGGCGCGATGGCGCTGCCCGCCTGAGAGCGTGTTCGACAGCCTGCTGCGCGAATCGATTCGCTTCGATGGCGCCTTCGGCGCTGTTGGCCCGCCTGTGGCGGGACCTCAGGTGGGCGCTGCAGGTGCCTGCGCACGTAGAGCGGCCCCATCCGCGCGCTCGCTACGCTCGCTGCGCTGCCTTGTATGAACCGTCTGGTGGAAGCGAAGGGAATTGGTGGTCGAAGCGAGGAGGGGGCGCAGGGGAAGAGACGAAAAAGTTGTAAGC
>WQYX01000102.1 GCA_009781005.1 Polyangiaceae bacterium | reverse complement strand
TGAACCCCGGAGGGACGGGCAACCCGAGCGAGGTCATCTCGGCGAGCCCCGCACCTTTTCCACCAAGCAGATCCCTTCGTGTCGGATCGCCCTCTGCCTTGCCTTCGCCGAACGAGAACACGAACTGATCGACTCGGGACGGGGCAAGGTCACGCTTCACATCCTTCAGCGAGCGCTCCTTCGCCATCGTCATGGCGGTGTCTTCGATCATGTCTTCCTGGCCGCCGACCATGCCGCGGCGGCCCATTTCGACCAGGATGTCGCGCGCGGGAACGCCGTACTTCTGCTCGGCCCGTTTGGCAAAGAGCAGGAAGGATCCGTACACCCCCGCGTAACCCAGCGTCAGCGCGTCGCGGTCGACACGGATCGGGAAGTCCATGATGGGCACCACCAGGTCTTCGGCGACGTCCTGAATCTTGAACAGGTCCACGCCGGTTTCGATACCCATGAGCGAGCAGACGGCCACCAGCACTTCCATCGGCGTGTTGCCCGCACCCGCACCCAGGCCTGCTGCGGCCGCGTCGATACGGTTGGCGCCGGCCTCGACCGCGGCGATGGAGTTGGCCACGCCCATGGCCAGGTTGTGATGGCCGTGAAAGCCCAGTTCGGTTTCGGGTTTGAGCACAGCGCGCACCGCCCCCACGCGCGCCTTGACGGTTTCAGGCAGCAGGTGGCCTGCCGAATCGGTGACATAGATGCAGTTGGCACCGTAGCCTTCCATGAGTTTTGCCTGCTCGGCCAGTTTTTCCGGGCTGGCCATGTGCGCCATCATCAAAAAACCCACCGTGTCCATGTCCATCTTGCGGGCCAGAAGGATGTGCTGTTCCCCAACATCGGCCTCGGTGCAATGCGTGGCGACCCGGATGGTATGCACGCCCAGGCCATGCGCCATCTTGAGGTGATCGACAGTGCCGATGCCCGGAATCAGCAGCGCGCTGACCTTGGCCCGTTTCATCCGCGGGATGACCGCGCCCAAATATTCTTCATCCGTGTGGGCCGGAAAGCCGTAGTTGACCGAGCTGCCACCGAGGCCGTCGCCGTGGGTGACCTCGATCAGCGCAATACCCGCATCGTCCAGGCCGCGCGCGATGGATCGCATTTGTTCCAGCGTCATCTGGTGGCGCTTGGGGTGCATACCATCGCGCAGCGTCATGTCATGCAGGGTGATGAATGTCGTCATTTCGGTTATCTCCGAGTCAGGCCGTTACAGGTTGGAGTGCCAACGTACCCTTGAGGATTTCTTCGGCGAACATTTCAGCCGTGCGCGCGGCGGCGGCGGTCATGATGTCAAGGTTACCGGCGTACTTGGGCAGGTAGTCACCCAGGCCTTCCACTTCCAGAAAAACCGAGACGCGGTTGCCGTCGAAAACCGGACCGTTGACCAGCCGGTAGCCCGGCACGTACTTGCGCACCTCGGCCATCATGGCCTGGATGGACTGCGTGATCGCGGCCTCGTCAGGCTTGCCGTCAACCAGACAGTGCACCGTGTCGCGCATGATCAGCGGCGGTTCCGCCGGGTTGATGATGATGATGGCTTTGCCTTTCTTGGCGCCGCCGACCTTTTCTATCGCGCCGGCGGTGGTGCGCGTGAACTCGTCGATGTTCTTGCGCGTGCCCGGCCCTGCCGAACGGGAAGAGACGGTGGCGACGATCTCGCCGTAAGCCACGGACTGCACGCGCGCGACCGCCGCCACCATTGGAATGGTGGCCTGGCCGCCACAGGTGACCATATTGACGTTCATTTCGCGGCGACCGATGTGTTCGCGCAGGTTGACCGGCGGCACGCAATAAGGGCCGATGGCCGCGGGCGTCAGGTCGATCATCATCGCCCCCTGTGCATTGGCCTTGCGCGAGTTTTCAGCGTGCGCGTAGGCGCTGGTGGCGTCGAAGACGATCTTCACGTCATCGGCCCTGATGTGCGGCACCAGGCTATCCACTCCTTCGGCAGTGGTCTTGAGGCCCATGGCCTTGGCGCGCGCCAGGCCGTCGGAGGCGGGGTCGATACCAACCATCCATGCCGGTTCGAGCACCGGACTGCGTTGCAACTTGGCCAGCAGGTCGGTGCCGATGTTGCCGGGGCCGATCAGGGCGCATTTGATTTTACGGGACATGAGAAAGGTCTCCTCAAAAAAAACACAATCAAACCAAACGCACGTTCACAGAACCGAGGTCTTGGAACCGCGCGGTCACATGGTCGCCAGCGCGCACCTCGGTCGCTTCGGTGACGCCGCCAGTCATGACGAAGCTGCCGGCCGCAAGCTCCTGGCCGCGCGCGCCCAGGTGGTTGGCCAGCATCGCCACGGCAATGGCCGGATGGCCCAACACTGCTGCGCCGGCGGCCAGCGCAGCGATCTTGCCGTTCTTTTCCATCACCACACCCAGCGTGCGCAAATCCAGCTCGTCCGCGTTGCGCGGCCGGCCGCCGATGACGAAGCGCGCCGCCGAAATGTTGTCGGCGATCAGGCCCTGAAAATCGCACCGGGAGTCGCAGTAACGGCTATCAATGATTTCGACGCCAGGAATCACCAAGTCGATAGCGGCCATCACCGCGCCGACATGGCAGCCCGGGCCGCGCAGCGGCGCCTTGGTAACAATACAGATTTGGGCCTGCGCCTTCGGCTGGATCAGCCTGGAGCAATCTATGTCGCTGCCCTCGGCGCAGTTCATGTAGTCACTGAGAAAACCGAAGCAAGGACCAGTCACACCCATCTTCTTCATCTCGACGGGCGAGATCAGGCCGCATTTGAAGCCTACGGTCTTGTGGCTTCGCGCCTCCTTGCGGGCGCGGAGGGCATCCTGGATCGCGTAAGCATCGTCCCAGCTCATATCGGAATGGCCATCGGTGATCTGGGTGATCCGGCGTGCGTGCAATTCAGCCGATTCGAGACGCTCGGCGATGGTGGCGGTGGTCTGTGCATCCAGCGGCATGGTTTTTCTCGCTTTCAGATGAATCGCACCAGAGTGCTGCCCAGACCGCCAACATGGCAGTACAGGCTGTCGCCCGGAACCACCGGCACCAGCGGCGACTGCGAACCCGAGAGGATCACCTCGCCGGCTTTCAGCGCGATGCCCAGCCGCCCCAGGGTATTGGCCAGCCAGGCCACGGCGTTTACCGGCGAGCCTTGCACCGAGGCGCCGCAGGAGGTACTGATGACCTCGCCATTCTTTTCCAGTACCATGCCGGCCAGCGCCAAATCCAGCTCGCGCGGACTGCGCTGGGTGCAACCCAAGGTCAGCACGCCGCAGCTGGCGTTGTCGGCAACGGTGTCCTGAATCTTGATTTTCCAGTCCTTGATGCGTGAATCAACAATTTCGAAGCAGGGCATGACGCAGTCGGTAGCGCGCAGAACGTCGGCCGCGGTAATGCCCGGGCCGCACAGATCGCGCGCCAGAACGAAGGCCACCTCGGCCTCGGCGCGCGGCGCGATCAGTTTGGCGGTGTCCACCGGCTCGCCCTCGTTGAACACCATGCCTGAGAGCAGATGACCGAAATCGGGCTGATCCACACCCAGCATATCCATCACGGCCTGACTGGTAATGCCGATCTTCTTGCCGATCACGGTTTCGCCGGCGTCCAGGCGGCGCCGGATCATGCGTAGTTGGATCTGGTAGGCATCGTCCAGCGTGATGCCGGGTTCGCGACGGGTCAGCGGCTCGACAGGCTGGCGATTCAACAGGGCGGCGTAGAGCTCGTCGCCATAATGTTCAATCATGGATGTGTTCATAGGCTTGTGTTGAAGGGTAGAGTGTTTGGATTTAGAGCGAGTTCGCCAGCCTGCTGAGCGAATCGATTCGTCGGTTGGGCGCTGCGGTGCCTGCGCACGTACGAAGAGTACGCTTGCGCGGGCTCCTCGCGCTCCGCCCTAGCCCGGATCATTCACGACGACTCCACTCAGACGTGCCGATCCCTTTGCTGCGAAGGTCGTACGGCGCTTCTCGGACCTGCGGCGTACATACAGTACGCCTCGGTCCTGCGATGCGGCGTGCGCCCTTCGCAGCAAAGGGATCGGCCGTCTGCAGAAATCGCGTCATGAATTCTCCGGGCTAGCCTCGATTCGCTCGCGACGGCTGCCCTACACGATCTTAGTGATTGAGCACGAAGTCGGTCACCAATCGATTGAATTCTTCGGCATGTTCGAGCTGGGCCCAGTGTCCGCAGCGGTTAATCAGTACCGCACGGGCGTTGGGGATATTGGCAGCCAGAAAAAGTGTGGATTCGAAGGAAACCACGCGGTCATCGCGCCCATGGATCAGCAGCGCCGGCGCGGTGATCTTACGAACTTCGCGCGTGTCGATCCAGATCGGAATAGGCGCCTTGATTCCCGCCGCCACCACATTGCGCAGGTGTTCAGGCCGGCGCAAGGCGCCTTCCGAACGTTGCCGGATCAGCTCCGGCGACGCGAAACGCGCCTTGTCGTAGACCATGATCTCGACCAGCCGTTTCATGCCCTCGGGACTGGCATCCTGGTATGCCTGGTACATGATCTTCAGGCCTTCGCTGGGGCCGCCTCCGGCTCCGAACAGAAACGGACCCATCTGGATCGGGGGGCCCATGGTGATCAGGTGCGAAACCCGGTTGGGTCGCTCGACAGCCATGCGGATGGAGTTGTGCCCACCCATCGAATTTCCGACGAACGCGGCTTTGTCGATGCCGAGGGCGTCCAATAGCTCCGTGGCAACCTCGACGTGGTCAAGGGTCGCGTAGTCCACCGCGTCGGAGTCGCCCCAGCCGGGCATATCGGGGGCAATCACCCTGAAGTGCCTGGAGAGCGCCTCGATATTCGGCGCGTAGTTGCTCCACCCGGTGGCGCCAGGCCCTCCGCCGTGCAAGAGCACGATGGGATGTCCGGTGCCAACCTCGTTGCAATGAATCGTCCAGTTTTTCGTGCGGACGGTGCGGGAGATATTTTGGGGATCGAGTGTCATGGTATTACCCGTTCATGCGGCATTGGTTTTGGCCAGTCCCTGTTGCAACCAGGCGAGTTCCCGTGCAGGATTGAAGTGCCCCCAGTCGTCGAGGACGTCGTAAGTTTTGACCTGCCAGGTGCTGTCGTCCTCAATTTGCCGTCCGCCCCAGCCGTACTCGACGGCAAAGCCGGACGGTGTTTTTACGTAGAAACTGAGCATCTGGTCGTTCGGGTGTGAACCCAGCGTCATCTCCAACGGTTGACCCGCCTTCAAACACCGATCCCAAGCGTAGCCGACATCCAGCCGTTCGGTGACCTGGAGCATGAAATGGTGGGTTTTCTTTGGATGCGGCATCTCACCGAGCGCAACGGTATGATGCCGCGGGTTACAGTGCAGGAACATCGCGTCCGCCACCAAACCCGGGGCAAGCTCCGCGACGATCCGGTCGCTGATGCGAAACCCGAGCAGGTCGTGATAGAAATTCATCGCATCTGCTTGCGACACGTGCTTGGTCAGGAGGAACTGGTGGCCCGCTCCGCATACCCCCGTCAGGAACTTACCGGTCAGGACCTTGGAATGGAAAGGGGTCGGGGCGTTGGCAAAATTGGTGACCAACTCGACCCGGTTACCCATGGGGTCCGCGGTGACGACGATACGGCCGACCTTGCGCTCTGCGGCCAGACTGGCGTCTCCTTCCGTGGTTTTGAATCCGGCCGCTCGTAGTTTCGCGACAATGTTATCCAACGCTGCGTCGGAATCGACCTCGTAACCACTGACAGCCAGATCATCCGCGGGGCCCTTGGTGAGGATCCAGCGATGGGCTTTCTCGTCATTGCGCAGCGTCAGGCTGCTATGGGAGCGTTCACCAGCCTGCATTCCCAGCAGTTTCACGCTGAAGTGCTCCCAGGCATCCGGATCACTGACTTCATAAACAACGTAGGCAAGTTCTTTGAGTCCAGGCATGAGATGTCCCCTTTCTTAGGATAATTTGACCTGCAAGGATGGCATCGCAGTGGGGAAATCCGGCACCGCAAGACCGCTGACGTCGGCTGCCGCGACGAATTTGTCGGGGCGCACGGCGATGACCTTGGCGCCGTAGCGCCGCATCCAGGGCTGGATGACGCCGTCGAGATCGACGATTTCATCCGCGCCGGTGACCGTATAGGAATCCCTGGTGCGAATCGCGATGTAGCGTGCACCGAGAGCATCCCAGCCCTTCTTCTCCTCGGGGGTCAGTACACTGGCCGGATTGACGCCGTCACCCAGCAGAACGAATCCGTTGCCGATCCGGTCATCCAGTTTGCCCATCGCCTCGGTGTCGCACACCATGGGTTGGGGAACCATGCGCCCGATGATGGATGCGTCTTCGAAGGGGCCGCGAAACCACCCTGCCCACAGTTGGGCCGGCGCGTTGAGCGGAGGCTCCCACGGCGTAATCAGTCCGGTCTTGGGTTGGCTCATCTCGGCGATTTCTTCGGGCGTGGCGACCTGCTTGATGACATGCCCCAAGGTGACTGCCAAATTGGTGTAATGCACCGCGACGGGGCGGCGTTCCATTTCGTAGGTGTTCAGCCATGCCTCGCTCAACGTTCCAGCCAGGACACGCCCCAGTTTCCACCCGAGGTCGTATCCGTCGCGCATCCCATTCTGCATGCCGGACCCGGCCCATGGATGGGTGTTGTGGCAGGCGTCACCGGCGAGGAATATCCGGCCTTGCCGCCAGCGTTCGGCGTAGCGCACCGGGTGTTGGTAGAAGGCGTATTGGTGGATTTCGATGTCATCCTCGTCGTGGCCCAGCGCTTTCAGCAGGGGCCAGACCTGCTCGTTGGTCGCGTAGTCGGCTTCGGTCTCGCCCGGTTCCAATGGAATTTCCCAGCGATGCGCGCGCGCGGACAGCATGATATCGACGACGGGATGCTTCTTGTCGGTCCAGAAAGTGAGATAGTCCCGATCAGGCCACCACCGCTTGACGTAGCAGTCGATGACGATCCACCGCGTGGGGATGATCTCGCCCGGCATGTCGATGCGGAGACATTGACGCACGGTGCTGTTGGCGCCATCCGCCGCGACAACATAACGCACCCTGGTAGTCGATCGCTTTCCAGTCTTGACATCCTGCGCAATGACGACTATTCCATCCCCATCCTGCTCGACGTTCTCGACGAGAGTGTTGTAGTGAACCTGAAGATTCTCATAGCCATCCCCGCATTCACGCAGAGCGGTCTCCATGGCCGGCTGGTACATGTTGTAGAACCGGGCGCTGGCCCCCAGCGTGGACGGAGGATGCTCCACCCGCATGACTTCCTGGCGGTCATAGGTAAGCCACCGCAACGCACGCTGCGGCTCAAGCGCCCTCATGGCCGCGCCGTCCACTCCGAGAGCCTGGAAAATCCGCATCGTCCAATCATTGACCGTCACTGCGCGCGCGCGGGGATAGATGGCCTCATAATGCTCGAAAGCGATGACGGACGCGCCCTCCTTTGCGAGGGTGAGTGCCGTGATAAGGCCCGTGGGGCCATAACCGACGATTGCAACGTCGGCATCGAAATGCTTGGACATTTGGTGTCTCCTTTTTTGGGCAGATTGGGGCTGATATCAGGGCGTGTTCGATACGCCGTGAAGTGGAGTGCAGGCTTTGAGGTCCCGCCGCAGGCGGGCCGTCAGCGCCGAAGGCGCAGCAGGCTGTCGAACACGCCCTCAGGAACTACGCATTCCCTTGAGGCAGTCCTCGGCGCGCCAGCCGTAGAGCCATGATATCGAGTCGTAGAGTTGCTCTTGCGTGCGGCCTACCCACAACGAATTGCGAATCAGGCGGTCCACACCCTTGGCGTGATAGAGTCGCCCTATCTCGCGCGCCGAATACACCATGCGCATGGCGCGCGGAATGCGCATCTGCTCGTAAATTTTGAACGCCTCGACGAAATCGCCGTCGGTTTCCCCTACCGCCATTCCCAACGTCACGGCATCTTCCAGTGCCTGGCAAGCGCCTTGGGCCAGGTATTGAGTGGTCGGGTGCGCGGCGTCGCCCAGCAGCGTGACGCGGTCGAAGCTCCAGTGCGGCACCGCATCGCGATCGGCCGTGGCCCAGCGCCGCCACGAGGTGGGGCGGTGCAGCATTGAGAACGGCAGCGGGTGGATGCCGCGGAAGTATGATACCACTTCTTCTTTGCTGCCGTCGGTCACGCCCCAAGATTCCTGCTGACGGCTGTGGAAGGTGACGACCAGGTTGTACTGCCTCCCGCCGCGCAACGGATAATGCACCAGGTGGCAATGCGGCCCGGCCCATAGCACGGGAGCATTGATTTGCAGTTCCTTGGGCATGTTCTCCACATCCACCACCGCGCGATAGACCACGTGGCCGGTGATGCGCGGCGGATCGTCGATCAGCAGGGCGCGCACCAGCGATTTGCCACCGTCGGCGCCGATGGCCGCGTCGGCGGTGTAGCGGTTGCCGTCCTGGTCGAGCACCGTGACGCGCTTGCCCTCGGGCTCCAGCCGCACGATCTGTGTATCGGTCTTGAACTTGATGAGTGGATTGCCCTGCACCGCCTCCAGAATCGACTGGTGGATGTCCACCCGGTGGATCACGGCATAGGGGTTGCGGAAGCGCTTGCGAAACGCTTCGCCGGTTTCCAGCCGCACGATCTGCTTGCCATCGACGGCATCCATCATCGTCAGCGAGTCGGTATAGACCGCGCGGTTGCGCGCGGCTTCGCCCGCGCCGAGCGCGTCAAGCGCTGTGAAGGCGTTGGGGCCGAGCTGGATACCGGCGCCGATTTCGCCGATTTCCTTGGCCTGCTCGAGCAGCAGCACCTCGATGTTCTGCTGGGCCAGCGCCTGTGCCGCGGCCAGGCCGCCGATACCGCCGCCTACCACGATGGCGCTTTGGCGGGCTTTATTGTTTTGAGTCATATCGAATCTCCTCTGGTTGCAATTCAACCGATGTAATCCGGCTGGCGTTGCGGCTCAGCCCGCACGAATGCGGGGTGCGCGCTGGCGTGCTCGTAAGCGGCACGCGCACGCGGATACGGCGTAAGGTCACACTTCATGCGCAGTGCGTTGGCCACTTGTGGAACCAGGCAGCAGTCGGCCACGGTGGGCGCATCGCCCATGCACCACGGGCCGCCGAACTCATGGCCGGCGCGCGCGAGCAACCGCTCGACGGCGGTTAGTCCTACGGCGACCCAGTGCCGGTACCAGTCGTCCTTCTGCTCTGGAGTGACTTTGAGCACGTCTTGCAGATATTTCAGGACGCGCAGGTTGTTGATCGGGTGGATGTCGCAGCCGATCTGGTAGCTGATTTCCAGCGCGCGCGCGCGGCGTCTGGGCTCAAGTGGGATCAGACGCGGCTCAGGATGCATCGTATCGAGCCAGTCGATGATCGCCAGCGACTGACCCAGGCTGAAGCCTCCCTCGACCACCGCCGGCACGCCGGCCTGGGGGTTGATGTCGTTCACATAGTGTGCTTCGTACTGCGCGCCCGCGCGGATGTTCACGCCGTGATACGTCGCGTCCAGCCCTTTGAGCGCCAACGCGATGCGCACGCGGTAGGAAGTCGAGCTGTTGCAGAAGCTGTAGAGGTCCATCACTTGGCACCGACAACCTTGACGGTCAGCTCGCCCAGCTGCTCCACCCCCGCCCGCATGGTATCGCCCGGCTTGACGGCGCCCACGCCCTCGGGCGTGCCGGTGTAGATCAGGTCGCCCGGCTCGAGCCGGAAGAATTGCGACAGGTACGCCACCATTTCGGGCACCGACCAGATCAATTTGGATATGTCGGTTTTCTGTCTGGGCTGGTCATTGACCGTCAGCCAGAGCGCACCCTTGTCGAAGTGCCCCACCTGCGCTGCCGGATGGATCGGCCCCATCGGCGCGGAGCGGTCGAAGGCCTTGCCGATTTCCCACGGGCGGCCTTGTTCGCGCATCTTGATTTGCAGATCGCGCCGCGTCATGTCCAGGCCCACGGCGTAGCCCCACACGTGCTCGAGCGCGCGCTCCAACGGTATGTCCGAACCGCTCTTGCCGATGGCGGCGACCAGTTCGGCTTCATGGTGGAAGTTGCTGGTCTGGGGTGGATACGCCAGTTCCAGCGTCTGGCCGTAGGCCACTGGCACGACCGCGTCGGCCGGTTTGCAGAAGAAAAACGGCGCTTCGCGGTCGGGATCGAACCCCATCTCGCGCGCGTGGGCTGCATAATTGCGCCCCACGCAATAAACGCGGCGCACCGCGAACTGATTGCTTGAACCGGCGACCGGGACGGCTACGGGCGGCTCCGGCGGAAAAGCGAATGCCATGTTGTTGAGCGCTCCTTGAAAAAATAACAAATCACACTTGCCCGCTACGCGCGGGGCAATGCCATTCACTCAAAAAGAAGGTCCGATGCGGCGATTTTTCGGGTTATTTTCGCTCTTCGCACCACAGCTCTGTTGCGTCCAGCACCGGGCGGTTGGAGAAGCTGAAAAGCACCGAATCCTCGTTGGGCGATTCAAATGAAATCGACTGCCATGACGGCGCTGCGAAAACATCATGCGGATTGAAGGCAAACGACTCCTTTCCGATATGGACCTTGCCGCGCCCTTCGGCCACGCAGAACACGGTCGATTCGGTGGTGCGGTAAGTCTTGCCCTTGAAGCCCTTGGGCAGCAGTTGCAGGAAGGGGGCAATGGTGCCCATCGGGTAGCCGCCAGTGGCCGGGTTGACATAGCGGAGCTTCACGCCGTCCCAGGCGTCGATATCGTTCATGCGATACAGCCTATCCAGCGCCTCGCGGCTGCGATCATAGGGGTATTTGAGGAGAGGAGAAGTGACGCCCTTGGGCACGTCCCGCACGGGCACCATGTTATAGCCGTAGCGTGCAAAGCTATAACCTTGGGCATACCGGATAGGCTGCTCCATCTCGGGGTAGTCTTCCAGGAAGCCCGCGTCCAAGTGCAGCATCAGCGGTGCGTCCAGGCCGTCGAGCCACACAACGGGTTCGCCGTCCTGCGGATTGCCGTGGTCGTGCCAGGTCCAGGAAGGCGTGAGGATGTAGTCGCCGGGCGACATCGGCAGGCGCTCGCCGTCAACCGCTGTGTATGCGGACTTGCCTTCGAGGATGAAGCGCAGCGCCAACTGCTTGTGGCGGTGGCTCGGCGCGATTTCGCCGGGCAGGATCAGTTGCAGGCCGGCATACAGGCTGGACGTCACGGTGGCCTGGCCAGGCATGCCGGGGTTCTCCAGTACCAGTACGCGGCGCACCGCTTCGACGGCGCCGACGATGTTGCCCGATTTCATGATCAGGTCGCGCAACTGGGCGTAACGCCAGATGGCGGGCACTACTTTCGGCTCGGGCGTGCGCGGTATCAGACGGCTGAGCGACTCCCACAACGGGGACAAGTTGTGCTGGGCGATCTGGCCGTAGTAGGCCTGGCGCGCAGCAGGGGATTGAGAAGCTGTGGACATCGCATGTCTCCTGGGTGGACGTTTGACCGAGAACCGTGGGCCGCGACGGACACCATGAAAAGCAGCCGGCGGCTCGCCAGTACGACTTATAGGGTAGTAAGATATGCTTTATCCAATAAAAAATTCTGATTATCCATATCAAAAGAGGTATAGATGGACTGGACCTACCGCCTGCGGCTGCGCCACCTGCAATTTCTGCTGTCGATCGCGCAGACCGGCAACCTGAGTCAATCGGCTCAGGCACTGCACACCACGCAACCGGCGCTGTCGAAGTGGCTCAAGGACCTGGAAGCGGACATCGGGCTGCCGCTGTTCGAGCGCCACGCGCGCGGATTGCGGCTTACGCCCTATGGCCAGGCACTGCTCGGGCACACCCAGCGCATCGCCGGGCATCTGGACAGCGTGCGCGAGGACATGCGTGCGCTGCGCGACGGCGGCAGCGGGCGGGTCGTCGTAGGCACCTCCGGCGTAACGGCCACCGGCATCGTGCCGCTGGCCATCACGCGCCTGATCGAGCAATTGCCGCGCGTGCAGGTGCGCCTGGCGGAAAGCGCCATGAACCAACTCATCCCGCAACTGCTGCAAGGCGAGTTGGACATCGTCGTGGGCCGCGCGATGCCTGCCGGTACGCTGCTGGCCGGTCACGGCTTGCACGCCGAAATGCTCTACCGCGACTCGGTCAATTTCATCGCGAGCTTGCGGCACCCGCTTGCCCGGCGCAAAACCGTCGACTGGGACAGCCTGTTCGCCTACCCCTGGATCGTCTGGCCTGAAGGCACGCCCATTCGCCAGGCCCTCGAAGCAGCACTCGTTTCGGCAGGGCACAGCCTGCCGCGGTACTGCGTCGAATCAAACTCGGCGCTGTTGAACCTCGCGCTGCTGGCCCACTCGGAACTGATCGGCATCGCCTCGCATCGCGCTGCCCGGCATTTCGCCAGCCTCAAACTGGCGCGCATCCTGCCAGTGGCGCTCAACGGTTTCGGCGAAGTCTCGATGTACTGGCGCACCGACGAAAACCGCCGCGCCGTCACCCTGGCGCTGGACTGCCTGCGCGCGGCAAGTCGGGAACAAGATGACGCGCAGCCCGGCGCCCCGCAACACTCGCCGCCCGCTCCGACCTCGGAATTTTAGGGGTCTTGGCCAACTGTTCCGACGTCGGAACAGTGGTGTCCCGACTGCCATGTTCCGCACTCTGTTACGTGACCGCGCAAGCCGCTGCATCACGCGGAGAGGCTTCACTTCGTTTTGCTTACCTCACTCTGGCTGATCGTCTGTGCCAGAGCCGCTCGATCCCAGCGGATCGAGAAGGCTCCTCGAAGCTGGCCCGCCGAAAAACCCGTGGCCTGATCTTGCGGATAGCGCGCTCGGATCGCTGCCGACACATCCGGCGCAACCGACTCGCCATGGCAGGCAAGGCACATGGGCATGGTGGGAATGGCACGCATAAATCGATATTCGCCATTTTGCTCGTACGACGACCAATGCTTTGGACGGCCATCCTCGAGCGGCGCAGCTACCCAGCTTTCCATGATGCGCGACTCCGTTGCGTCGGCTTGGGCAGCGGGATTGCGGGTGCGCAACGCAGTACGCCTGATCAATGCACCGCTTTCTTTTGATAGCTGCTGCGCGAGAGCTGGCGCGGCAGTCGCACAGACATTGACCGCTCCCGCAGTGCCCTCCGACTCCATGGTCTTCGTCAGCGTGCCCAACAACTGCTTTTGAAAACGATCAACCAGCGCCTCGGATTGTGCCTGCGCCTTCTCGATCGGTACTGCTTGATCCGATTTACAAGCTGCCAGCGAGAAAACAGAGACCAGCGAGATGACGATGTAGCGCATGCCGTTTCCTCACAAACTTTCCGTAGCCTGGCCAGAAGTGAGCGACTGCCCAAGCTGAATGTCACGCACTTTGGCGCGTTTCCGCATGAATAATCGCGTTCGTAAGTCTCGGCAACGCGCACGCCGTCCCGGAGAACGTGGTGCGCCTCGGCACTTCTTGTCGCGCCCACTTCCAAATCGCGTCATCTGCCAGTTATAAGGACCAACCGACGGCCTGATGAAAAGCAATCTCCAGACGCGACGGCTCCGAGGTTCGCCGTACCCACACCTCGTCGGCAAGGGACTCTTGCTTGGGGCCCGGCTCGGCGTCGCCCGGTGGGACCGCGCGCTCGAGCACGTCGAGGCGGAGCAGGAGCGAGCGCTCGCGGACATCGTTCGGCACGCTGCCAGAACCGAGTTCGGACGCGCGCACGGCTTTGCGTCGGTTCGGCGTTACGAGGACTTCGTCCGGCGTGTCCCCATCGGGGATTACGACGCATTTTCTCCGTACATCGAACGAATGCGGCGCGGCGAGCGTGATCTCCTCGTGCCGGAGGCGGTGCGGTACTTCGGCAACTCCTCCGGGAGCTCGACGGCCGGTCGACCGAAGTTCCTGCCGATCACCGAACGCCAGATCGCACATCAACGTCGTGCCGGCGCCGATACGCTGATGCGCTGGGTCGCGTGGTCGAAGGACGACTCGCTGATCGGCGGCTTCACCGTCGGCCTCTTCCCTCCGACGACGATGCGCGTCGAGGGACCCACGCTCGTGACGTCGAATCCGGCCTTGATGGTGACGCGGATGCCGGCGCTGACGCGGCCCATCTACCTGCCTCACGACGACATCAAGCGGATGTCGAACTACGACGACAAGCTCGCCGCGATCGCGGAGCGCTACCTCGACTGGGACGTCCGCGCGGTGGCGGGCACGACCTGTTGGTTCTCGCTCCTCTTCCAGAAGGTCCTCGACGTCGCGCGCAAACGAGGCCTTCGCGCCGACTCGGTGTCCGCGGTCTGGCCAAACCTCCGCGTCCTCCTTGGGGGCGGCGTCTCGGCCGAGCCGTACATCCCGATCCTGCATCGCCTCCTCGGACGCGATGACGTCGCGCTCGTCGACACGTACAACGCGACCGAAGGCGGAATCTACGCCGCGACGGACTTCTCCGGCGCACGCGGCATGCTCATGCTGCCCCATCGAGGCACCTTCTTCGAGTTCGTGCCGATGGACGAGCGCGAACGGGCGATGCCGACGCGTGTTCCCCTCTGGGCCGTCGAGCGCGATCGGCTCTACTCGATCGTCGTGACGACGGCGTCCGGCCTCTACGGCTACGAAATCGGCGACATCGTCCGTTTCCCGTCGCCTCTGCGCATCGAGTTCGCCGGCCGTCTGAGCGGGTGCCTCTCGCTCACCCAGGAGCTCACCACGCACGTCGACATCGAGCGAGCCGTCGCGCACGCGTCCGCGAAAGTGCCGTGCCGCACGATCGATTTCGGCGCCGCGGCAGACTTCGTCGACGCGAACGGTGCCAGCAGCGACGTGAAGGGGCGCTACACCCTCTACGTCGAGTTCGACGAGGGCGCCGAGCCCGCATCGCTCGATGCGTTCGCGAAAGCATTTGACGAGGGCCTGGCCATCCAGAACCGCGTCTACCGCGAGCATCGCGCCGGAGACGTCGCGTTGCTCGCGCCTGCCGTCGAGCCGCTCGTTCGAGGTGGCGCGAAGGACTTCCTCGACGCGGCGACAGGCGGTAATGTCCAAGGAAAATTCCCGCGTATTTTGGACGAGGCGCGGAAAACCAAGCTCGTTCGCTACACGCGCCGCGGGCGCGAAGAGAGAGTCGAAGTGCCATGAGCAGAGTCGGAATCCTTATCGTCGGCATCAACGGCGCCGTGGCCACCACGGTGGTCGCGGGGGTCGAGCTTATGAAGCGCGGGCTCGTCCCGCGCGTCGGTATGATCACCGAAAAGACCGACGCCCGAATCGACGAGGCGATCCACGGGCTGATGGCCTTTGCGCCGCTCGAGGATCTCGTCTTCGGAGGGTGGGACGTCCGCTTTCCGAACACCTACGAGGGCGCGCTTCACCACAACGTGCTGCCCCGCGCGGCCCTGGACGCGGTAGCTGACGCGCTGCAAGCCGTGACCCCGTGGCCTGGCGCGTTCGCCCGCGAGTACGCGGAGAACGTCGTCGGCGATCACGTCATCCGCGCGCCGAGCCACCGCGAGGTGATCGCGGTGCTCACGCGCGATATCGAGCTCTTCAAACGGTCGCACCGCCTCGAGCGCCTCGTCATGGTGAACCTCGCGTCGACGGAGGCGTATCGCGCCCCGTCTGCTGTCCACGCGACGCTCGACGCATTCGAGGCTGGCCTCGACGCGAGCTCACACGAGATCACGCCTGCGATGTGTTATTTCTACACGGCGCTCCGCCTCGGCATTCCGTATTGCAACTTCACCCCGAGCCTCACGAACGTGCCGGCGCTCGCCGAGCTCGCAGATCGTACGCAGGCACCCTACGCGGGCATGGACGGTAAGACGGGCCAGACGATGATGAAAACCGCGCTCGCCGCGGCTCTCCGCGTGCGACGGCTTCACATCGACGGATGGTTCTCTACGAACTTCCTCGGCAACAACGATGGCCTCGTGCTGGACGCCCCCGGCTCGAACAAAACGAAGGTCATGTCGAAGACGTCCGTGCTCGATTCGGTCGTCGG
The DNA here is from genome assembly GCA_009781005.1 of Polyangiaceae bacterium. GTDB lineage: Bacteria > Myxococcota_A > Polyangia > Polyangiales > Polyangiaceae > Labilithrix. Next base: position 151 of record WQYX01000102.1, on the reverse strand, counting down.
CTATGGCGTCGAGAACCATCAGGTCCACATCCACTACTACAAGCCGCGCGGCGACTCGAAGGAGGCCTGGGACAACATCGACATCACGGGCTTTGCCGGCATCCCGATGCAGATCAAGGTGAACTTCCTCTGCCAGGATTCAGCGCTCGCC
>WQYX01000101.1 GCA_009781005.1 Polyangiaceae bacterium | reverse complement strand
TACGGCGCTTCTCGGACCTGCGGCGTACGTACAGTACGCCTCGGTCCTGCGATGCGGCGTGCGCCCTTCTCGCTGCGGTCTCGGTCGTCTGCAGAAATCGCGTCATGAATTATCCGGGCTAGCGCTTTGTCTTTTGGGTGCATGGATGTTTGCGCCGCATGCATTCGCAGAAAACGCTCCGCCGCCGGCCACCGCGGTCATCCATGACGGCATGATCCGTGTTCCCGGCGGACGCTTCACGATGGGCTCGTCGCAGCGTGAATCTCCGCCCAACGAGCGTCCTCCGCGCGTCGTGACCGTTGGATCGTTTTGGATGGACCGCACGGAGGTGACGGTCTCCGCATACCGCGCATGCGTCGACAAAGGTTCGTGCCTTCGTCCCCCGAAAACGAGCACGCAATGCACTTATGATCTCGGCGATCCTCTCTTGCCGGTTTCGTGCGTGCCGTGGTCGTCGGCGCAGACGTATTGCGCTGCAGTTGGCAAGCGTCTGCCGCGCGAAGTCGAATGGGAATTCGCGGCGCGCGGGTCGTCCTCCGTCCTTTACCCGTGGGGCAATGCGAATGCGGAGTGCAACCTCGCCGTGACGCTCGTGAGCGACGACTCGCAAGAGAGCTGTGGTGGCGCGCATCCTTCGCGCGTTGGAATGCACCCCGCGGGAAAAAGTCCGTTTGGCGCACTCGACATGAGTGGCAACGTCGAAGAATGGGTCTCGGACGATTACGCCGAGAACGCGTCCGATCTCTCGCTGCATGCGGGTGCGAGCCACGTTCTGCGCGGCGGAGGCTGGCTCACCGCGCCTGCGCTCGCACGCGTCACGAGTCGTAACTGGGGCTCTTCACGCGAGGCCGGTCCGAACGTTGGCCTGCGCTGCGCGCAGAGCGACTGAGAGCGTGTTGACCCACCCTGGGTTCTCGACTAATCCCCCGTTTCCGCGTAGGGGTTCTGGCTTATTTCCCGTCTTCTGCGCACTCTGGAGCAGCAAGCCATGTCGTTCTTCCAGCAAGTTCAACCCAAGGCCGGCACGCCCGGAGTGGCCGTCGAATCGTCGGCGCCGCCAGCGAATGCGCAAGGGGCTGCCCCTGCCAGCAGCGGCATCGTCATGATGCTGCCGCTCATCATTGCTCTTGTGTTCATTGTTTTTACGTCCTTCCGCCGCCAGAAGAAGGAACAAGAGCAGCGCGCCAAGTTGAAGAAGGGCGATCGTGTGGTCACGCAATCGGGCCTCATCGGCGAACTCGTCGAAGTCGACGATCGCATCGCCAAGGTGAAGGTCGCCCCCGGAACCACGGTGCAAGTTCTCGCATCCACTCTCGCTCCTTTCGACACCGCTCCTGCGGACAAGGGCGCGAAGTCCGAAAAGGGCCTCGCCGATGTGATCAAGGACGCCAAGGCAGCGGCCGATAAGAAATGAGCTCGCATTCGCGTAAATCGCTGCTTTTGGCCGTCGCGTGCGCGATTGGCGCCTATCTTTTTTTTCACGTCGACAACTTCTGGGGCATGGTCCTCATGGGGCTGCTCGTGGTCTGGGCGCTCGTCACCGCGCTCCCCATGATGGATGCGGCGTGGCGCATGAAGGTCGGTTTCGTTGCGACCGTCTTCTTCGGTATCCTCATTGCGCTCTGGCCAACCTTCGAAGGCTTGTCCCACGGGCGCATTCGGTGTCCGCAATACGTCAAGGATCGCATTACCTTTGGCATCGTCAAAGGTCTCGATCTTCAAGGTGGCCTGCGGCTCGTTTATACGGTCGAAGTGGAAGAAGCGATTCGCGACAAGCGCGATAGATTCGCGGATCAGATGCGCCAGGACTTGGCGGTCGCGTATGGCATCCATTCGGGTGAAGGCTTGCTCAAGCGCGACGAGCTCGCGAAGCTCGATGAGAAAGTCCACATCTACGAGCCGGAATCGGCGGTCCTCAGGATCAAGTTCAAAGATCCGGCGGACACGAAATACGTCGACGATCGCTTTATCAAGAAGTACTCCGCCGAGCTCGCGCAGATGAAAGGCGAGCCTGGCGAAGTGGTTTTCAAGATTCGCGCGGACGTCGAAACGCAGATTCGCGACAAGGCCGTGGCGCAGGCGAAGGACACCGTGAACCGCCGTGTCGACGAGCTCGGCTTGCGCGAGGCAAGCGTCACCACGCGCGACGAAGACATCATCGTCGAAGTGCCCGGCCAAGACGAGCGCACGTTCAACGATATCAAGGAAATCATTCGTCGCACGGCTCGTCTCGAATTCAAGATGGTCGACGACGAGACCGATTTCTTCGGAAAGATCCCAGATAGCGAAGTTCCCGCGAACGAGGGTATTCAGATCTGGTCGGAGAACGCGCCTGCAGGTCCCGGCAAAACGGTAAAGTCGAGTTACGCTCGCATCACCAAGCGTGAAAATGAGAGCATGAACGACGCTCTCGAACGCTTCAAGAAGTGGACGTCGACTCTCCAAGTGCCCGACGATCACGTCATTGGTTTCGAGAAAGTCGAAGATTACGACGAGGAGTCGAGCAAGTTTATCGAGAAGGGCTGGCGCACGTTCTACTTATTCTCGCGTGCGGAGGTCACGGGCGAGTACATCACCGACGCGCAGCGTGCCGTCAACACGCAGAGCGGTATGCCGGAGATCTACGTCGGAATCACATTTAGCCCCACTGGCGCCGATCGGTTCGAAGAAGTCACGGGCGCCAACATCCAGCGTCGTTTTGCGATCATTCTCGATGACGTCGTCAACTCCGCACCCGTCATCAAATCGAAGATTGGCGGCGGTCGCGCCAGCATCACGATGGGCGCTGGAGATCCGGACACGCAACTCAAGAATGCGGAGAAGCTCGAGATGGTGCTTCGATCGGGCGCGCTCCCCGCGCCCATCACGCCGTCGAACGAGTCACTCATTGGCCCCACGCTCGGCGAAGACTCCATCAAGAAGGGTGGCATTGGAGCGGCTGCGGGCATGGCGCTCGTGCTCCTCTTCATGTCGTTTTATTATCGAAAGTCGGGTGTCGTCGCCGACATTGCGGTGCTCTTCAATCTCCTTATCCAGCTCGGTATTCTCGCGGCATTCAGTGGCACGCTCACCTTGCCTGGAATCGCTGGCCTCGCGCTCACCGTCGGCATGGCCGTCGATGCAAACGTGCTCATCAATGAACGCATTCGTGAAGAGTTGCGCGCGGGTCGCTCGCCGCGCGCCGCTGTCGATGCTGGCTACGACAAGGCATTCTCCGCCATCATCGATGGCCACGTGACCATCTTCATCTCGGGTCTCATTCTCATGCAATACGGCACCGGGCCCGTGAAGGGCTTTGCGGTGACGCTCGTTATCGGCATCATCGCGAGCCTCTTTACAGGTGTGTTCTGCACGCGTCTCGTGTTCGACTGGTGGGTGCGCGGTGCGAAAGTCAAACGACTCAGTGTTGGCGCGGAATTTTGAGGGCGTGCTCGCTTTGAGGAACCATGGAGCTCTTTAAGCCAGGCAAAGTTTATGACTTCATGGGGGCCCGGAAGTTCTGGATCACCCTCAGTTTGACCCTCACGTTCGCGTCGGTCATTTTGCTCTTCTGGCCGGGGCCGAATTACGGCACGGACTTTCGTGGCGGCACGGAGATCGAAGTCGCATTCAAGAGAAAGATCGACAGTGGGGAGGTCCGTCATGCGGTCATCGCGAGCGGTCAGTTCTCCGAGCCCGATGTCGTGGAGGTGCAGGATCCGGATCCGGCGCACCACTCACGCTTTTTGATCCGCGTGCAGGAAATCAGCACGGTGGATGAAACCACGAAGGCGGCGATCAAGAAGGCGCTTTGCCTCGGCGTGGAAGAAACGAACACACCTGAATGCCCCGTGAATGCCCACGCCACGGAGGTCAAGTTCAGCGCCGGTGGTGACAAGCTCGCCGTGCGTTACGATCTCGAACCGGATCTCGCTCGCATCAAGGAACAGGTCCTTGGAGTCCCGAACGTCAAGCTCCGTGCAACGGCGGGCGCGAACCCGCAGATCGTCAACCCGCGCGATCATCGTGTCGAAGTCCAGCTTCAGAGCAAAGGCGATCAATTGATGGATGTGCTGCGCGCCGAGCTCGGTCCGGACACGGTTCCGGACAGCGCGCTGCGCGTCGAGTGGGTTGGTCCGCGTGCGGGGAAGCAGCTCCGCGACAGCGCGCGCAACTCCGTTGCCATCGCGATCATCTTCATCATGCTCTACCTCGCGTTCCGGTTCGATCTCCGGTTTGCGCCAGGTGTCGTCGTTGCTTGTTTGCATGATGCACTCGTCGTTCTCGGTGCGTTCGTCATCTTCCGCAAAGAGGTGACGCTGTCGACCATTGCCGCCGTTCTCACTCTCGTTGGTTACTCCATGAACGACACCGTCGTCGTTTATGACCGCATCCGCGAAAACCTCGGCAAGCACCGCGGCAAGGCATTCGGCGAAATCATCAACCTGAGCGTGTCCGAGACTCTTTCCCGTACCATCCTCACGAGCGGCGCAACGATGCTCTCGGTGCTCGCGTTCTTCATCTGGGGAACGGGCGTCATCAAAGACTTCGCGTTTGCCATGGTGGTCGGCATCGTGGCGGGCACGTATTCCAGTATCTACGTTGCCGCCCCGCTGACCGAATGGATCGATCACCGAATGTCGAACAGCGGCAAAGGCGGCGGCACGGCGGCCATGAAAAAACGCCTGCGCACAGCCCGCGCTTGAATCAATAGGATGGAGCCGTCGAGCCTGGAACCATTGATTCGATTCGAGGCCGTGAATAAGGCCTTTGGTTCGAAGGTTGTTTACGACGGACTTTCGCTCGATATCTCCCGCGGTGAGACGCTCACGATCCTTGGCGCGTCTGGCAGCGGCAAGAGCGTCATGCTCAAGATGCTCATTGGGCTGCTCGAAGCCGACTCTGGCCGCATCCTCCTTGGCGGTCACGATGTTACGAGGATGGAAGAGCGACAGCTCTATGAAGTACGAAGACGCGTTGCATATCTGTTTCAGGGCGCGGCGCTCTTCGATTCACTAAGTGTCGGCGAGAACGTCGCTTATGGTCTGCGTGAACAGAATTGGGACACGATGAGCGACAAGGAAATCCGCGACCGCGTCGCGCAGTCGCTACTGATGGTGGGTTTGCCCGGCATCGAGCAAATGCGACCGAGCGATCTGTCGGGAGGCATGAAGAAGCGCGTTGGATTGGCGCGCACGCTGGCTCTTCAGCCCGAGGTGATCCTCTACGACGAACCGACGACGGGTCTGGATCCCATCAACACGGCGCGCATCAATCACCTCATCGTCAGCATCAAACGATCCCTCGGCTTGACGAGCCTCGTTGTCACGCATGACATGGGTACTGCCTTTGCCGTATCGGATCGTCTCGTGATGCTCGGAAAAAACCGCGTGCTCCTGGAGGGGACGCCGGAGGACTTCCGGCGAACACAAGACCCCTACGTCCGTGACTTCATCGATGGGCGTGCCCCGGAGGTCGAGGACGTCGACGTGCTACTCTCCACGTCGTGAACGCGCAACGCAGCTCCCTCAAGGTGGGGATTTTCGTGATCGTTGGCATTGTGCTCGCGGGCATCGCGGTGTTCGTCATTGGCGAGAACCGTCGCTTCTGGGATCGCAAGGTTACGTACAAAGCGGCATGGGACGACGTTGGCGGTCTCAAGGCGGGTTCGGGCGTGAGCATGGGGGGCATCGACGTTGGCTCGGTTTCCACCGTGCGTCACTCGGCGGATCCTGGAGACTCGAAGGTCTATGTGGAGTTCCAGATTGCGCGTGAGGAGGCCTCGCGCGTTCGCGCCGACTCCACGGTGACCATCACGGGCAAAGGACTGCTTGGCGACAAGATGCTGGTGGTCACTGTGGGCAGTCCGACCGAGCCGCAGGTTCCGGAGAACGGCACCATCACGAGTGTGCCGCAAGCGGACCTTGGCAGGATGATCACCGACGCCCAGGACATCGCTCACCAAGCGAAGCTTGCGATGCAGAACGTCCAGAAGATGAGCGAGCAGATCGCGGATCCCGAGTTCAACTCCGCGCTTCACTCCAGCGTGAAGTCGCTGCACGAAATCCTCGATGGCATTGCTCATCACGATGGCCTCGCTCATCGAATGATCTTCGACAAGCAGCAGGCCGATCGCGTCAGCGAAGCCCTTGCGAATCTCGACGCCGCGAGCGCGAATCTGAACGCGGCGTCGGCAGAAGCGCGCGAGATCGCCGCCCGTGCCAAGAGCGGACCGGGACTCGTGCATACGCTGGTCTACGACGACGAGCTCGCGCAAGGCACCGCCGGCACGATGGTCGAGTTGAACAAAAGCCTTGCCGCACTGCGCACGGGCAACGGCATCGGTCACGCCATCGTTTACGGCGACGACTCCACACAGCACGTGATGGGCAATGTCAGCGCCATGAGCGACGACATGCGCGAGATCGTTGCGAACGTGAAGGCCGGGCGCGGCACGCTCGGCGGGTTGCTCGTGGATCCGAGCGTGTACGAGGACATCAAGTCACTCGTTGGCAACATCGAGCGCAACGAGGTTCTCCGCGCGCTCGTTCGCTACTCCATCAGGCAGAACGAACAGCAGAAACCCGCCGGCAACGTCAACGCCACCGCACACTAAAAACGCGGCGTGAGCGGTGCGGGTTCGCTCGTGTCGGGCTCCGGCTCGTTCTTGACTGGTGGCTCGTTCGTGACGGGAGGGGGCGGGCGCCCGCCTGCTGGCGCTGGGTTTTCCCAATAGTGAGTGGTCGACCCCTGGCGCATCACCGTGAGGCGCAACAGATCGACTCCGATCACTGCAACGAAGCCGCGCGCGAACGGCTCACCCGTGAAGCTCCATACGTCGCCGCCGACGGCGAGCTCGAGGCCCCACGGCGCGCCGAGGATCAACATGCCGTGAATGGGGAGTCGTCCGGAGTCACCGCGATTCCACAAGCGCAGGGTGGGTCCAACGTCGACGGCGGCGCCCCACTCACCGCGCGCGAAACCTTGTGTTGCGACGCGCGCCGAGAGATTCAGGTCCGTGCCGAGGCCAAAGTACGTCGTCGTGCGAAACAGGCCGCCGACCACCACCGCCTTGCGCGGGCTCGTGCCCATGCCGACCGCGAGACTCATGGCGGCCGCGCTGTTCGTTGCATTGCGCAAGGAATCGTGCTGCATCGAATACCCACCGCTGGCCGAGAGCCACGACGTGACGTCCGCGCGCGCAGCCGATGCATGCATGATGCATATTATCGCGGCAGCAGCCGACACGATGCCCGAGAGATGTTTGCGCATGCGGGGGAACGACGTATCAACGTTTTGCGACGACGGCAACGCGCTCTTTGAAGCGGCGCACGCGTTCGGTGACGTGTGAGATCGACGCCGGATCGAAGAGCAGCGAGTTGTGCCCGCGGCCGGGCAAGACGTGGACGTCGCCGCGCGGGAAGATGGCGCTCTCCGCGGGCACGACCATCGTGTCGGCGTCGCCGACGATGGAGGTGTGAGGCACGTCGTGTTCGTGCGCGCGCGAACGCAAGCGTGAGAGCAGCGGGCTCGTTCGACAGAGATCGGCACCCACGAGAAAACGGAAAGGACGCGCGCGCTCCGTGCCGCCGAAGGGACTTCCGAGTGAGATGGTTTGCGCAACACGGCGATAGCCCCCGAGCTCCTGCACGTACCAGCGCGCGACGAGACCTCCAAGGCTATGTCCAACGAGATGGATTCTGCATCCATCTGGAATTCTGGCCACGAGGCGAGCGAGGCTCTGTGCGATGCGTTCGACGCCTGCGCCCGGAGCGTGCGTGAAACTACTGACGTGGACGCCCGTTTCGCAGACGAGGCGCTCTTTCATGGGCCGAAACACGCCGGCGCTTGCGAAGAATCCGTGCAGCAGCACGACGACGTCGTCGTGAGGCCCGACCGTCTCGGGCAGAACCGGACCGATGTCGCGAGGCATGAGGACGACCTCGCGAAGCGTTGCGACGGTCTCGCTCACGTGCACGCGAAGGGAAGGTGCAGATCCCGAGAACAAAGGCGGGATGGCGTCTTCGCGCGCGAGGGACTTCAAGACGACGCAAACCAAGCACGATTCGTGCGAGGTCGGCTACTTTCTTGCTACGGTCGCGGCGCGCTCATGGAAGCTCTCACGCTCACCGAGTCAACGACTCATCCCCGCGTCTTCACGAGCACGATCGAGGTCGGCTCGGACGACATCGATCAGCTCGGTCATGCCAACAATATTGCTTATTTGCGTTGGGTTCAGGACGTCGCGGTAGCGCATTCGTCAGCCGTCGGACTCGACGTCGCCGCGTATCAGCGCATGGGCGGTGTCTTCGTCGTGCGCCGGCACGAGATTGATTACCTGCGTCCAGTCCTTCGCGGTGAAACGCTCGAACTGCGAACGTGGATTGACAGCGTGTTCGCCGCCAAGTGCCGGCGCGCAACCGCCATCGTTCGGGTTGGGTCGGGTGGTGCGGACACGATCGTCGCGCGCGCCATGACCACGTGGGGCTTCATCGAGATCGCCACGGGCCGGCCAACGCGGATCCCCAACGACATCCGCCTCGCCTTCGGCGAGTCACCCTTACGCTCATCACAAAGTGCTTAAATCTGACCGCTTTCAAGTTATCGAAAGCGGTCACGGACGCGTGATCCACACGTGATAGTCGCGGTACTCGCCTGACGCGGCTTCGAGGGAGATGCGTTCTCCTTCATCGAGTGCGGCGAGTGTGTTTGCTGTTCGCCACGCACCGGGGACTGCTGGTTCGAATGCGAGATTGCTCGTGCCGTGCCGAGTTCGCACGACGATGGCGGCTGCTCTAGCGTCGACGCGAACGCGGATGCGCGCGCGGCCGCCGGCGGGGACGTGCAAGACCACGAAGCTCTCGGCCGCGCCGCTCGGGATGACGCGGCCGCCGTCGAAGCGACGATGATTCTGCTCGTCGTCGAGGATGTCGAGCGTCGTCCATCCGCCGTGTGGCAGCGGCGGCTCGTAGCCATGCGCGCGCTCGCTGATGATGTCGGCAACGTCGATTTCGTCGACGACGTCTGGATCGTTTGCATGCAAAGCTTCCAGCGCGCTCCAGTCGGCGCGATAGATGCTCTTGGTGGGGCCGCCGCAGATGACGTTGTTGGCGATCGTCACGCGATCGATCTCGGCGCCGAAGCGATCGGTGATCTCGCCGAACCAGTTTGGATAAAGCGCGAGGTACGCCGGTCTCTCGTTTGCGTCGAGCCGCTCGATGAGTTCGACGGTCGCCGGCTGTCCGTACGCTGCTGCGCGTGCAAACGGCATGCGACGGAAGCCTCCGAGACCGAGCGCATCGACGGCGCTTCGACCGGACACGAACGGGATCGCGCCGGCGTCGCCAACGAGCACGCGCGCGTGGGCGGGCATGAGCGCTGCGAGCTTTGCGCCAACTTCGATCTGCTGATCGCGGACGTTCGCCACCGATTGCGCGAAGTGTCTAATCTGCGCAGGAAAGCGGGGTGCAACGAGGCCGATGACCGCAACGAGTGCCGCTGCGGCGACGGGTTTTCCGTGCCGCGTTCGCGCGATCGTTTCAATGCCGAGCGCGGCACCGACGAAGAAGAGGATCCAGGCTGGCGTGTAGTAGCGGAAGTTATGGAACGGCGAATTGTTGTTCCACGACACGAGCAGCGTCCACGCGAACGATCCGAGCAAGCACGCCGCGGCCGTCGTTCGTCGCGCTCTGGAGGCGAGCGCGCACGAGGCGAGCGCGAAGATCGAGAGAGGTGCCCATCGCCCGAGCTCCGTGAAGACGGCCTTCATGAAGAACGTCACGAGGTTCTCGACGAACGCGCGCGCACGGTCCTCATCTGACAGATACGGGTTCGAGGAGAGGAGTTTGAGTGCAGCTCCGGCCGACATGGCGTCACCCGTTGCGATGCGGTTCGCAACGAGGATCGCCAGAGTCGCGAGAGCACCGGGCGCGGCGGCGCGCGCGAGCGCTGCGGATCCCGACTGAAGTTTTGCGCCGCGCGCGGCGAGCACCGCGAAGATGGCGACGAGCACGGCAGCCTCCGGCCGGAGCAAACACAGTGCGGCTCCCCATGCGCCCAGTCGCCATTGCGCTTCTTGTCGTGTCATGCCGGAACGCCGCTCGGTGGGCCGGCGACTGAAATCGAGCGCGACGAGTGCCGCGCCGAGCGCCGCAGAGAACGGCGCCATCTCCATCCCGCTCACGAGTGTCCAATTGACGAGACCCACCGAGAGCGGGAGAGCGGATGCGCATGCGACCCACCAGGGGCACCGCCCCATGAGCGCATGCGTCGATCGGACGAGTGACGCGAGCGAGAGGACTGCGAGGATGCCTGCCCATAGGCCGATGAGCCGGCCACGAAACCCGATGACCCAACCCACGGCGAGCAGCAGAGCGTAGAGCGGCGACGTCTCGCCCGATGAGTAACCCTGCCCGGCGATCCATTCGAACGGGTGGCCCTCCGCAAGGGCACGGGCAAAATCGAAATGGATGTAGACGTCATCGAGTGGCGCGGGGAAGTAGCCTCGTGCGGCGCCGACACTAGGCAACCAAAAGGTTGCACCCACGGCGAGCGCCAGGGCGTGACTGCAAACTGTCGCGATCGATGGCTTTGCCCACGGCATTGCGCGTCTCGGGCGCGGCATGTTAGACCGCTTTCAAGTTGACGCGAGGTCGAGGCGGGGTCGATGTGAAGGGACCGGACTCGAACTGTACGGAGTCCACGAAGTGGACGAAGTACAGTGAGAGCGACGGAGCCAAAGGCGAAGTGAACAGCCTATTGGCTTTGAGGACCGCAGCGCAGGCCCCAACGATGAGATCGCGTCAAATCGAAAGCGGTCTGCGCGACACGATGAATCGGGATGCTCAGCACTGGGACGCCGTGGAGGAGGCTGTCGATCTTTTGCACGAGGAACGCTTCCGCGAAGCGCTCGAACTTCTGCGTGACGTTCTTTCGAAGGACGGATCGAACCCTTATGCCTTCTTTTTCCTCGGTCAGGGGCTCTACGAAGTCGGTGAGATCGCGCCTGCACGCGACGCGTATCGCGCGTGTTTGAAGCTTGCGCCAAAGCACCTCGGCGCGCGCATCGCGCTCTGTCATGTCCTTCGCAAACTCGGCGATCATCGCGAGGCCATCAAACAAGGCATGATCGCACTCGAACAGGCGCCCGCGGATTCCGATGCGCTCTACGCCGTGGGGCTCGCCTACCTCGCGCGCGGTGACGATCCCGCCGCGCGCCGCTACCTCGAGGCATTCCTCAAGACGAAACCCGAATTCGAAGTACGCCTCGAAGTCGAAGCGCTTTTAGAACGCGTTCGCTAACCTGCTGCGCGCCGCGATCTCTTCGTTTTTTGCTGCGGTGCGTGCTCACGTACTTCAAGTACGCTCCGCGCGCTCCTCGCAAAAAGCCTCGACCTCGCGCCGCTCGCGACGGTTATCGAACGCGTTCGGCGATATCGTCTTGAGGTTTCTAGACCACGAAGAGATCGCGTCAAATCGAAAGCGGTCTACTGGTTGCAGCGCTCGAAACGAAACTGCGTGACCGTCTGGCAGGTGCGCTGAATATCCACCACTGTCGCGTTCGGACAAGTGACCGTGGCCCAGATGCGACCGGAGACCACTTGGTTCAACGGATCTGTATCTAGGAAGATCGCGGTGCAGTCGTCTTCTACGTACGCGGTGCCGGCGCGCGCGGCAGACACGTGAATGCCTGTATTGGGTTGGTTTTGTGGGTCTTGCTTGAAGAAACCTTGGACGATGAAGGCGCCGCCCGCAGCGCCCGAGAGCGTTGCTTGCGCTGCCACCCGAAAGCCGTTGTCCTGCGGAGTGACGAGGCAATCTACGCCCGCTGTGCCCTGCCCGAAGGACGCGCCGTCCTCGACCGATTGATCATCCACGAAGCTGCCGAGCCGAAACCAGCCTGCGGTGCTGTCTGGGCATTCCGTGGCTGAATGGGCTCCGACGCTCACCTCGGCATCAACGGCGGCGCGAGGCGGATCCACCTTGTTGTTGGAGCAACCGGGCCCGATGAGCAACGCAGCGGCAGCGATCACGACGGATGCAACGAGAACACGACGACGGAGCATGGCGATCTCCCTTGGGAGCAAAGACGATTGTGCGGCGCTCGCGGCCGCTCATATGATTCTAGACGAGGTTTCGTGCTGCGTGAAATCCGCGCTCCAGATCCTGCTTCAAATCCTCGATGTCCTCCACGCCAACGCTGAGCCGAAGGAAGCCGTCGCCGATGCCGAGCGCTCTGCGAGTCTCGGGCGGAACGCTCGCGTGTGTCATGATCGCTGGGTGCTCGGCGAGTGATTCGACGCCGCCAAGGCTCTCGGCGCACGTGAAGATGCGCAGCGCCTTCAAGAACGCGGTGGCGGCAGAGAGACCGCCTTTGAGATCGAAGCTGATCATGCCGCCGGGGCCCTTCATCTGGCGCGCGGCGATCGCGTGACCGGTGTGCGAAGCGAGACCCGGGTAAAATACGCGCTCCACTTGGGCGTGGCTCTCGAGGAACCTGGCGATGATGAGTGCATTATGCACGTGCTGCTTCATGCGCACGCCGAGGGTCTTGAGACCGCGCAGGACCATGTAGCAGTCGAACGGGCTCGGCACCGCGCCGAGTGATTTTTGAAGGAAGTGGAGCCTGTCGGCGATCGCGTCGTCGGAGGTGATGACGGCGCCGCCGACCACGTCGGAGTGGCCGTTGAGGTATTTCGTTGTAGAATGCACGACGAGCTTGGCGCCGAGATCGAGCGGGCGCTGGAGCATGGGGGTGGCGAACGTGTTGTCCACGGCGAGCGGCACGCCCGCCTCGTGTGCGATCTCCGCAATCGCGGCGATGTCGAAGATCTTCAGCTTTGGATTCGAGGGCGTCTCGAGCCAGAGGAGCCGGGTATTCGGACGAATGGCCGCGCGAACGGCGCCGGGATCGCTCATGTCGAGGAACGTTGCGTCGAGCCCCCACGACTTGAGCACGCTGTCGAAGATGCGGAAGGTGCCGCCGTACACGTCGTCACCCACGAGCACGTGATCGCCGCTCTTGAGCGAGAAGAGGACGGCGCTCGTGGCAGCGCATCCGCTGCCGAACGCGATGCCGTGCTTGCCACCTTCGAGGTGTGCGAGGCAGCTCTCGAGTGCGGTGCGCGTCGGGTTTCCTGCGCGCGAGTAGTCGTAGCCTTTGTGTCTGCCGGGGCCGTCTTGCGCGAACGTGCTCGACAGAGAGATGGGGACCATGACGGCACCGGAAACTTCATCCGCGGCTTGTCCTGCGTGAATGCAGAGCGTGTCTTGAGCGAGACCTTCGACGTGCATGGCACATCTCTTTAAATCATCGCGCGGAATTCGGGAGCGGAATCGTGCGAAGCGAGAGCGCGATCTCGCGCGCAGAAGCCGGACGTGATGCGGGATCGTGGGCAAGGCAGCGCAGCAGCGCGGCGTGCGCGGGGCCTCGCGCGCCGAGGGCGCGGAGCTCGTCATCGATGATCTCCACTTCGGCGGCCGTTGCGAGCAGCGCGGGCAAGGGCAGGGGCGGTCTCGGTGATCGGCCGAGGGCGGCAGCCGCGAGTGTTGCGGCGAGCGAGTAGAGATCGCTCTTCGGAGTAGGCGACTCGCCGCGCGCCACTTCGGGTGCGGTGAATGCGGCGGTTCCACGAAAGGCGCCGTCTCGTGCGGGCGATCCGCGAAAGCACGCGAGCTCGAAGTCGAGCAGCGTGACGTGTGCGCCCGCGTCGTCGATGGCGAGGTTCGCCGGGCTGATGTCTGCGTGGACGACGTCGAGAGCGCCCGCACCGTCCGCGGCTTCGTGCACGACGGCGAGCGCGTCGAAAGCTGCGCGCGATGCGCACTCGATCCACGCCGTCGCGAGCGGGCCGCGCGCGTTGTCGAGTCGCTCTGCGAGAGTTGGAGACGAGATCTTCCCCATGTGCAGCCATGGTCCGCGAGAATCTTCGCCGGCATCGAGGAGGGCAGGGGTGACGCGGCCTCCGAGCGCGCGCAGCAAGATCGCTTCGGCGCGCAAGCGCGCAACGGCTTCCGGCTCGTGGAGAGTCCGGGCCGTCAGGCGCTTTTCGATGACGCCGGGCAGGATCTCCGCGATGTTCGGCAACGTTTGGGCTGGTCGCATCGAGATCGAAGCTTCATGGTAACCGCGTGAAACCATCGCTGAACACGGTTTTGGTCCTCGCCGCGCTGTCGGCGGTTTTGTCCTGCAACCCGGCAGATCTGAGGCCCTCGCCGGCGAGGCCCTCGCCGTCTGCGCTGTCCGATGCCGGTGCGAGCACGCGCGCCGGCGGCGCCGCGATTGCTCGAACGAGCAGCGTCGTGATTCAGGTCGAGCCGTCGGACTCGGGCGCCGCGATCCTCTCGGAGATCGAGGCTGCGACGAAGAGCGTGCACGTGACGATGTACCTGCTCACGAACCGTGACGTGCAAAATGCACTCATTTCGCTCCACGACGCGGGCAAGGACGTCAGAGTCATTCTGAATCATCATTTCCCGCCGAACGGAGGCGACAACTTGCCGGCCTTCAACAAGCTGAAAAACGCGGGCGTGGACGTCGTGTGGGCGCCGAGCGACTACACGTTCACGCACGAGAAAGCGATCGTCATCGACGGCGCGAAGGTCCTCATCATGACGATGAATCTCACGGCCACGAGTGCCTTCTCGAACCGCGAATACGTCGCGACGGACACGGACGCAGACGACGTCGCGGACGCCGAAGCCATCTTCGAGGCGGACTTTGCGGGGAGGACGATCTCGTGCGACGGCAAGCTGGTTGTCTCGCCGACGGAGACGCAGCCGGTCGGCGCGCGGGATCGGCTGAAGCAGCTCATCGACGGCGCAACGACGTCGCTCGATGTCGAGGTGCAATCGCTCTCGGAGACCGGCTTGACCGATGCGATCATCGCCGCGCACGAAGCGAACGTTGCGGTGCGCGTGGTCACGACGGCTGCAGGTGCCAGGGAGGAGACGCCCGCGCAAGCGGACGCTCTCGCGAAGTTGAAGCAGGCGGGCGTACCGCTCGTCGGCCTCGGTGATCCGTACGTTCATGCGAAAGCGATCGTCGTCGACGACAAGCTCGTATTCGTCGGCTCGCAGAACTTCACCGCCACCGCCTTGTTCTACAACCGCGAGCTCGGTGTCGTGACCGACGCTCCTTCGGAGGTCATGAAAGTTCGTGACGTCATCGCCTCCGACTTCCAGCGCGGCACCCCCCGTTAGGGGCGGCCACGGGGGGCCGCCCCTACGAAAATGCGTTTTATCGGTTGTAGGGGCAGGCCCCTGTGCCTGCCCCGCCGTTACTTCACTCGGAATGCGGTCCCTGAAGCAGAGACGACGATGCGGCCGCTAAGGTCCGACGCCGAGCGAGCCGTGACGTCCCCGATCATGACGAATGTGGCGCCCTTTGCACCGGCTTCATTGCGAACCGCGTTCTCGGCCTGGCGGCGCACTTCGCCGAGATCGCGCCCGATGGTCTGCGCGTTCACTTCTCCTGCGGATTCGTAGGCCTCGTCGTTTGGTTGATCGTGGATGATCTCGACGCTGCTCGCCTCGGGTGAGAGCGCCACTTTCTCGGGGAGCGCCCCCTCACATCCAGCAAGTGCCGCAATCATTCCGACTGAACCGATCCAACGAACCCACATCGTCTCTATATGGTGCCCTCGCTTACGTTTCTCGTAAAATGATTGTGCGCAAAAGAACAACCGTGTCGCCCGTCGCGGCGGCCGCATTGAAGGCACGTGCGAAATAGACCGTGGCTCTTGAAAAAGCCGGCCTCGAGGAGCGCTCGCGCTCGACGATTTGGACCCCACCGCGCGGTCTCGCGATGCTCGTCGCGCGTGCTCCCCTTGTTAAGTGGACCCCACCGCGCGGTCTCGCGATGCTCGTCGCGCGTGCTCCCCTTGGGCTGGTGCTCGTCAGGCGGGCGGCGCCTTCGGCGCCGTGTTCCCGCCTTCCTGCGCGCCGCCAGGGGAGCCCGCAACTGCATCGTCGTGAGTGAAATTGTACTCCTTTTCAGAGTACAAATGCCTGGAGCCGCGAGCAAGGCCTTCCCCGTCCGTGCGCAGGAGGACGGCGAAGCCGGCCGACGAGCACGTGACAAGGGGAAGCAGGTGTGATTGGAGTCAAGGCCATTTTGTTCACGCGGGGGTGGGAAGTAGAGTGGGAGTCCAGGGGCGACCATCGCGCTGGATGGCGTTGACGAGG
>WQYX01000100.1 GCA_009781005.1 Polyangiaceae bacterium | reverse complement strand
CGTACGCCGCAGGTCCGAGAAGCGCCGTACGCCCTTCGCAGCAAGAGGATCGGCCCGTCTGAGTGGAGTCGTCGTGAATTATCCGGGCTAGGGCGGAGCGCGAGCACCGGGCGGAACAGGCTTATAGGCCTTTGAGCACGGAGCGCAGCGCCCAACCGACGCATCGATTTGCGCAGCAGGCTGGTAAACACGCTCTAATGCGGAGGACGGCGCGGCGGGCGCATGGGTATGGGCGTATTCGTGTCTTCGGGCCAGGCATGCCGTGGATATTTGCGCATGAGTTCTTTTCGAATCGTCGGATAATGACGATGCCAAAAGCCTGCGAGATCGGTCGTCACCTGCACGGCGCGCTTATTCGGTGCGAGCAGGTGTAAGACGATGGGAACGCGGCCCGCCCTAGGGCTCGTCTTCATACCGAAGAAATCCTGAAGATAAGACGCAATCCACGGAGGTTTGCCGTCTTCATATTCAATCTTCGTCACGCGTCCGCTCGCGAGTGTGACGCGCTCGGGCGAAAGTTCGTCGATGCGCGACCACACAGCAACTTGTGCGCGCAGCAGGGAGAGCAAATCGATTTCTTCGAGATCACGCAGGCGTGTCTTGCCCGCGCACATCTCGCGCACGATACGCGCAACGTCCTCTTCCGACGGCGCGCGGATGCTTGCGTCTTGCAATGCCGAGAAACGCACGCGCGCGAGGAATCGATCGAGCGCTCCTTCGGGAGCGAGGGAACGGAAGCCGCGAGCGCGAATGGCATCGAACAGCAGCGCGGCGACGCAAGGATCGTTTTCGTCGAAGCCTTGTGACTCGGCAATCGCAAGGCTGTCGTAGAGCATCTTCGAGACACCACGAACTTCGCCGCGCGCTTCGTCGAATGTCACCTCGGCGATCTCGCGAATGCGATCTTCGTAGAGCTCGATCAGCCACTCGGGTTCGATGCCGCTCGCCAGACGGACCAAGGGGCGGCCGCGGACGAGTTCGGCGGACACGGCGACCATCCACGGCGCATCGCGCACCGCGCTTTGTTCGGCGAGCTCCGCGCTGCCGCCTTCGGCGAGTGCCAGCTCGCGCGAGCCTTGTTTTTTTCGGCGTGCGACGCGATCAGGAAATCCGGCGAGCACCGAGAGCAAGAGTGCATCGTCCGCCCCCGTCGGGACATTGCCGTTGCGTGACTCGCGACCGAGCAATCCACAAAGTTGTTTATGCGCGCGCGACGTAGCGTGTACCGCGCCCGGATCGAGACCTATCGCGCGCAGAGCGTTCGCAGACAAACCGCTCGCTTCGGCCTCGCGATACATGTCGAGCAGACCGAGCAGATCGCTCCGTTCCGTTGCGACGTCGAGCGCGCGCCCGGCTCCCGCGTCGAAGCGTGCTCTGCTCGCAGAACGCAGATCTCGCTCGCCGATGATCGCCGCGAGGAGCGCACCGTCGTCGGCCACGCCGCGCGCCTCCGCTTCGACGAGCAATCTTGCCTGCCGCGGATGAAGCGGAAATCTGAGCATGCGTTTGCCGACGTCGGTGATCTCGCGTTGCGCGTCGATGGCGCCGAGGCGCGCGAGCAACGTCTCGGCCGCAACACTCGCGTCGGGTTTCGGTGGATCGAGCCACGTGAGATCGCCCGTGCCTGCAGCGTAGAGTTCGAGCAGCGTTTGCGACATGTCCGCGCGCTCGATCTCGGGCTCGTCGTGATCGGGACGAGCGTCGAAATCGGCTTTCGTATAGAGCCTGAGAGCACGACCCGGGCGCGTTCTCCCTGCGCGTCCGGCGCGCTGGACGGCCGAAGCGCGGCTCGTCTTTTCAATCGAGAGCATTGGCAGTCCGGACCATGCCGCGTGTTCGACGACACGCACGAGACCGCTGTCGATGACGGCGACGATGCCGTCGATCGTGACGCTCGACTCGGCCACGTTCGTCGAGACGATGATCTTGCGACGTGACGAGGGAGCCACGGCGCGGTCTTGCTCGGCGGGTGACAGGTCGCCGTGAAGCGGCAAGAGCACGAGATCGTTTTCGCGCGCGAGCTTGTCGCATGCTTCCATGGCACGGCGGATCTCTCGGGCGCCGGGGAGAAAGACGAGCACGTGACCGTCGAGTCCGCGCAGGGCGAGGGAGCGGACCGCAGATGCGACTTGCAGTTCGAGTCTGCGATCGTCGGGGCTCTCGAGGTGCTCGATCGCCACGTCGAAGCGCTTGCCTTCCGATCGAACGATGCCGCAGCCGAGAAAGTCTGCAACGGGGCTTGCATCGAGCGTCGCCGACATCACGACGAGGCGCAGATCCGGTCGCGACGTGCGCTGCAAGCGGCGCAAGAGCGCGAGAGCGACGTCGCCTTGCAAGTGCCGTTCGTGGAACTCGTCGAGCACGACGACCGAGACACCGCGGAGCTCGCTGTCGGCGAGCAAGCGTCGCGTCATGACGCCTTCGGTGACGAATCGGATCCGCGTCGAGTTGCTCGACACGTCCTCGAAGCGCACGGTGTAGCCCACGGTCTTGCCGAGCCTTTCGCCGAACTCGTCGGCCACACGACGTGCGGCGAGTCTTGCGGCGAGGCGGCGCGGTTCGAGCACGAGGATCTCACCTCTTGCCATGCCTGCATCGAAGAGCGCGCGGGGGACTCGAGTGGTCTTTCCGGCACCCGGAGGTGCTTCGAGGACGAGGCTCGGCTCTCGTTGCAGAGCGCAAACAATCTCAGGCAGGGCGGCATCGATGGGCAGAGGAGCAAGCACGGGTTGGAGCAGTCTACTTGAACACCGAAATGTCGCGCGTTGAGCACCGAGATGTCGCGCGCGCCGTCGAAAGACGCATTGACCGGTGAACGATGGCTCCTCACATCCATGTACTGTGCAGGCGAACGCGCGCTCGGGTCTCGACCCTCATCCGGTGCGCGTCGAGGATGCGCAACGGGACGGGGCAGAGCCACGCAAAGAGTCGAGTTCGATGACGCGCTGGCTTCGCGTCGCAGCCTTCGTCCTCTGCTTTGGTCTTTTCGCACGCACGCTCGCACACGCCAATCTGCGCGCGGCTTGGGAGCGCATTCGCGATGTGGGGCCGATCGAACTCGTGATCGTCGTGCCGTTCCTCTTCGTGATGATGGCCGACGTGTGGGCATGGCAACGCCTGCTCCGCGCGCTAGGTCGCAGGGTGGCGCTTCACCGCCTTCTGCGCGTGCGCTTCGCCACCGAGGCGATCACGAACACCATCCCCGCCGGCGCGGTTTGGGCAGATGCACTCGGTCCGGTGCTCGTTTCGATGAGCACGGGCGTCGCTGTTGCCGATGTCTTTGCTGCATCGACGGCGAAGCGCTGGGTCCTCGTTCGCATGCATAGTGCATACGTTGCATGCGCGGCGGCGTTCGGATCGGCGGCGATCATGAACGCATCGATGAATCTCATTGGCAGTCACGCGCTTGTCGCGTTCGTGCTCCTGGCGTCCCTTGGCCTCGTGCTCTCGTCCCTGGGCATCGAAGCCGTCGCATCGCGCGGCAGAATTGCAGAACGTACCGCGAAGTTGCTCGGTCGCATGCGTCTTTCGCGCGTGCAGGCGTGGGTCGATGCACGCCACCATCACTTCGCGCACGCCGATGCGCAGCTCCGTCGACTCTCGGAAGACGTGACCGCAACGCGCGACGCGAGTTTTCGACTTGCGTTCTTATGGTTGCTCGAAGGCTTCGAGACATTCCTCATCTTGAGGCTGCTTGGCGCGCCGCTCAGTCTCATCGAAGTCATGTCCTTCGATGCCGCGCTGTCCGTCGTGCGCTCCGTTGCGTTCTTCGCACCCGCCGGTATCGGTGTGCAGGACGTCGGCTACCTCGCGGTGCTGGAGGCCTATGGCGTGCCCGGCGCGCACGCCATCGGACCCGCATTCATCGTGCTCAAACGCATGAAGGAAGCCTTCTGGGTCCTCATTGGCTTCGCCGTACTCGCGACGATGCGCAAACGCAAACACTGACTTACATGCGCAAACGCAAACACTGACTTACTGCTCTCAATCGACGCGAGCGAAGCGAGCCTCGCGTGGGGTGGGGACCCCGAAAGACCGCGTTCTTTCGGGGCGGGGCGGCGCGTGCCGCCCCGTGATGACTAAGGGTTAGAGCATTGGTCAACTTGCTCCGTGACGTCGAGGATTTGCAGTAGGTCGAACGCGATGTCGTTACCGCTGAAGGCGGGGGTCGCGTTTCGGACGCGTAGACCGAGATCCGCGTCGGTGGACAACTGGATGGGTGCGGACATGGCGCGCCCGACCCGGGCCGGCGTGTTGTTGGTTATGTGGTAGGGATCAAAACCAGGCAGCCCATTGTCGCAGGGGTTGAATGCGGAGACTGCCGACACGGGAGCTCCGTCGATGACGAGGTCCATGTATTCGCTCGCGTCAACCCAGGCCTGAGCTCCTGGGCGGTCCCTGAAACAATGGACCGCTGCGAAGTAGCCTGACACCTGGTAGTAGTGGCCTGCCTTCCCGTGGGTGGCATTTTTGAGCGTCTCGAGCTGCAGGTCGCTGATCTCCTGGACTCCGCCGTTCGTCATCGAGGAGACCGCAACGTTGTTGGTGCCGTCCACCATGCCCTGGGCCAGACCGATGACGTCGGCCATCTGCTGCTGGAACCACCACGCCGTTTGCTGGGTGCCATTCCCGTCGATTCCACCGTTTGCGCGGCATCCGGCGTCCACCGCGGTGCTTGGAGCGTTCGCGGTGGTCGGGATGGTGTAGCTCATGATCCAGCCATTGCAGTTCCCGGATCCGGCCAGCCAGTCGGGGCCGGCAGTGTAGGTTTCGAAGTTGGCCGGCGCACCGCCGGTGTACTCCTGTAATTCTATCGCCATCCCTCCGGGCTGAAGTTGTGGCGTGCCGTCCGAGAAGTTCTCGCTGTAGACCAAGACCGGTTCGGGCGCCGGCGGGAGTGGGTCAACCGTCACCGTCTTGGTCGCCGTGTTGTTGGCAAAGTTGATCTCGCCGGTCACGTCGGTCACCGTGCCCGTGATGTCGCTCGGGCCGGGCGTGCATGCGAGGACGCTGAAGGTGATGTCCCGCTCGTCGCCCGGCAGAATTGGCGTGATGAGAGACAGGTCGCACGTGATCGGGGAACCTGCAGGCGCGACGGAGCAGAAGCTCGGTAACGTGGCTGGAAGTGCCGTCATCCCCGCGGGCAGAACGATGGTCACCGTGCCGTCGATGCTGGACGCGGTGCCAACGTTGGTGAGCGCCAACGTGTAGGCGTCGGGTACGCTCACCGTCAACGTGTCAGGCCCGGTGAGGTTGGCCGCAAGATCGGGCCTGCTAGGGCACACGATGTCACAAGTTACGGGATCGAACGAGCACTCCGCTTCGAGATCGCCGGCTGTGACGCCGCCGTCGCCACAGTTGCAGGTTCCTGCGATGGCCGTGCAACCGCAGTCGTAACGGACGTTGCCTGCCGTAATGTCTGTGGGCGTCGTGACCGTGGTGCAGGCGGTGAAGTTCCACTGTTTCGATGCATTCTTGGTCGAGCAAAGAATGTGATTGTCATTCAAACCCGGATTCAGAGACTCGATAGAGTGATTCGGAAATGCCTTTGTGGCTATGTCTTTTGAGTCGAAGCACAGGAAGTTGTGTGTCCCGTCATTGAGCTCTGTGCCCCCGCAGTCACTCGCAGAAAAGATCGAGTAGCTGAAGTTCCAATTGGCGGCCGGGGTATCCGAAGACGGGCAAAGGCCGTTGATGACGAGGGGCTGCCCCGACGAATCAACGAGGGTCCCATCGCTCACGAAGTTGAAGCAAGGACACTCCATCTCGTCCGGAGGGATCAACGAGCTGGCACAGCGGTACTTCGCGTCGGGTGCGGGGCGCGAACCACAAATGCGTACGGAGTTTCCAGTAAAGTCGCCGCCGGACATGGAGAACGTCGTGGACGCTTCCATCCGTGAGCCGCATGAGGCCAGCACACCTGCCACGAAAACCGCCACACACGCAGATTTCATCATATTCGCTCCCTTTGTCGTTTGAACACCGCGCGGTTTCGGGCGGTCGAAGAGGCAACCGCAGTTCCATCCCCGCGTTCGCGAGTGATCGCTGTTTCTTCGCCAAACGGTCGTGCGCGACTTCGGTCTGCCATCATGGCTGTTCGCCACGGGACGCCCTTTGGCGCCGCGTGCCCAGAAAAGGCGCGTTCTATCGCGCGACGCACACGCACTCGGGAGTGGCCTGCCGCTACCGGAGACCGCTTTCAAGTTGACGTGAGGTCAAGGCGGGGCCGAGGAGCGGACCGGAACAGCCTTGTATGGCTTTGAGGACCGCACCGCAGGCCCCAACGACGAGATCACGTCAAATCGAAAGCGGTCTAAAAGCCGACGAGGACTGCGAACGTCCCGCCAATGAACCGTGCGGCGTGATTCAAAGATTCGTTGTCACCCGCGATGATTGCGGGCTTATTGGTCATGACGAATTCGCCGTAACCGCCGTCGAGCGCCGCTTCCACCGCGAGCTCTGGACCGAAGACATGACGATAGCCGGCGCGCGCACGCCCACCCACGAAGTCGCCCCCAATCTGCGTCGCGTGGTTTAGCTGGCGCTCGAAGTCGAAGCCGAGACCAAGCACGATTTGGTCGCTTGCATATTTCGACAGCGGCAGTCGTGCCTCCATGCCCGCAAAGAGCAAAACGCCACCGGCAGCCACGTCCGAACCAAACTTGCCAATGCCCGCGTAGCCGATCTCACTCATGAATGACCACGTTGGGCCGAACGAATAGCGAAAGGTTGCGCCAACGCCATAACCGAGATCGCTCGTGCCCTCCTTCGAGAAGAAGTAACGCGGCACGTGAACGAAGGCGCCAAGGATGAATCCTTTGCCCTTGCGAAGTGGTGATTGTTCGGCGTCGTCGGCGAGATCCCGAGCCTTCTTGTCGTCGTCGTAGCTCTCGCCGGTGGATTTTGCCGTTGCCTTCGCGCCCGTCTCCGATTCGTTCGCCGTGACCACGCTGCTGTCCACGTTGCCAGATTCTTCGGCAGCGGCTCGCGACCGCCCGCCGATGCCTACAGATGCTTCGAGGCGAGCGAGTCGATCGCGGAACTGTTCTGCGTCGGGTGCATCGGGCATTGCCACGAGGTAGGCGCGATAGTCATCGATGGCTGGGTAAGGGTGACCGAGTTTCTCGTGGCAGAGACCGCGATCGCGCCGCAGCGTCGGCTCGATGGTGTGATTGATGGCGTCGTCGAAAAGTGAAAGCGCGCCGGCGCAGTCTCCTGCGAGCACCTTTGCCCGCGCGCTCGCGGCGCTCGGTCCGCCGGCTTCTTCGCGACGAAGCGTAAACTGGCTGCTCGACGGTGCTGCTTTTGACGAAGGCTTCGGCGGAGCCGCGATGGCCGCAGACACCGAGAGAACGAGAGCCGTCGCGCACGACGATGACACGAGCATGTGCCACGCCTCGCGGTACCCGAAGGAACGCATGGCGCGAAGGTTACGTCAGCGCGAAAGGTCATCGCAAAATTACGGTGCCCCCTGCGCATACTACGCGCGGATGGGCCACTCAGCGTCGTCGTCGGCGTTCTCGATACACCACGCGCACGGGCACACCCTCGAATCCAAACTGGGTACGTAACTGGTTGATAACGAATCGCTGATAGGAAAAATGTACGGACTCGGGCGAACTTGATTGGATAACGAAAAGCGGCGGCGCGGTTTCGGCCTGCGTAATGTAGTAAAGGCGTGGTGCGCGCCCGCCGCTCGTGGGCGGTGGTTTCATCTCGAGGACTTGTGCGAAGAAGCGATTCAGTTCACCCGTGCTAATGCGTTTGTGAAATGCGGATGCAATCTCGTCGATCTTTTTGAATAGTTCACCCACGCCGCGCCCGGTCTTGGCGCTAATCGGCACCATGGGGGCATACGGCGCGAACGAAATCTTGTCGCGCGCTGCCTCTTCGGATTTTTCGCGCTCAGCCTTCGAGAGCAAATCCATTTTATTGAGCGCGATGATCATCGCGCGCCCGCGGTCCTCGGCCAGGCCCAAGATCTTCGCGTCTTGCTCGGCCACGCCTTCGCGGGCGTCGCATACGAGCACGACGACGCTCGAGCGCTCCATCGCCTTGACCGCGAGTCCCACGCCTGCTGTTTCGATGGCGTCGGAGGCTTTGGTGACTTTGCCCTTTTTCCGGAGTCCCGCGGTGTCAACGAAGATGTATCGCTTGCCCGCGCGCTCCACGAGCGCATCGATCGCATCGCGCGTGGTGCCTGCGCGTGCGTCGACGATCATCCGATCTTCGCCGAGAATGCGATTCATCAGACTGGATTTGCCCGCGTTCGGTTTGCCGACGATAGAGATGCGCGGCAGGAGGCCCTCGTGATCGGGCAGGGGCTGGCTTTCCTCCGGTAGTGCGTCGACGATGGCCGCCTCGAGCTCGCCGATGCCGCGGCCGTGCAACCCGCTCACGGGATACACCTTGTCCACGCCGAGCCGGTAGACTTCGTAGGCATCCGCGTCCATCTTCGGTGAGTCGGCTTTGTTGGCGGCGAAGAGGACGGGCTGCGTGCACTCGCGCAACAAATGGATGGCGGTGCGATCGGCGCTCGTGAGCGGCACCTCGGCATCCGTCACGAAGACGATCACGTTCGCTTCGTCGATGGCAGCCCTGACGTGGCGAGTGATGTCGCTCTTCATCGGATCCTCGCTATCTGGGTCGAAGCCGCCCGTGTCGATGAGCGTGTAGTCGCGACCAAACGCGGTCGTGTCGATGTACTGCCTGTCGCGCGTGACGCCGGGCTCATCGTGAACGATGGCGACGCGTCTTCGCGCGAGGCGGTTCGCGAGCGTGGATTTGCCAACGTTCGGTCGTCCGACGATCGCGACGAGCGGAAGACCGTGCGAGCCCGCGGGCATCACGCGAGAGATGGGGTGGCGATAATGCTTCGTCATGTGCTTCCTCGCGTCGTCTTCGCGCCGTCGGCGTAACCGAGATCGACGAGTCGTGCCGGATCATCGAACCAACGCGGCGTCGCGCGAATCCATGTTTCAAGGTGCACTTTGCGGCCGATCATCTGCTCAGCTCGTTTGCGCGCCGCCGTGCCGATGGCCGCGAGCATCTTGCCGCCGTCACCAATGACAATGGCCTTGTGCGAGTCTTTGGCCACGTGAACGGTGACCGCGATGTGCACGATTCGCGGGCTCTCGTCGAACGACTCTACGGTCACGGCCACGCCATGAGGCACTTCTTGTCGCGTACGCCGGAGGATCTGCTCGCGGACGAATTCGGCGACGAAGAAGCGCACGGGTTTGTCGCTCATCTCATCGTCGCCGTAGAGGTGTTCGCCTTCGGGTAAGAGCTTTTCGATTTCGAAGAAGATGCGCTCGACACCGTCTGCTTTGAGCGCACTGACGGGGATGATCGCCGCGAAGTCACGGAGCTTGCCGTATGCCTCGAGCAACGGGAAGAGCCGCGAGCGTGGTGTGACGCGGTCGATTTTATTGAGCAGGAGGAGGGCGGGTTTCTTTTCAGGAATCGATGCGAGGATCGCGCGGTCGTCCTCGCAGATGGATGGCTCCACCTCGCCGCGAACACCCCCGTCGGTCATGAACATGATGACGTCCGAGTCTTCGGCGGCAAGACTTGCGAGCTCGTTCATCCGCTTGCCGAGCTTGGTTCGCGGGCGGTGCAAGCCGGGCGTATCAACGAACACGAATTGTGCAAGGCCGCGCGTCACGATTCCTGCGATGCGGTCGCGCGTCGTCTGCGGGTGATGGCTGACGATGGCGAGTTGCTCGCCCATCAATGCATTGAGCAGCGTGCTTTTCCCGACGTTCGGCCGCCCGAGCAAGGCAATCGTGCCCGCGCGCGCCGGGCGATCCTTGTCGGGATCCGCCTTTCGGGTGCGATGGGACTTCGGCATGGCGGCGCGTGCATACCACACGGACCGCGATCCCACGGCCGCTTCGCAACGTTTCCGGGTGAGAACTCGGCCATCACGCGAAACGCCGCACGCGTCAGGCGAACGTGAACGTTCCGACGATGGGCACGTGGTCCGACAGACCTTTGAAGCAGCCGCCGCGCTGGCCGAATCGATGGGTGCCATCGAAGTCGAGCCACGTGAGGCCGGCACCCGTGAAGACGTAATCGAGATGCATGCGCAGGTTCATGAAGCCGGCGGTTGGAAAGCCGTTCAAGGCTTCCTCTTCCATACCGTGATAGTGCGCGAACGCGTCGCGAAGACCGGCGTCGATGAGCTCGCGGTAGACGGGAGAGCCGGCGAGCGCGTTGAAATCGCCGACGATGAAATAGCGTTCGTTCGTTCGCTCGCGCGCAACGAAGTCGATGAGGTTCTTCGCCTCTGCCACTTGATTGGGGCCCCAACCGAGCCTCCGCGGCTCGAGCCAGAACTCGCGCGAAAAGGTCGTTGGTAGACTGAGATGCGTGTTGAAAATGTCGAAATCGGCTCCGCGTTTGTGCACGACGCGTACGTGCGCACAGACGCGTGTTTGCTTGAGGCGGGCAACGGCGTGAATGCGCCGGTGCGTGATGTCGTGCGGCCGCTCCGCGTTGTGATGGAGCACGTGAAAATCGCGACGCGCAATCACGGCGAGCCCGGTCGTGTAGATGGGGCGCGTGGTCGAGCCGTAGGTGTGAGCGGGGAAGTAGTACGCCTTGTAGGTGTCGCGCTTGCCAGCGCTCTTGAGCGATTCGTGCAGCATCGACATGAGTCGCTCGAGTTGCCTCTGTCGTTCGCTCGTCGGGTGCGCAACGTTCGACCGAAACGACATCGTTTCGACTTCTTGCAAACAAACGATGTCCGCGAGCGGTTCGAGCGCGGCGAGAGCGTGGGCGATGCGCTCCATCTGCTTGCCGGTGCTCGCCAGGCCGCGTGTGCCGTGACCGAAGTAACGTACGTTGTACGTGACGACTCGGACTCGCTGAGTCATTGATCGCAGTTTAGACCGCTTTCGATTTGCCGCGATCTCATCGTTTGGGGTCTGCGCTGACGGGTGTGGTAACCAGCGCGATCGTCATGAGCGAACGAATTTCTGCACGCGAACTGCTTGAGCAAAAAGGACTGCTTTCAGACGACGTCATCGCAATTCGCACCGGGGGCCGCATCGTTGACCTTCACACGCCAATCGACTCCAAGGCCGACTTCACCGTCATCCACAAGACGGACAAAGACGGTCTTGCCGTCATCCGTCACTCCACTGCACACGTGATGGCCGACGCCGTGCAGAAGCTTTTTCCCGGCACGAAAGTCACCATTGGCCCGGCCATTGAAGACGGTTTCTACTACGACTTCGACAAGCCTGGCGCGGGCTTTACCGAAGACGATCTCGCGAAGATCGAAAAGACGATGTCGGACGTCGTGAAGAAAAACACTCCCTTTCGCCGTGAGGTCGTCACGCGTGAGCAAGCACTCACCATGTTCGAGAAGATGGGTGAGACCTTCAAAGTCGAGATTATCCGTGCAATTCCCGAAGGCGAGGAGATTAGCCTCTACAAGCACGGTACGAAAGATGCCGAATGGGTGGACGTTTGCGAGGGCCCGCACGTGCCGAGTACCGGCTGGCTCAATGCTGTCAAATTGACGAGCGTTGCGGGCGCATATTGGCGTGGCAACGAACATAACCCCATGCTCCAGCGCATCTACGGCACGGCATTCCCAACGAAGGAAGCGCTGGAAGAGCATCTCAAACTCATTGAAGAGGCCAAAGCGCGTGATCATCGCAAACTAGGAAAAGAGCTCGATCTCTTTCTTTTCGATCAGGTTGCGCCGGCCATGCCGTTCTTTCTGCCGCGCGGCGCGTTCCTTTATAACGGC
The DNA here is from genome assembly GCA_009781005.1 of Polyangiaceae bacterium. Lineage (GTDB taxonomy): Bacteria > Myxococcota_A > Polyangia > Polyangiales > Polyangiaceae > Labilithrix. The sequence continues at coordinate 4,829 of WQYX01000100.1, read as the reverse complement.
CTCGTCCATTACGTGCGCGAGCTCTATTCCGATTTCGGTTATGAGGAGGTCATTACTCCGCAGGCCTTCGATCCAAAGCTGTTTCGCACCAGCGGCCACCTCGGCAATTACAACGAGAATATGTACCGCCTTTGGACCGAGGATTTGCTCGAAGAGATGGCGGCCAAAAAAGACCAAGATGCCGCGAAGCTCATTTTAGAACTTCAGGAAAATTCATTTGCGCTCAAACCCATGAATTGCCCGAGCCACTGCGTGATTTTCGGCGCGCGCCGTCGCAGCTACCGCGAGCTGCCGTGGCGCATGGCGGACTTCGGGCGCTTGCACCGCTACGAGCGCGGAGGCGTGGTGCACGGCTTGTCGCGCGTGCGTTCGTTCTGCCAAGACGACGCGCACGTCTTCTGCACGCGCGAGCAAGTGCCCGACGAGATCGAGCAATTCATCAAGATGCTTTATGCAGTCTATAAGGCCTTCGCTTTCGATCGCATCGACATCAAACTTGCACTCCGTCCCGAAAAACGCGTTGGCTCGGACGAATTTTGGGACATGGCCGAGCAAGCACTCGCCGAAGGTCTCGAGCGCGCGGGCCTGGCGTTCGAGCGTGTGCCCGGGGAGGGCGCGTTCTACGGACCGAAGATTGAGTTCCACGTTCACGACGCGCTCAAGCGAAGCTGGCAGCTCGGCACCATTCAATATGATCCGAACTTGCCGGAGCGCTTCGATCTCTCGTACGTCGGCGAAGACGGCAAAGAGCATCGCCCCGTGATGCTTCACCGCGCCGTGCTCGGATCCCTCGAGCGCTTCATCAGCGTCTTCATCGAGCATTGCGGAGGCAACTTCCCCGCATGGCTTGCGCCCGTGCAGGCCACCGTCGTCTCCGTCAGTGACAAGAGTGCGGCGTACGGGCGCGCCGTTCAGACGGAGCTCCGCGCCGCGGGCTTGCGCGTCGACGGTGACTACTCGGCCGACAAGCTCGGTGCGAAAATCCGCAACGCGCGGCTGATGCGTGTACCTTACATCGTTGTCGTTGGCCCGAAAGACGCCGAGGCCGGCACGGTTTCCATTCGCTCGCGCGACAAGGGCGAGCTGGGTGCCATGCCGCGCGCCGCATTCGTTGCGTTGCTTTCGTCCGAGAGCAAAGCCCCACGCTATTAAGAGCGTGTTCTACAGCCGTCGCGAGCGAATCGAGGCTAGGGCGGAGCGCGAGGAGCCCGTGTAAGCGTACGTTGTGTACGTGCGCAGGCACCGCAGCGCCCAACCGACGAATCGATTCGCGCAGCAGGCTGTCGAACACGCTCTAAATGCCCCATCCGTCACGGCGTGTGAGCCGTGGCGGATGGGGCAACTGGGATACGGAAGGACTATGGGACCGGGACGATACGCACGACCGACGATGGCAGCTCGCCCGCTGCGCATGCGTGGCCGAGGGCTGTTCTCGGGACCTCGGCCGGATCGAGCATCATCGTCAGATCGACGACGGCTATCTCGGTTGGGGAAACAACGGAATACGGGAAGAACACGGCCATCGCATGTCCTGTGGTTGGACTCTTGTAGGCAGTGACTGGCTGAGCGAACGCACCGATATCGAAGTCCGGGATGTCGCACGACACCCAATCGGTGAGTGCAGGGGTGCCCGCACCCGTGATGGCCGGAAGCTGGATCGCCGTCAGGAGGTTGCCTCCGAAAGCATCGCTCAGGACGCCTTGATGCGTGCCCTGGGCGATCGCAACGGTTGGCAGTCCGAAGTTGCTGCCGATCTCCACGATCTCCCTATTAATCGCAAGATTCTGCGCCGGTCCGGTCCATGTTCCGGCCGGTGCGCCCGGCGTGAAGATCGCCTGCTTGAGATCGGTAACGTAGACGTGCGATATAGAAGTGATGTCAGAGTTGGCGTCAAGAGCGGCCCCCAACGCGAAGCCGGTCGCACAATCCGCTCCGGCGGAGGTGAAGGATTGGTCTGCTGGATTCATCCCTGTGGGGCGGTTGAAGAACTTCGGGGTGGCAGGGTCTGTCACATCGATGAGGTCGTAACTATTCAATGGCGTTGGCGACAGAATGAGATTGCGAATGGGATCGATAAGGAAGCCTAACGCGACTTCCTGATCCGTCTGCGGCGTGAACGCCGGGAGAAATGTGTTGGTGGCAAGGTCAAGGAATTGGTAAGCCGGAACACCAGCCAGCGACAGGCTGATGAGCGCGCGGTTGTGAACGGGGTCCATCGCCACGGCGCAGTTCGTACATGAGCCTTGTTCGTCGAGGGCAATGGGCGCATTCTCGCCGGGTATAATTGTCCCGGTCGCAGCGCTATGCAGTGTGTCCGTGAGCGTCGTGCCCTCGAGGAGATACACCTCGTTGCTATCTTTGGCGACGCACACGGTCTGTCCGGTAACCGAGTTCGAGGCGCAGGAGACGACCTCCCCTGGCGTTTCAATAACGTCCGAAACGCTCGTGCCCTCGAGACTGACAACCGAGACATCTGTATTTTGAATGAAGTCGGCCCAGCCGCTGTGGGGGATATACGCGACGACGCCCGTGTCGGTCACGACGACCGATGGTCCGCTTGCCGCCAAGCCGGCGCCCTGAGGCACCACGGGTTCGGGGCACACGATGTTGCACGACACGGGATCGAATGCGCAGCCATTCTCCAGATCGCCTGCGGTGACACCACCATCCCCGCAGGTGCATGTGCCTTCAACGAGGGTGCATCCGCAGTCGAAACGGAAGTTGCCCGCTGCCGTGTCGGCGGGTGTCGTGGCGGCCGCACAACTCGTGAAGTCCCACTGCTTGGAAGCATTCACGGTGTTGCAGAGGATATGGTTGGTATTCAGGCCTGGATCCAGTACGTCGTTGGCGGACTGGTTCGGGAAGGCCTGCGTGGCAATGTCCGTGGAGTCGTAGCAGGTGAAGTTGTGCGTCCCATCATTGAGCTGCGTCCCTCCGCAATTAGGTTCCGTGAAGATCGCATACGAGAAATCCCAATTGGCGGGTGGGAAGTCCGCAGAGGGGCAGAGGCCCGTGATCACCACGGGGACACCATTGCTGTCCACGAGACTGCCATCCGCATTGAAGTTGAAACATGGGCATGCATCCCCTGCGTCCGTACCTGCTTCCACATCAGGGGTGAGTGACGGGTTGCATCGGTACTTCGGATCGGGTGCCGGCCGGGAGCCGCAGATGCGGACGGAATTGCCCGTGAAGTCGCCGCCCGAGATGGCGAATGTCATGGATCCATTTCCGTCGCTGCCACCCGTATTCTCATCCTGATTCGTCGAATTCGAAGAACATGCAAAAATCAATGTGGCTACAAGAGCCGGTGCGAATACAATACGACCTTTCATTGGCTCCTCCAATCTTTGGCGGAGGTTGCAATGCGCGTTCCCTGACCTCGTCCACATGCAACCGCTAGAAAATGGCCTCGCTTCCCACCCGCTGACTCAGGATGATCGCATGCGCATTTGCCACGAACGCTTCCGCGGTGACGGACGGGCCCCTAGGATTTGCCGCGATCTCCCGCCTCGACCTCGCGTCAACTTGAAAGCGGTCGTGCGAGGGCGATAGCGACAAGATTCGCAAGCGCGCGAAGCAGCGCGACGTCGTCGGGGCGAAAGATGTCTGGCGCGGTCATGCTGTCGACGTAGAGCACGCCGATGACGCCGCTGCCGGCGTCGATCGGGATGCCCGCGGCGGCCCGGATCCCGTCATCCAACGCGCGGTTGCCGCCGAGCGTGCGGTCGCTCTTGATATCTGGGAACGACGCCGAGTTGCCGTGCGTGAGCACCCAATCGACGACGCGCTGGCTGTAACCTGACTGGCTTTCACTGTCGAAAGTTTTGACGACGCGTCGTTCGAGTTCCCGCGCATTGCCTGCGCGGGTCAGAACCGCAATGCGATCGATGGTGAGCACCTGCGCCGCCAAGACGACGAGCTCGTCGAGGACCTTGTCGATTCGTTGTCCGGAAGCGACGAGCTCGGTCGCGCGGATGAGGGCGAAGAGCTTGTCCGTTGTCCGGCCGTCGTCTGCATTTGTCACCGGTGCCGCTCTCCTTCGGACGCGTGCGTCGTCGGCGAGAGGCGACGGCAGCGTTCGCGCCGATGGAGGAGGTGGCTTTGATGTGGTCTGCGACGCGTCGTCGTCAGCAAGGTCGCCCACGAGGAAGTGAACGTCGCCGCAGCGGAACGTGTCGCCCACCCCGAGATCGCACTCCTTTACGCGCCGTCCGTCGACGAAGACCCCATTTTTGCTGGCCAGATCGGTGATGCGGACACCAACGCCATCGCACTCGATTTCGGCGTGTTTGCGCGACAGGCTTTTGTGCACACAAAAGATCTCATTGTCCTTCGTGCGCCCGATCGTCACTTTTCCGAGCGGAAGGGGGAACGTTTTTTCGCCTCGCTCCCCCAAGCTCACCACCAGCGAAAGCACGTCACGAAGCCTACTCGATTTCCGAGGCCGGGGAGGGCGGTACCCCGACCGCTGCTCGCCGTGGCGAAAATCAGACCGCTTTCAAGTTGGCGCGAGGTCGAGGCGGGGCCGAGCAGCGGACCGGAACAGCCTTGTATGGCTTTGAGGACCGCAGCGCAGGCCCTAACGAAGAGATCGCGGCAAATCGAAAGCGGTCTAGGCTCATCGGGGTTGACCGGCTACGCGTTGCCGTGGAAACTGCGCCGCGCATCGCTTTGTCACCGGTGTTATTTTAGGAGGTCATAGTCAACTCATGTCGATGGGTCGCCCCCGTTTCGATCCGCGCCAGCCGCAGCGCCAGTTCCAAATCCGAGTCAACCACCGCATCCGCGTGCCGGAGGTGCGCGTCATCGACGCGAACGGCGAGATG
>WQYX01000099.1 GCA_009781005.1 Polyangiaceae bacterium | reverse complement strand
TCGTCGCGCCCGCCGCTCCGGGCTGCGTCCAACACGGCGATTCTCTGCCGGGCCCCGCGACCGCGCGTCCAGATCGTTGCCTCGTCGTGCGCTCGGCCGACAGAGAATCGCTCATTGTTAACCGTGTCCCGGGCTCCTGTTAACCAAGTCTCTGTTTCTCTCTACCCGCAGGACAGAACAGAGAGCGCCAACGCTGTCCCGCGCGCCCTCAACGCGCCCTGCGCGCCAGCCCGCAGCGCTCTCTAGGCGAAACCGTCCGGGAACAGCCCATCCGCTTGGATGAGCGCAAACCCCTGGAAAATCAAGCTAGAAACGACGAAGCCCCCGAAGGAGAGCACCTTGGAGGCTTCGTTAACCAGACCCTGCCGCTTGGTTTGCAAACGGCAGGCTTTGGCTCCACGTCGGAAGCCGTTTGCGAACCGCTCTTTGTGACTCTCTCTGGGACAGATTCTTAACATTCGCATGTCCTGCAAAAGAGCGAATGCCTGCGAATCCAGGGTTTGAGGCGTGCGAAGCTGGGACAGATTCTCCGATTCGCACTGGCCCGCGACGAATGCGGGGGCCATTCGTAGTGTGCCCGGACCGCGGCACGAGCTCAATCCTCGCCCAGCATGAAGCCGAGGTGCACCAATGCCATCTGGCAAGCGGAACCGACGAGTACACCGAGTGTTTCATCGATCTCGATCGCGCAGGTGTCCAATATCGTCCGCAGGTCGTCACCGGCTGACGGCCCCCACGTACTGCCGAGACGCGAATGAGCGGCATTCACGGTGTAGCTCCTCGCTCGCTCCTCAACGCGTTTCCAACCGTCGACAGAGATCTTGAAAGCCGAAGCGGCTGTGGGGCCGTCGAAGAAGTCTCCCCCAGCGCCATCGTGAAGGAAGTGGTTCCGAAGCGCGTACGAGACGGCGATGGGCCATCCGAAGGAGTGCCGAAGCGAGTCATATACGATGGCTGCAGTCCTCGACTCCGGCCCCTTGCCGCTAACAAAGTGCGATACGAGTTGCGGCTGATTCTTGGGATCCTGGAGGGTGTTGCGAATGCATAAGACCGTGCCCGCCATCGCGACGAGGCGATCTGCTAGCGACCATTGCGCGGCGAGGTAGCTTTGGACTCCAAGAAGACGAGCCGTCTGGAACCTTGCCTTCAATATGCCGTAGCGAACGTTGTCATTGTCGTCAGCCTGCTTCTCGAGGTCCGCCAACAGGGCGCGTGCAGTGTCGCGCGCATCCAGCAGATGGTTCCAGTGCTCGACGTGTGATGCGAACGCGGCGATGGCCTCGAACTGCGTCTCGACGTCCTGGGCCAGCTTCTCCGGATGACCTGCGAGCGCGCCATTGATCTTGCCAAGCACCGTCTTTACGGCTGTCAGACGATCCGAGAGTGTTTTGTTCATTCGCCGCGCCCCTCTTTCGCGCCTTCCTGCTCACGGTCTAGTTCGGCTTTCGTGAAATCGAGGTGGTACTGCCAGAATGGTTTAAGGTCGGCTTCAACCTCTGTATCGAGGGTTTTACGGGCTTCGTCGACGGCATCGATGAAGATCTGCGGCACTTCGCCACGCATGCCTGACCACGAACGAATGCCACTCCCACTAAGGGCGTCGTGCACTGACCGAAGTGCTTCCTGGCCATGGGGAATGGCCGCCCGTATCGTCGCTAGGGCGATTGTTCGCCAAGGCGCGCTGTTGACGGCGTAGACCCTACCAATGCGAGCAAGCCTCCGCACATCCTCAGCACCAATAGCGATCGTGGCACGCGCTTCAACAGTGGTTGGCACCGCCAGGCCATTGGGGTCGATGTCCCGCAGGATCTCCGGCAGGTAGTATCCGATTGTGCCATTGTCGTTCACGAAGTTCAGGACCTTGTCCAGCGCGATTTTGATAACGGCGTTGGCAATGTCAGCATCAACAATCTCGCGTACGTACTTACTGATGCGCGCGCGATAGCCGGCCGCCTTGTAGCTACTCCCCTCCGTCGTCTCTTGTTGCTGTCTTTGTGCGAGTGCTTTGGGAAGCCACAGAATATCGACGCGTCCTACGCGCTTGAGAATCTCTGTGAGGTACCACTCAACGGTGCCTCCAAGATCGTCGAAGTTGGGGAGCGCAAGGAGCTGCGTCATAAGCCATTCCGCCAAGCCACTTGGTGGCGCGGCAGTCTTTGCAGTCTTTTCTCGCACCGGACAAACCGCCCAGTAAATCGCTTCTACCAGGGCACGTATCGCCTGCGACAGTTGTTCGGGTGGAACCGTACCCAGCACATCCTCCATCAGAAGGCGAAGCGTTGGCCATTCATACCCTACCGTTTGCGCGATGACAGCAATGTACGGAACGACATGGCTGGCGCGCGTGAACAGCGCATGCGTGTACGAGCTACGGAGTAGCACATGCTCATCGTCGGTGAACGAACTCGGCGGCAGAACGCGCCCATAGATCTGCTCCAGTAGATTCACGCGCTGTTCGTCGCTTCCGCACCATTCTAAAAGCTGTTCGACGAGGACCTGCACCCGCTCCGGCTGATCGCGTCGTATGGAGGCAACCCAAGCCACCGCCGTCGTAATACCGAAGTCTGAACGCGGTGTAACAGTCTCGTGACGGAGACACTCCTCCACGAAGTGCTGCACGACCTCGTGTGATTGCGCTTGTCCTCCCAGCAAGGACGCGACCCACGTCAATGAGGCGAGTCTGCGTTCGTCACCAAGGAAAGACACAGCATGGTCAAGGAAGCCCGTAATCGTCTTGGGATTCGATGCTTCTGCGAGTTCTGACGCTTTTGCGGAGAAGTTTGCTTCTCTGCGCTCCCAATCAGCTTCGCTCAGGAGCGGACCAAATTCCCGAGCGAGATCGTTCGTCATGTAAAGAGTCTCCAGCCTGTCAGCAGCGTCCTTCAGCTCTGGATCCTTTTCGAACTGATGGGACCAGTCCCACACCTCACGAGCCGCAGCGAGCTCACCAAGGGGCGGCTGCCGCTTCGTCAGTACCTCATATGTCCACTCCAGCCTCTCGAGTGCGCTCCCACCACGTGCCACGGCAAACACATGCCATAGTTGGGTGCGGCTCTCGACGGGAGTCGCCTCGTTGCCCAGAGCTTCCTTCACTTTGGCGAGGACGGCTTCTCTCGCAGACCAGGCGAAACTCCCAGGTGCAATGGCGATGGTCCGCCAACTAAACGTACGATCATCATTCCAGCTCTGGGTGCGCTCGATTGCAAGCATGGGCTGAACGAGGGCCTTGAGCAACGCGTTCTGTCCGCGCGTTGGTGGCTGCTTCATGAGCGCAGCGATCAACTTGATGCAGAGTTGCTTCGCGGTCTCGTCGTAGTCGTTTATGAACTGCGGGCCACCTTCCAAAACTCGCGTGACGAGTGCAGCAGCACGCTTCCCGTCGTTGGGAAGGCCACGGGGGAGCTCCAATTCGGCCTCTGCTTCTGTGAGCGCGCATAGTTCCCGAAGGACGGCTTCACAGTCCTTCGACTCTGCGCCCATTGCCCCGCCAAACAGAGGCCACGCGAGCGAGAGAAGGACATCCTTTTGCCCAAGTTGCTTGTCTCCGAAGATCCCCTTAACGGTTTCGTCTGGTGCTGGTTTGCGGCGCAGAACACCAACGAGAGAGGCCACTTCGCGTGGCTGAAGTTGGGCAATAGCTTCGAGAACGTCGACTAGTGCGAGGCGCTGGCTCGCTGTCAGTTTGGGCACTGATGCTTCGAGGTCCCTAAAGAAATCAGCGAGTAGTCGCAAGTCGTAATCAGATAGACGGAGAAGAAACTCCGTCCGAGCGAGTGATATGAGAATCGCTTGTTCTCGGCCGTTCCAGATGCCGGACAACACCGCTTTCTGAACTTTATCGAGAAGCTTCATCGCGTCACCTGACGCGACAACGAGACGGGCACCACCCACGTCCGTTGTCAGCCAGCCAAGAAGAACGTGGTCTCGAAGGACATCGGGCTTCAACTCAATGAGCCGATCGTGTGCACCGCGCTCGATGAGAGCGCGTCGACGCACAAGGGACCCAATCCAACCTCGTACCTTGACGACTGAGCCGATGCCGATGTCATCGCCGATCAACTTGATGGTGGCGTCATCCTCTCGGTTGACGGTGCCAATGAGTGCGACCCAACGAAGCAGGCTACGAACTGATTCTGGGGAGATCTCCAACTGACGTTGCTCGATCTCGCTCAGGTACTCATCAGCAAGAGTCTCGGCATCGGCAGGGATCTGTTTGAGGTCGCCGTAATCCTCGAGGTGCTGGACGGCAAGAGTGAGCCACACGGGATGGCGCGAGAACTGCTTGCTGAGCCGGCGAGCTGCGTCGCGCCTGTCGTCCTCTGACCCTCCGAGCTTGCCAGTCTTGAGCAGCTCGAAGCACATGTTCTCGGCGTCCGACAAAGGCAGGGGCTCAATCGACAATTCTTGAACCCGTGATTTCATACGAGTGCCGCGCAAAAACCGAAGCACGGGATCGTTCGGTGACCGAACGGCGACGACCACCTTCCACTGAGTAGCCCGACCAACGTGGCCACCAAGCTGCTCCGCAAGTAACCGCAGGACGGTCTCGTCCCGCGGCTCGTCGACCAGGAGCAGAGTGGCTCTCGAGGGTTCGATCCCATCGAACCATGCGCTGGTTGCCGCCATGCTCTCGACATTTGCCCAAAGCACCTGCCACACGCCCTCGCTTGCGATTGTCTCTCCTGCTTCCACAAGAAGTCGGGTTTTCCCAATCCCGCCAGCTCCATGGATGACGAGGAAGTGTTTCTGCGAGGCGAGAACATCATGGACGCATTGGATCTCTTTATCCCTGCCACAGAACGGTCCAAGTTCGTCTCGGTGAAGAAACGGCTCTTGGTTGGGAAGTCGTTCCCTAATCTCGGGTACCGAGAGGAAGATGCGAGTTTCATTCTCAAAGAAGGAGCGATGGATCTCTGGATACTTATCGAGAAGTCCGTTGAGGTTTGCCCATTCCCAGTAGTCAGCGACGAGTCCCTGCTCGGCAAAGAGCGGCACGACTTCTGTGTCCCACCGGTCTTTGTCCGTGGGGTTGAAGGCTACATTCGTAACCAGCCGCCAATGCGTCACACCATTCCATTGGTCGCATCGCTCGTGACCTGGCTGGCGGTACTCCTTGATCTTCGTTGCTTCTTTCTTGGCGTCGCGAATGGCGTCAGCCGCAGAACCATTCTCATGGTGCTTTGCTTGATAGACCATTGTCCCATCGCCTGAGCGAGCATCCTGGCCTCCGTCTTTGCCTCGTCGACCAAAGAGCGAAGCCTGAGAGTCCTCAAAGAACACAATAGTCGTCACCAGGGATTCGAAGCTTGCGCCGCTCGTGATTGCGCCCCATTTCCGCTCAACCATGACGAACTCCATGTGTGCTTGGCGTGAGCTGCGCATACAGCTCATGAAGCTTCGCGCGGAGCACCTCCTTCGGCGGCAGAAACGTCTGGTACTCGGCGACGAGTGTCGGCGATACGGTGCGGGCGAGCGCGTACTCCACAACCTCGTCGTCCTTGGTTGCGCAAAGCAGCACTCCGATCGATGGGCGCTCGTGGGGCTTCTTCACATCGCGATCGAGTGCCTCGACATAGAAAGAGAGCTGTCCGAGATCGGCAGGCTTGAACCTGTCGACCTTCAGCTCGAAGGCCACGAGGCATTGCAGGCCGCGGTGGAAGAAGACGAGGTCGATTGCGAAATCTTGATGACCCACCTGCACCGGGTACTCTGAACCTACGAAGCAGAAGTCGCGACCGAGTTCGGTGAGAAAGCGACCGAGATTCCGGAGCAGAGCACTGTGGAGGTCAGCCTCCGAGTGTTCGCCCGCGAGGCCGAGAAATTCGATGTTGTAAGTGTTCTTGAATTCGTCGATCGCGTTCGGATGAATTTGTCTCACCACTGGTGAGACTTTCTTCTTGGCGCGTACTTCCCGCAAGACAGCACCGGTTCTGATCTGCCGTTCGAGCTCCCGCTTTGACCACCGTTCCTTGATGGCAGCGAGGATGTAGAACTCGCGCGTCTCGACAGGCTTCGCCTGACTCAAGATGACGAGGTGATGGGTCCACGGCAATTGTCTCACCAGCGGTGAGACTTTTCGATTCGACCGGTACGCCTCGTAAAACTGACGCATCCGAAACAGGTTCGGTCGCGTGAAGCCCCGGAGGCCCGGGAAACGCCGCGCGAGGGAGGATGCGAGCTCGTTGACCACGCCATCGCCCCACTCGGCGTTCGCGATCTTGCGGTTGATGTACTCGCCGAGCTGCCAGTAGAGCGAGACCAGTTCCGCGTTGACCGCTTGGTACGCGCGGCCACGGGCGGCCTCGATGAGCGCGATGACTTCGGTGAAACGGACGTCACTCTCTGACACGACGATCTGCGTCGCACGCGTGGTTGCAAGCGTCGTCCCACGAGGGGCGGGCTTTGTGCGCGCGACGCCTTTTGGGGGGGTCTTCGTCATACGGGTCATGGGGAGAGAGCACAGGTTCCGGCGATCTTCGCGATTTCGCAAGTATATCTGGCTGGTTGATTTCGTATCCCGTTTTGGTCACGGAATCCGTGTTTGTAACCTGAAAGGAATACGCTCATACCCAAGCCTCGCACCAAGAAACCCCCGATCCATCTCCACGTCACCGGCCTTCCGCCACTTCCACCCACGTTCGACGAGTGGGAGCGAGCACTCATCGAGCCCGTGCTTACTCGCCTCCTCGATGCTCCCAACCCATCCACCCCCGACACGAAGGAGGTGTGCGGTGGCCAAACGCGCTGAACGCGCCCGTTGGGTGAGCTATCTCCGAGTCAGCACGGTGGAGCAGGCGGAGAAGGAGCTATCGCTCACCGCGCAGCGGCGCTCGGCGGAGGAGTTCGCCGCACGCCACGGCGCCGTCATCGACCACCATTACGTCGAGCCTGGCGCATCAGGCACTGATGCGCATCGCGCCGTGTTCAACGAGTTGCTCGGGGATGCTCTACGGCCAGGCAGCACCATTGCCACGATCGTTGTCCATCACACGTCGCGCTTCACGCGCGACGCGACGCACGCGCGCGTCGTGAAGAAGGAATTGCGCCGCGCCGGCGTGCGCGTGCTCTCCACATCTCAAGAACTCTCGGAGGACCCGACGGGAACATTAATGGAGGGGTTTTTCGAGTGCATTGACCAGTACGAGTCCGAGGTGAACGGCATACGCACGTCCGCTGCGATGCGCGAAGCTGTGCGCCAGGGATTCTATCCGGGCGGGCGCATGCCGTACGGCGACTGCAAGGTGCCGGTCGAGGTGCGCGCTGGCGCGAAGCCCCGCTTCAAGCTCGAGATTTTGCCAAGTGAGAGGGCGGTGCTCTGCGAGATGTACCGGCTCTACATCACAGGGAGCGGCGCGCTGAAGGTCGCGGAGGCACTCAACGAACTTGGCTTTCGCACGCGGAAAGGGAGCCTCTGGGACAAGGGCGCGGTGATTCAGACGCTCCAGCAGTCGGCGGCGAGCGGAGTCGTACGGTGGGGCGTGCGCTATCGCGGCAAGATTCGCCCACCGAGCGAGTGGCTCACGCTAGCCGTGGAGCCGATCATCGACGCGAAAACGTACGCACTCGTGCGGAAGCTCTGTAAGCAACGTCGACCAACAGAAAATCCAGGTCGCGCATCGACCAAACCGCGCGTGCTGACCGGCCTCGCGGTCTGCGGTAAGTGCGGCTCGAGTTACCAGCTCGAGACCTCGGGCAAGTCGCTCGATGGCGCGACCTACGAGTACTGCTACTACAATTGTCGCACGACGCTGCGGGCGGGGAAGAAGGCATGCTCGGGTTTCCGCATTCGCACGAGCGAGCTCGATCGCGCCGTGCTCGAGAAAATCGCCGACCTCGTGTGCACGCCCGAGCGAGCGAAACGACTCGCGCGCCGTCACAACTGGCCACCCACCGGCGAAGTTCTAAACGCATGGCGCAACTTCATTCTTCGCGATCACGACATTGGCCGCACCTACGCGCTGCACCTCATCGAGCGCATCCACGTGCACGGCGAACGCATCGTGATCTCACCGAAAGAACCCTGTGGGAGAAGGAAACTCGAGATGCACAACACCCCGATGTGATCCCATCGCCAAAAATGAAAAGAAAAACGCGAACTTTTGGGGGCTCGCGTTTTCTCCCACTACCGTGGACTTGTGCTCCGCGTCGGGAGCCGTTTGCGAACCGCTCTTTGTGGCTCTCTCTGGGACCGATTCGCAAATTCGCACTGTCCCGCACAAGAGCGAATGCCTGCGAATCAGGGGTTTGAGGCGTGCGAAGCTGGGACAGATTCTCCGATTCGCACTGGCCAGCGACGAATGCGGGGGCCATTCGTAGCTGATTAGCTCACTGCGAAATGAGTTCGCCAAAACGGCGGAGGTGGGCATCTCGTAGCTCCTTGTAGAGCTTGTCCACGAGTACAAGGTCCATAGGGTCGAGGACGAACCGCCCGATGGTGTGCTGCTCCTTGATGGTTGCCCAGAAGAGGACCAGCTGTTGGAGGGAGATGCTTACGTCCTCCGGGCGCGCCGCGTTGGTGTATCGCTTGCGAAACTCCTCGAAGCCCTGCTTCCATGATTCAACAATAGTTGCCATGTCATTCCTCTCTGCGACGCTGTTCACGTGACAGCAGCGCGTGCTCCTTGGCGGCAGCCGCGACGACGTTGCAAAGCCGATGAACGTGATGATTCGCGTCGTTGGACCGCTTCAGCTCAGAAATGGAGTCTGTGAGTCGGTGCGGTGCTACCTCGACGGCGGCCTCCACATCGGGGAACGAAGCGCCTCCTTCGAGTAGAAGCACCGCTACGTACACACGGTTCTTGGCGCTTGAGAGCAGGACACAATCCTTCAGCACCGGAGGCCAATCGGAACCAAGCACGCGTGGCGCAACGTCGATGGCGTCGACGACGAGTTCCGGCTCGAGCGGGCTGATGAATCGAGCGTCGTTCGCGAGGAGGCGCCGAGTGTGTGCCATCAACTCCTCGAAGAACTGAGGCGTTCCCGTTCGCGACGGGGACTGTCGGAGGAATTCCGCCCCTACACGAAGAAGATGAAGGCTGGGGTAGAGCGCGTCAGGATCGAGCGTGGCGAACCGGGCACGTTCTCGGTCCTTAACGAATAGCGCCTTCCAGACGGCTCTCCACTCATCAAACGGGGTCGAGAGTTGGCCAAGGCGCTCGGCCAAGGTTTCGTAACAGAGCGCGCGACGCCAGCTCTTCGCTTGCCAGCACAGGTCGTCGTCACTCTTCAACAGGAGTTCGCGGTACCAAGCCCAGACCTCCTCTGGAGCGGAGTCGAAGGCTGCCGAGGTTACTAGGTACGTGGCGTTGTCGATGTTGGTACGATTGCTCGGCACGCCACCAGTACTTGCCACCTGCTTCAGCTCAGCGACCGTCGGCTTTGGCGTGAGTACTTCGTGGATGGCGCATAGCGCGTGTCGAGCCGAGGACCACGGTCGCTGGCCATTCCACGGCGGGCGCAAGGCTTCTCGCATCAGGCTCGCCCCGAAAGTCAGGAGAAGAAGACGACCATCAGGGCGCGCGATGGCCGCTTCGGATACCTGCTTCAGCCAGTCTGGGATCTCCTGCTCCACAAGCGTTTTCAGTTTTGCCTCCGCGTCGAGCACCGGTGGATACGTGCGCGTAAGCTGGGCGTGGAGTTGGTCTCCGTGCGCAATCGCTGCGACCAGTGCCGCTAGCGCACTTGTGCTGCCGGTCCAGTTGCTGGCGTCAAAGACCGGTGGCGCGGCGCGTAGCAGCAAGAGGATCGCATCTCGGTCTTCGTGGAGATGAAGGTATCGCCAGAGGTTCTCCCTGAATTCGCGCAGCGGAAGCGCCTCAGCCTGACGAGCGAGGTTCTGCCAGTCCCGCGCGGCCAACAACGTCAGGCGTACGAGCGTGGGGTGATTCAGGCAGACGGTGTCGATCTGGCGACCCCAGAGGTAGGTCAAAAGACCTCGCTCTCGAGCTTTTCGTTCCTCGTTGAGCAAGATGTCGTTTCCCGGCGTCCGCTCAAAGTGGCGACCGAGGAGTCCAGCAAGGTTGGCCGTTGCGGGGGCGAGAGTCTCCAACGCTTCGGGCCAAGCTGGGGCTTCGAGAAGCCGCTCGATCATTACCTCTATGGCTTCCCAGCACTCCGAAAGGAATTTCACCGCGCGATCGAGCGCGAGCACTGATGAGCCCTCGCGAATGACTGCTGCTGCCGATTCGCCAAGGAGCAGTGCTCCAACTCCATGATCCTCGTCTGTTGCGTCGCGCGCCAACGTGTTGGGGGCCGTCAGACCGACATTCTGGCTTCCGGCGGGAAGGGAGGAACACTTCGTTCGAAGCTCCACGAGTTGCGCGGTCTTCCACTGATCTCCTGGCGAGTCTTGCGCCAAGATAGCTGTCCACCATTCCGCTAGTAGACGGTCGATTGCGGTTCGGTCAGTCACCATCGCAAAGAGTCGCCCGGCTGCGGCCCGTCGCTTGTCGGCCCGCGCGAGCTCCCATGCCTGGCGTAGACGCGGATCACGCACGCCACACCTCACGAACACGTTGAAGCACTTCTTCCAACGTGCGCTTCGTCGACAGCACTCGCTCCTTGAATGTGCCCGGTTGCGAGGCTCCTCGGGAGCCGGTGCGCGAAGCCGCCCTTCGCTTCACCCAATCAGCCAGGGCGTCGGATGTGCCCCAGTGTGCATCGAAAACGTTTGCGGATACGGAGAACGTCGGCGATCCGCTGGTGCCGTGGGCAGGCGACGCCGGAAGCTTCATAAGCAACGAGCCCCGGCTCCCGAACTCGTTGAGCGACGCGCCGAGCACCCAGACGGTCCCGTCGACGATGAGAAAGCGGTCATGCACGGGGGACTTCTGGCCTGGCATCACCTTGATCTCGATGTTGAGTCGTGGGTCCTGCGCGCGCACAGACTCGAGCGTCTTTGCGAGGGCATCACCGCGCTCAATCTTCAAGTCTGAATCCTCACCGCTCGTACAGAAGTCGTGCGACGTGAGCACTCGAAAGGGCAACCCATGCTTTGTTGTAGAAAGGGCGAACTCCATAAGGTCACCGCGTCCGAAGTACGGATCGAGTAGGTCGACGTTCCTGCTCGCCGACCGAATGATGTCTCGAATGGCCTGCGTCCCGGTGACGCTGTCTTTGTCGAACCATCGAAACGCTGTCTCCGCCCATGCTCTCTGTGTTCGTTGCTGTCCCTCGTCGTCGGCGAGTCGGGTCAGGGCGCCTTCGGGCCGTGGTGTTCCTACCTGGATCGGCTGGGAGGCCCCGCTCACGCCGACCGTGTATCTGCCCTTCGGCGCTTCTACGCTACGTTGCTCCGAGATGAGGTCCATCGTCCCGATGAACGCACGGATGAACCCTGCCGACTGGGACAGCTTTAGCAGGCCCCTCTTTTGACAGACAACGGCATGAGCGACTTGCTCCACTCCTTCAGGCACGTGGAGCACGTTGATGCCCGGCTGCAGCGTCATGCGTCGCACCGACGTCGCTCCCCACGAGCGCTGATTCCAGAAGGTCAGTTCCAGTTCATTGAGTGGCTGAGCCGGGTATGGGTCTACGTCGAAGTGGACGCTCCGCCGGTCGCTGCCGATGCGCTGCTGGAGGTCGCGATAGATCGGGTTGGGCAGGCGAAGGTGGCAGGATCCGACCAGAACCGACCGGGACAGAATGTCCACGTGGACCTCCGCCATGAAGAAGTTGCGAGCCTTCTCGAAATCGGATGCCTCCCAGCCTTGCGTAACATCGACGGACGCGATGGGCACGAGGCGATGCCAACGCGAGCCAGCTGGTCGATCTCCCCAGAACTCGGAGTGCGGCCAGAATTCCTCGACCTCGACCACCAGGTAAGGCCAAGGTGGGTCGTCCCCAAGTTGACCGAGCCGAACAACAGTCGGCTTTAATGGGTCTTTGCCTGGCACCGTCATCGATCCGCGCGCGCAGGTCCGGTACCACTGGATGCCTTCGCGTACAGACACGTGCCAGCGTTGGACGAGGAGCTTACCTCCACGAGTTCCGAGGTCGGTTCCACGTGGATAGCCATTGCTTTTCGGGGCAAGGCCGATGAGTGGATTGGGCTCCAGATGCTCGTGAAGCAGCTCGACGACCGCCAGCACATGAGTCGGGGCTGTTGCTCCATGTGTAACGTGGGCGACCGCCGTGATCTCTGCGATCGTGTAGTCGGCCTCGCACTGGGCTACGAAGGCTTCGTCAGTCGTGTTGGGGGAAGAAGCGGCGGTCATCAGTGCCTCCCTCCGGAGGGGCGCTCTTCGCTCCTGTCCACGAGATCTGTCTCACTCTCCTTGGCAGAGAGGGGTTTTGCGCGAAGATGCTCCTTCGGCGGGAGATACGTCTGGTACTCGGCAACGAGCGTGGGTGACGTGGTGCGCGCGAGCGCGTACTCCATAACCTCGTCGTCCTTCGTTGCGCAAAGCACACCGATCGAAGGGCGCTCGTGAGGTTTCTTCACATCCGCAGCCTTCTCGAACGATTCCCGTTGGCATCCACGGCTACCCTTCACGGGGCTATCTCGCAGGCGGAAAGACGTAATCACCGTTCGTGTCCTCGAGGGTGTGGTGTGTTCCTCATAGGGCGTAATTGTGCCTAAATCGACCATCCTGTCGTCGACGTCCATGAGGAAGAAGTTGGTCTTCAGCGCCAAGGCTTCTTCCGCAACAGACTTTTCTCGATAACTTCGACTCGGTTCCCATCAAGGTCGAAGCAGTGGAATGAGAGCTCCCCCCACGACGACTCGATGATCGGTTCAATGGAATGCCCTCTCGCAGCAAGCCGATTGCGGGCAGCGTCGATGTTTCCAACATGCACCTCGACCTCGACCCCATTTCGCTGTGTGGGTGCGTCCTCGGTAGCTGCTCCGCGTGACAGGTCAATGGCGGGTTGTTTCTCGACAAGGGAGATCGCGCCGAAGGAGACGAACCGATTACTCATCTTCGGCGTCGCTACAAGGCCAAGGCTCCGGTAGAACGCAGTCGAAGCCGCAAGGTTCAATACGGTGAGCTTCACTCCACCCGCGCGCGCCTCGAACGTTTTCCCTACCCGGCGAGGTAGCACTCGTGCGTGATATTCAGACTTCACGCCTACAGCACGCACCTCGAGGTTCTCCTCCGTACGTGGCGGCGGCTGCTTCAGCGGCGGATCCGAAGACCGACGTTGCATTGCTACCTGCGCCATCTCCTCCTTCGATGTCTTGCCTATCTTCGTGACGAAGAGCGTCTGTCCATCCGACGTCGCGAGCTGCCACCCTGCCACGTTGATCGATGGCGTCGAAGGCTTGAGTCGATAAATGTCCACGACGTGCGCTTTGCGCGTTGCACCGAAGTCAAGGTCACCTTGGTGCCCTTCAACGAGGCTCTCCACGATGGTCTCGAGCACCTTGGGCGTGACCACCGAGCATTTGGGTATCGTCGTTCCTGGCGGCGCGTGCACGGCCAGATCGCTTGCGATCTGCCGAAGGTACTTGATGTCTTGCACTGCATCCCACTCAGGAGGCAACCAATCTGAACCCCCGAGTGCTCCTACGAGCCCACCCGTCATTGCTGCAATGGTGTCTGTATCCGAGCCGAGTGCGAACGCTGCTCTCAGCACGGCTTGCGCAGGTTGCGTAGCATAGCGGGCGGCGAGGTAGATTGCGGCGGCTGCGCTAATCGTGCCGGAGCCCTTCGCGCGACTGAACGCACCTAAATGCTCCAGGACGGAATCGTCGTCAGCGAGCACTCCTTGCTCTAAGCCATTGCGACTGAGCTGCAGGAGCTGCCGCATCTCCTCGACAACGTCGGCCCAGAGCTGCTCATACTCGGGAAAGGAGTTGTTCGCCTCCTCAAGCCACTCATTTCTCGTGGAAGACGCTTCATTCCTCCTGGAAGACGCTACGGGGGGAGCGCCCCATGTCGACGACGCGTTGAGGAGGACCGTGATGAGCTCACCGAAACCAACGGTGTGCTGGACGCGCAAAAGCCACCACGCTGCGTACGCGTATGCAGCAGCTCCAACGAGCGCGCGAGGATGACCATGCGTTGCGGATCCATCAACGACAATGTCTTTCAACAACGCGGATGGGTCGTCGGCTTCCGCATGGAAGATGGCATGCGGCAGGACACGCATCGCCACACCGTTACCGCCCGCCTCGAAGTACCGAGCTAAGGCTTTGACATCTGACTGGTTCCACGGAGCAACACCGCGTACCCAACATCCGGCTGCGCGCTTCGTTGCGTCTCCGCCGCCTCGCTCATAGAGCGTCCATAGGGGAAGCTCGTTCTGCGTAAAGTGATGCCACCACGAGGAGCCTGCCATGAGACGCGATCGCGCCACGGCTAACGTAAGTTGCGTGTCGTCGCTGTACTCGCCCGCACAGATAGTCTCAGTGTACGGCTGGAATCGTCTATGCCATTCCCAATCGCGAAACGAAGCTGCCGGCTGAACGCAATGTTTCCGACCGATGAACTCCTGCGGCCAGCCAAGGGCATCCCCTGCAGCGAGCGCTGTGAACGCCGCTTCGACGCGGGCCCTGTCGACTGCCTGCCACTGCTCGTTTCCGCTGGTCATAGCTGCCTCCAGAGTGGGAACGGTATTTCGGTCGGTAGCCTGCCGCTGAGTAGCTTCGAACGAAGCCGGTCGGGCTGGAAGAAGTCTGGCGCAATTATGACCGGCGAGATGACTACCTTTAGCTGTTTCAAACGCGAGATCTTCCGCTTTGCCTGTGGCTCGTCGGCCACGGCCACGCCCAAAATGTCCCTGCGAGCGATGTGGTCGGGGATGGGCACCTCGGCCTGTTGATCTGTCCACGGATGAGTGGCCGTACGGGTGAAGGTCTTGTTGTAGGCGCTGACCCCCGGACTCTTGAATGATTTGAACGCCTCCTCGCCTTCCTTGACGCCAGTTCCGCGCTTCGCGGCGGCGTTTCGTTCACAGAACTTGGTGCCATCGGCCCACAGAGCATCGGGCTTGATGAGCAACACGACCCAGTCGGCGAAAAGGCTCTCATCGTTGCGTGCCTTCCTGAAGTACCGGGCATTGGGATACTGAATCGAGCGGCAGACGTGATCGGGGAATCCGTCGTACCGCGCGGAGTCGGTTGGGTTGAAGACAACCTTCTCGTCGACTTGTAGGCGCGCGGCAGACATAGTTCCGTTGGGATCCGTCGCGATGTGCGCGAGATTTCGCGACGGATCGCTGGGTTCATCGCTTGCTTCTCTGCAGGAAGCCTGCATCGGGGACTTCGATCTCATCGATGTTGGCAATCTAGCTTGACGGTAACAGACTTTCACCGCGCCTATCACGATCTGTTCCGTCAGCATAGCCAGTAGAATGAGTGCTGACGAAATGTCGCCATCGACATGCCCGTATTCGTCGAGCGGGTACGAACCTTTTACGACTTTTTACGACTTTCCTGGTTGGTGCACGACAAGTACGTTCCCTCCGGTTCAATTGCGCACGACAAGGAAAAGGCATTCTGGATATTCAAAAAATCTTTTGATTGTCCCGAAATTCTGTTTTGATATCGTGAAAGGGACATCGTGTGTAACATGCATTCGGCCCTGATTGACGGGTGTTTATCGTGTTTAAACGTGCGGACTCACGACTCGCCCGATCTGAGCAATCACGATCGGGTAAATGTGCACTTGGCTATTGGGACCGCCAAGCATCAACGCAGTCGTGAGCGTCGCACCGCGAGGAGCCACCCACGACGCGATCGACACGCGTGACCACTTCTGTGCCGTGAGAGGCGGTACGGCGCGCGAGTTGAGTCGCTCGAGATGCGCGGCCGAAGGTCCATTGAAGACCCCAGGCTACGTTTCCTCGCGTTAGTTATCGATACCCACGCTACTCCGCACTTGACGGCGTGGCTCCCACTCAGGCTGGTGGTGTCCGTCCGGCAAGAGCAGCTCACGAGGCATTCCACCGAGATTTAAAGCTCTCGCGAAAGCCGCTGCCTTCTTCGCGCGCCGGAAAATCGTCGGCGGTAACGACCTTGGTCTTCGACAGGTCGATCAGCACTGCGCGGCGACGGCCGCTGTCGAACATCACCCGCTCGCTCTCGGCAACCACGAAGCCGCCTTGCTTCTTGTTCTCGACGACGAGGCGACGGAGCGCTCGGAGGTCGACGATCTCTCCCTCGTCGTCGATGCGCTTGGCGTGCGCGCGAAACGCGTCATACGCACTCTCCAGATGGATCGCGAGGTGCCCGTCGTCGAAGACGTAGTGGACGCGGTGCTTGATGTCCCCCTGGACGACCATCACGCCGAGCATCTCGAGGAAGTGGTCGAGCGCGTTCTTCACGCCGTGGTCTGTCTCGAGGACGTCATCGAGCACCGCGTTGACCGCTGCCTCGACACCGAGATCGTTGGGCAGCTCGCAACCGCACTCGGCAGCGAACTCCTCGAACAGGTGCACGCCGAGCAGCATCGCCGTGACGTTTTCAACGATGCGCAGCGGCATCTTGCGTTCGCCGAGGATCGCCTTGACCACACTGCGCGCCACGGCCAGATCGGCGGCAAAGTCGCGGCCGAGACAGAACTGGATATACCTTGGCGCGAAGAGCACCAGGTCCACCGAGCGCAATTCGCGATGCGCCACCTGGTAGTCGGATTTGTCCGCGAGCGTGGTCTTCGCCGGGTTCGATGTGATGATGCGCTCGAGCAACGCGGCTTCGGCTGGACGCGTCTCACCGGCGACGCAGACGGGCGCTTGCAGGTGGTAGCTCGTGACCTTTAGATCGGGTCGACCGCGCTCCTCGGTCTCACCCCGGTAGAGGCGACGCAGCAAGCGATGCAGCGTGCTGAGGCGGTGCCGCGGCATGTCGTAGGGCTTGTATTCGTCGATGAAGACAGGCACCGAGTGTGTGGAGGTGAAGAGCTTGAAGAGTGCGAATTCGGTCTCCGTCGCGCTGTAGGGCTCGGCATCGCGCGCGCCGAACAGTGGCCACATGATGTCGCTACAGAGGCTCGATTTGCCGGAGCCCTGCGTGCCCCACACGAACAGAATCGGGAACGCCCCCACCGTCTTCATGAAGCTTGCCTTCATCGGCGTCGCGAAAAACCACCCGAGCACCGGGAGGATGGCTTCGGGCTTGTTCACCTGCGGCAGGTACTGAAAGATGGTGGCAGCGACTTCGAG
>WQYX01000098.1 GCA_009781005.1 Polyangiaceae bacterium | reverse complement strand
TATCACCCTTGGCCGGAGAGACGCTTTGCGACCCGTTGACCCGAGGTGGGAGCCCGGTGCGGGAAATCCGCTCGCCGGGTTCTGTCCGGGGGGCGGCCCAAAAGGGCCGTCCCTACCGGGACCATCAACTGACCGCAGCGCAGGCCCCAACGATGAGATCGCGTCAAATCGAAAGCGGTCTCGAGGCCAGCATTCCGCTTGCCACGGCGTCCATCAGTGACTCAAACGTGTGCTCGTTGAAATTCGAGCCGCTCATCATCCAGTCGACATGGCGTGTGTTCGCCGAAGTCTTTGCATGCTTTGTCCCGGCGAAGTGCCCAATCACATCCAGGTGGTCGCCATATCCCGCCCAGACCACTCGCCCCCAAATCTGTGAGAGAATCGGCACGACACCGT
Organism: Polyangiaceae bacterium; assembly: GCA_009781005.1. Taxonomy (GTDB): domain Bacteria; phylum Myxococcota_A; class Polyangia; order Polyangiales; family Polyangiaceae; genus Labilithrix. The sequence continues at coordinate 16,741 of WQYX01000098.1, read as the reverse complement.
CGTTCGCGCGCGCACCGGGCATTCGGTTGAATGCACGCACGAGCGTCCGCGTGGTCTCCTCACTCGTATCCGGCGCGGCACACGGGTACTTTTCGTCGAAGCGTGATGTGATTCCAAACATCGTCGTGAAGAGGATGGATGATAACGCGCGCCACGGGCTGGGAAGCGATCGTGCAATCCTTGCCAGCGAGGGGGGCGGCGCCATCGCGCACGTGCATTGATAGGTAACGCCCGGCCTGTCCTCGACGCCCGCGATGAACAGATCCATGGCTTCCGGCGTAAGCTGGATGACCGCACCCTGATCGCGCCGAATCGCGTCGAGATACTTCTCGACCTCGTTGCCCGTCGCGGGCTCGAGCGCCTTCAGGAGGGCGTTGGTCGTGCGGTCCAGCATGCGCAACTCGATGCCGAGCGCATGATCAATCCGGGAGATCGCCATGACCACCGCGCTCGCCGCAGCGAGCGGGGGGGCGCCGAGCGACAGCCCGGTCACCGTAAGCGCGCTAATTGCGTAAAGTACGCGTTGACCGCTCACGGTGGCGAAGAAACTGGCGAGCGGCGTTCCGAAATGCGGCGCGCTCATCGTCGTCACGCTCGAAAGGCGTGAAAGCCAGCGGAATTGATTGGGGGTATTCGACAAGGTCGCTGTTGGCGAGGCCACCAGACGCGCATCGAGACCACCCGTGGAGTGGCCGAAAAGGTGAATCGGTCCGTTGTCGTCTGATGCTGTATTTCCAATGAGGCCGGCCAAGCTCATCGCGCGACGACGAATCGAAGCAGTCGGCGCCACATCGGCGATGAACGTGTGAAGCTCCTCCCCGGCCGCCCTGAAACGGGACGCAAGCGCGCGAACGACGTGCGCAAAGTAGTCATACGACCCAATCTTTCCAAACCCAAACATGCCAGGAGCCAAATAAACTCGATGCAAACGCGCCATGGATCTTAGCTAACATAGATTCGGTGCGCTTGGACCTTCTACGGAAGCACTCGATTGAGCAGCTCGTTCGTAAACGTTTCGAAATCTCGATATGCCATCTTCACGGCAGTCGCGTGGGACCCCACGGCTCCCTCCGCGGGTCGCAAAAGAAACACGGGACGTCGAGCCTCCTGGGCAAGCGGAACGAGGCTTCGAAAATGCTTGAACATCGCGAGACACTCAGGATCGGTCTCCACACTCGATGCGGGAGCTGCGAGGGACAACCCGCGCACACGGTATTCTGCAGGAATCTCGTCCATCCAACGCGTGTATGCCTTTGCAGGACGATCCAATCGAACTTGGGGTTGTTGGACAACGTAACCTACTGGTTTCATCACACCTGATGGCAGCTCGAAGCTGGTCGGCCGCGCGTCGTTTTCGAGCCGCTTCGTCCATCCTTTGCGCCACGCTTGCAGCGACGGTCCCAGATTCCGGAGCCCTTGAATGGAAAATAGATCGCCAGCCAAGGGCACGACGACATCGTCACTTGAGACCAACGCAGCTCGGTTGATCGCGCCCAGATTCGGACCAACGTCAAAAAGAATGATCTCGGCCGACACTGCATTGGCTGCATGCTGAGCAATTTGCCAGAAGGCCGTCGTGATACGAAACGGACGATAGAGTTCTTTGTCGCGCAAGCAGTCGGGCCATGCTTGCGCAAGCGCGTCTTCAAACCCTGCAAGCCCAAGATCTCCTGGTAAGAGCGAGATGTTGTCTTGAATCGAATAGAGCTCCGGGGGCGCTATATCGCCAACCTCGAGGAGCGGTTTGACGGCCTGATGAACCGTGCGCACGTTGCCATTCTCTGTCTCCCAAAGATCGACGAGTGTTTCCTCTGGCAAAAATGCCACCGTGAGGTTCGCTTGCGGGTCGAGATCGACAGCGAGAACACGGTGTCCAAGCTCGCCGAGCATCCATGCCGTGTGGAAAACAAGCGACGTTTTGCCAACGCCACCTTTGTTGTTGAAGAAGGCAACGATGGGAACGGTCACGGGCGCCTCTGGAGTGCGAAGACGACGAAGCGGTCGTTAACTTCCCATTTGAGTGGTGGGTTTCCGTTCGCCGAAAGTGCCCGCTGCGCCGTCGCGATGCCAACCCCAAAGCGTTGCACGAAACCGAGTGTGCGCATCGCTTCGGTGAGATTCGGATTTCGATAATCGGTCACACCGGGGAGCCCGAAGTTCTTCTCCGTGACCAATCCATACGGCCCGCCGGGGCTGCTCACTTCAATGCGGTCGTCGAACCACGTCACGCGAACGGGATTGTTCGTCCCCTCATAAGTTCGGTGCATGATCGCATTGCGCACGACTTGCTCGATGGCAGCCATCGGATAATCCGGTGTGCGCCGCTCGACCGGTCCCGTCGTCAGATCCACCGCAACCCGGTTCGAGGCCCGCATCTTCTCATCGAGGCGGCGAATCAACTCCGCCAACGGACCATCAATCGCGGTTTCATCCTGAATATCGTCGGCAAGTTCAGTGCCGACAATACGCAAAAACTGAACGTACGCTCCCGGAATGAAGTCGCGCGGACGGGCAGAGAGAACAAGTAGACCGAGGAGCGTGGGGATCTTTGCCTCGACACTGTCAATCATCCGAAGCGATGCCAGTCGCTGCTCGTAACTGCGCTCGTTCGGGTCGAGCACATCCCGCGCGAACGCCGCTGGCAAATACTCATTTTCGAAAACGGAGCGCTGAAGATCAATGAGCTTCGCGGTGGACACAGCTTGGAGATCGAACGGAAGGTCCCGATGCTTTCGTTTTTCGTTGAGGACGCGCTCGTCCTGCGCAGAGGCAACGGCTCGACGGAGGCCTACACGAATCCAGATCCTGCCTTCGTACCGAACTGGCGGCATATCGCTCGGGGTCACGAACACCATGGCGTAATCGTCCCCGCGCACCGTGTGCTTTTGTACGACCATCGTCGGACGCGGGAGGATCTTCCCGTCGTCACGCATGTCGGCAAGACTCCGGAGAAGTTCGTCCGTGATGCGCGTCCCGGCGGGTGTTCCGTCATCTCGCATCCCGACAACAATGACGCCGGGGGTACGATGATTTGGCAGATCATTGGCGAATGCACAGATCGCCTCTCGGATCTTCGTGGGCGCGTCGCCTGCGAGCCGCTCCTTGCGCTCGACTCGGTCGGACTCCTCAGTTGCGAGTAGCTGCGCGAGCTCCTCGTCATTCAGACTCAGCATGGCGTGCGTCCTCGACGGTCGATGATGCACGGTAGTCGCGCGCCTCCATGAAAGTCGAGCAACTCGCGGCAAGATTACAAGTTGGATAGGCGGCGCGGTGTGCGCTGAGCTCTCACTTATTTCACTACTCGAGGTCGATTTTGGTTTCCGGCCTCAACGGTGCAACGGTATTGGTACGGATGCGTAGTGAACTGCGCAGTCGGGAGGGGTTCCTAGGAGGAACAGTTGCCGGAGGTCGAAGTAGTGACGAAAAAAACCAACCCGGCTTGGCTTACCATCGCAATTGTTAGCGCTTGTGCAGTGACGTTTTTTGGAACACTGGGGTGTGCCCGTCTCAGCCGGGAACTGATGCGTGGCTCGCTCTTGCGCAACTCGCTTGGCGCGTTCGTCCTTCGCAGCTCATTCGCTGCGCCGGCCACCACGGTCGAACTCACGGCGGCTTCGATCCCGACGAACAGCGCCTTCGGTTATCTCGCGGGCGAGAACGCGCCCGTCGAGGATCTCCTTGCCGAAGGGGATCGCCCGTTGCCCATGAACGGTCTGTGCCCTGGCGATATGGCCAGCATCGACGATCGCTTTTGCGTTGACAAATACGAAGCCTCGCTCGTCGAGGTTTTGCCAGATGGGCATGAGGAAGCGTGGCCTTATTACAAATCGGTCGAGGGGCACACGGTCCGCGCAATTAGCCAAAAGGGAGTTTATCCACAGGGCTATATCAGTGAGAGGCAGGCCATCTTGGCGTGCGGATTGTCGGGTAAACGGCTGTGCAAACCGGCAGAGTGGAAGAAAGCGTGTCAGGGACCCGAATCAAAAAAGTTTGGTTACGGCGACGAACGCAAGCCGGGGATTTGTAACGATCACGGTCGCAGCCCCGTTGGTTTTTATTACCACACGGAAGTCATGTCAGGCGCCGCATGGACATGGGACAAGATGAACGATCCGCAGCTCAATCAGCTCGCGGGGACGCTTGCCGAAACCGGCTCCCATGAGGAATGCACGAACGACTACGGCGTGCATGACATGGTCGGGAACGTCCACGAATGGGTCGACGATCCCGCCGGTACATTCCAAGGCGGCTACTACCTCGACGTCACCCAGAATGGCGACGGCTGCAACTACCGCACCGAGGCGCATATTGCGTCTTATCACGACTACTCGACGGGATTCCGCTGCTGCGCGGACATCGGCCAATAGTTCTCATTTGGAAACTGCTGCGCGCCACAAATCAGTTGTTGCCCCATCCGCGCGCTCGCGACGTTTCCGAGTTGGGGCCTGCGCTGCGTCGTTGACATTGACGTGATCGTTTGACGGCGACGGCGACGTGAACGAAACAACCGGTCCGTCGCCGTTCACGTCAAACGTCAATGTCAACGATCACGCTAATGTTGGGGTTCGTAAACTCACCCCAACCTATCTAATTGCGTAGCTGCGTAGGTTGGGGTGAGCTTGCGAACCCCAACTCGTTTCGACTCTATGGAACTACTCCACTTTGAAGAGCTCTTCGAGATCGCCCTTCGTGAGCTTCTTCGCACCGCCAATGTCTTCGCTCAGCACGGCGCCAACGAGCTCGCGCTTTTTGGTGCCGAGCTCGATGATCTTTTCCTCGATTGTGCCTTTCGCGATGAGGCGATACGTGGTGACAACCTTCGTTTGCCCAATGCGGTGCGCGCGATCGGTTGCCTGATCTTCAACGGCTGGATTCCACCACGGATCGAAGTGAATGACGGTATCCGCAGCGGTGAGGTTGAGCCCCGAGCCCCCGGCCTTGAGCGAGATAAGGAAAACGGGAGGGCCATCATCCTTCTGGAAATTCTCGACGCGCGCCATGCGGTCCTTCGTGGAACCGTCGAGGTATTCGTAGGCGACGCCGTCCTCTTCCATGGCCTTGCGAATGATGGCCAGCATGGAGACGAACTGGCTGAACACGAGTACGCGGTGACCACCTTCAATGGAGGTCTGAATGAGCTCGCGGAGCGCAACGAGCTTGCCGGAGTCTTCGTTGCTGAACGGACGCGGAAGGCCCAAAAGACGCGGATCACACGCTGCCTGCCGAAGGCGCGTAAGACCTGCGAGAATCTGGATTTGGCTCCGGGCCATGCCCTGGCGCTCGACTTCACCCATGACTTGCGCGCGCACCTCTTTGAGAACGGCGCCATAAAGTGAATTCTGTTCGCCCGTGAGCTCGCAGAACTGATCGGTCTCGATCTTCTCCGGCAGATCTTTGGCAACTTCGGATTTGGTGCGGCGCAAGATGAATGGATGGATCGTCGACCGCAAACGCCTCTGCGCCTTCTGGTCGCCTTGATCGATGGGACGCGCATAGCGCTCTTCGAATTTGTCGAGCGAACCAAGAAGGCAAGGACTCACGAAATCGAAGATGGACCAGATTTCCGAAAGCCGATTTTCGATGGGCGTACCCGTCAACGCGAGGCGCCGATAGGCCCTCAGGCGCTTGGCTGCACGCGCCGTGGCGCTCATCGGATTCTTGATATTCTGCGCTTCGTCGAGAATCGCGTACCGGAGATCCAATCCGGCAAGAAAGGCTTCGTCGCGCCGCAAGAGCGCGTAGCTGGTGATGACGATGTCGGCGTCTTCGAGTTCGTCCGTGCGCTCTTTCCGATCACCGCCGTGCCACACGATGTGCTTGAGCGACGGCGCGAATTTGTCGAGTTCGAGCTGCCAATTCGTCACGACGCTGGTGGGCGCGACGATGAGCGCCTTGAACACCTTTTTGCCGTCGCCTCTTGCCTCGGCCTTCGCGTCTTTCTCGAGTGCAGCTTTGACCGCAAGCAAAAGCGCGATGGTCTGCACGGTTTTGCCGAGTCCCATGTCGTCGGCAAGAACGCCGCCAGAGCCGATTTCGTCGAGGAACCAAAGCCACTGAAAACCTTGCTCCTGATAAGGCCGCAGCGACGCTTTCAGATTCCGCGGCTTCTTGATGACTTTGATTTCGTCGATGTTCCTTAGTTTGCTGAAGAGATCCTCGGTGCCTTCGGTGACGTGCGCCTTGCCAACGACCTCGAGCAATTCCTGGATGCGCCCGGCCTGCGAAAGCGGCAAACGAGCTCCCTGCCCTCCACCCGTCGCGAGGATCTCCGCCTGGCGAAGAAGCACTTCCTTGACCTTCTCGGCATCGAGATGCGCGAAGGATCCGTCTTGCAGTCGGACGTAGCGACGCCCCTCCGCGAGACAGCGGGCAAGTTCTTCTTGCGTGACCGCGATTCCTTCGGACTCGAAGGACAAGCGGAGCGAAAGCCAGTCGACTCCGCTCGACACGCGCGCGTTGGCCGTCAGGGCGCTGCCGCGCACTTGTACGTCGACGAGATCGTCGGGAATGAAGAGATCCCAGTCCTCGGGAAGCGAACCAACGGCCTCCGTCCAGAACTGGATGGCGTCGTCGCCGCGCGCGATAAAGCCCGAACCGTCTTCGTCCGTGGACAAGCCGAGAGCGCGAAGAGCGCTCGTTGCCTCCTGCTGCGCGGCGATGTCACAACGGATGACCGTGGCGCGCTTCGAAGCTGGAACGCGGCGCGGGCCAGGGCTCGGGGTTGGAATGCCTTCTTCTTCGTCTGACGCGCGAGAAGGCTTGACGATGACAGGCGGAGTCATGCCGTCCGCGCGGACATCGATCTCGACATCGTCATAGGCGGCGCGAAGCGACACGTGCGCTTCGGTAAGTGCGCCGCCTGCGCGCAACCGAAAGGTTGGATGAACGTCGACGACGTCCGCGACCTGCGACAGATCCGGAAGCTCGGCGCCTATTTCGAGCGCGACGCGCGGCAACCCCTGCGCGATGAGCACCGGCAAGTCGTCGATGGACTCGGCGATGGTGGGGGTGCGCGCGAGACGCCGGATGCCGGCGGGCGAAAGCCGCCGGTCCACGGGGCGCGCCCAGCCTTCTTGTGAGTCGACGTGCCACGCGGGGCTTCCTTCGAACCAACCACCTTGTGCAAGCGTGAACCTACGCGGATCACCGGCGCGCATGAAGCTCGTTTTGACGAGCACCTGCTGGCTGTCCGAACTGAGCTCGAGATCGAAACGCGGACGCAGAGGCTCGTCGCCGAAGCGCAGCTCCATCATCTGGGGCTCGAGGATGACGCGACGCCCTCTGAGCAGAGGAAGCAGATCGGAAGCGTCCTCACCGCGGACCTCGATGCCGACACGGCCGCGAGGACCTTCGCTTTCGAGACGCGCGAGCACGCGAAGCGCTTCGCGATCGGCCGTTGGCCTCTGAGATTGGAATTGCAGGAGCGTGTTTGCCGACAGCGGGGTGCGCGCTTCCGGATCGAGCAGCGAGACCGTGAGCGCGCCCGCTCGCACTTGCATGCGATACTCGATGGTCTTCGGCGCCGGCGGCATGGGCTCCGGGAGCCAGAGCTCCACGCCAACCGCGTGAGGTGCGTGAGGTGCGTGGGGCACGTGCACGTGAGGCACCACGTGAGGCACGTGACGCTCCCCTACGACGGAAAAGCCTGGTCGGCTCTGGGCGGGAACGCTCCCGCCAGCGGCCGCACGAAGCGCCGCGAGCTTGCGAGCACGACGACGCGCGCGACGGCTGCTGCCGCCACCGAGCGAATCGTGCTCGTGGACGCCACTTCGATCCATGGCGGCCGCGTGCGGATGCGCGCTCGCTCCGCTCACTCCATTGACGGGGGGGGCGCCACCCGACGCGGAAAGTTGATGATCCGGGCGCGGCAGCTTCGGCCTGACTTGGTCGCGCAGCGAGATGAGCAATGCCGCGACATGCTTGCAGTGGCCATTAATTTTCGAAAAAGCCGGGCAGGAACAGTCGCTCGTGAAACCCGTCGGTGTAATCTGCAACTTCACCGAATAAGGTTCGAGCTCCGTGCCACGGACATGGCCGTGAGCGGAGAGATCCTCCATCTGGACGTCGGAGACGGCCTGACGGCGGACGTAGTCATACCCGCGCAAAAACGCGCGTGCTCCAAGTAGCCTGCGAAGTGCTCGGTCGTTGAGTTGGCTCAGCGCATCCGTAAACGGAGTCGACAATCGGCGCTCGTGTCGCGCCCACCTGGGGCGCGCCTTTCCCTGGGATCGGAAGACGGTTAGAAAGAGCTCGCAATTTCCGGGGCCGTAAAAACCTCGCCGGGACGCGGCCGCTGCCAGTTACCATCGGATCGTGATGAGAGCAACAACTCCGTGCACGATCGCAGATCCCCTACTCGACCGAGCGGTCTTGCACCCCATCGCGCACATCGCATCGCTTCGCCCACGCGTGATATAGAGAGCCGCCAATGTCAAGGCTGGGGCCCCTTCTCTGCGTCATCATCGCTGGGGCAGGGTGTGCCGTGCCCGTTGCCGTGGGGCTCGACGAAGGCGACGCCAACCGTGTCGTCGTCGCGCTCGACCAAGCTGGCATCGACGCCATCAAAGAAACCGATCCGGTTACCGAGGGAAAATTTCGGGTCAACGTCCCGCGAGAGGACGTCGTGCACGCTCTCAGCACGATGGCCGACGAACAGCTTCCGCGGCCCAAGCCGCGTGGCGTACTGGACGCGACGATGCGCGGGCAGCTCTTACCGAGCCAAGCCGCCGAGCACGCGCAGCTCGTCGCAGGCTTGTCCGGTGAGCTCGAACGCACGCTCGGCAATGTCGACGGCGTACTGTCGGCGCGCGTCCACCTGAACTTGCCGGCGAACGACAGTCTGCGCGACGGCCCGCCGCCGAAGAGCACCGCAAGCGCGCTCGTCGAGTACAGAGGCGCAACTCCGCCGCTCACCGCTGAATCCATCCAGCGCCTCGTTGCCGGCGGCGCACCGTCGCTCGCTCCCTCCGATGTTGCCGTCGTCTTTCTCCCGCACGCGGCGCGCCCGGAGCAAAAGAGCGTAGAACTCACGCACGTCGGCCCCATTGCCGTTGCGCGCAGTTCGAGCACCATGCTCAAGATCGCGTTCGTAGTCCTTCTGCTCATGATGCTTGGACTCGGTGCAACGGGCCTCGCGCTCTACGCAAAGCTCGCTCGGTTACGGCGCGAGCTCGACGACCGCGAAGCACGTACGGGCTAGCCCGTGATCTCCATCCACGGCGTCTCCAAATCTTTCCGTTCTGCCGGAGGTGGACAGCCGAATCACGCTCTTCGCTCGGTCTCGCTGACGGTCCCGCGCGGCTGCCTCTACGGACTCATCGGTCCGGGCGCTTCTGGCAAAAGCATTTTGCTCAAGATGATCACCGGCCTGATGAAACCCGATCGCGGATCCATCCTCGTCGACGGACAAGACGTGACGGCCGCCTCCGAAATCGAGCTAGGGCGCATGCGAATCAAGTTCGGCATGCTCTTTCAAAACAACGCGCTCTTCGATCACATGACCGTGGCCGACAACATCGCCTTCCCGCTGCGGCGCCTCACGAACCTGTCGGAAGAGGACATCGAGGCACGGGTCGACGAGCGCCTTGCCGGCGTTGCGCTCTCTGGCTTCGGCACGCGCATGCCGGCCGGTCTTTCGGGAGGCCAGAAAAAACGAGTCGGCGTCGCGCGCGCAACGATCACGCAAGCGCCCATCGTCTTGTACGACGAACCCGCGGCCGGCCTCGATCCCGTCACGTCGCAGAAGATCTTCGATCTTCTGCGCAGCGAGCAGCGCGCCGCGAGCGCCACGGTGATCATGGTCTCGAGCGATCTCGATCGCCTGCTCACCGTCACCGATCGAGTTGGGATGATGGTCCGCGGCGAGCTCATTTTCGACGGCACCACCGAGGACGCCAAGAGCAGCCAAGAGCCACGCGTTCGTCAGTTCATCCACGGCCTCATTGATGGACCGCTTTGAGAGCACGTGGATGTCTGAGAGTCCCTATGAAGTCGTGCTCCTGCTCGCATCGTGGATCGAGCTCGTCGCGGTCAGTGTGATCGTCGTGCGCTTGGACGAGAAGCGCCTCGATGAGGATGCGCTCGCGCGCGCATGGCCGCCATCCAGCCGCGACAACGCCCTCATTGGGCTGCCCTTCCTCGGCTCGCCCATCCTCGGCCTCTTCGCCGTATGGTTGCATTTTGCACGTACTCGGCGTTTCTCGCTCAAGGGCATGGGTTACGGCACGGCATGGGTCATTGGCATTCTCATCTCCAATGTTTTGCTGACAACGGCACTCGCGTGGGCGCTCGACCTGCCACTCGACTGATCAGGGGCAACGCGCGGTGGGGCTACTCTCGTCGCGCGATGGAGGGTACTTAAGCCGCCATGACGGCGCACCCATCCGCGTCCTCGAGCAGCCCCGAACCGGGTGGTGCGGAAGCGTTCTTCGGCGCTGTCGGCACGTCGTTTTTCAACATCGCGGGCACTGCGGGAGGCATGACGATCCTGTTCGTGCGCGTTCTCGCGCGCTTCGTCCCGCCGCGCATCGACAGCCGCGAGCTCTGGAAAAATCTCCACAAGATGGCCGTCAAATCGCTGCCCATCGTCGTCATCACGGCCATCTTCACGGGCGCCATCATGGTGATTCAAGCGGCGCCCATCGTGAAGCGCTACGGCGCCGAAAGCCTCCTGGGCTGGGGCGCGGGCTTCGGCACGCTGCGCGAGATCGCGCCGCTCTTGACCGCGCTGATGATCTCTGGGCGCGTTGGCGCGAACAACACCGCCGAACTCGGCACGATGGTCGTGACCGAACAGCTCGACGCTCTGCGCGTGCTCGCGATCGATCCCATTGCGTTCCTCATCGCACCACGCTTCATCAGCATCGTCAGCACGCTCTTCATGATGACGATCTTTGCCGACGCTCTCGCGCTCGTCGGCGCCGCCTTCAGCGGTCAAGCCCTGCTCGGCGTCAGCCCACTCACCTTTTACAACGGATTGACCACAGGTCTGCTCGGCTTCCGCGACGTCGCGAGCGGTCTCATCAAATCCGTCGTGTTCGGACTCGTCATCGCGCTCGCGAGCTGCCACTTCGGACTATCCACCACCGGCGGCGCGCCGGGCGTCGGCCGCGCAGTCAACGCCACGGTCGTGGCGAGCGCCGCAGGGGTCTTTTTGCTCGACTACCTCGTGAGCTTCGCATTAGGCGGCTGAGGAACACCCTCGGAGATGAACGACGAAGCGACCAGACTCGGCCCCGTTCACGCGCTTGGCGCGGCCGCCATGGATTTGATGATTGGCGCGCGCGAGCTCTATTCGGTCTTTGTTCGGACGCTTTATTACACGGTGCGCGGCCGCCGCGAGAAAGGCGCCGTGACCGCGCAGCTTTATGAGATTGGCAATCATTCCCTCTTCTTCTTATCCATCACCATGGGATTCATTGGGATGATCCTAGCTTATCAATCGGGACTCCAGTCCAAACGCGTCGTGCCCGATTTCACGATGCTCGGGGCCACCTACCTAGAGCTTCTCGTGCGCGATCTCGGCGCGTCGCTCGGCGGGCTCATGCTCGCCACGCGCGTTGGCGCCGGCATTGCCGCCGAGATCGGTTCCATGGTGGTGACCGAGCAAATCGATGCCCTCCGCATGTGCGCCGCCGATCCCATCGACTTTCTGATGGTTCCGCGCTTCATCGCGAGCATGGTCATGACCCTCGTGCTCATCGTCTTTTCGGGTACGGTGGCCTTCGTGTCCGGCGGGATCACCGCGTACATCGCCTTCGACGTGCCGCTTCAAACGTTCTTCAACGCATCGCTCGTCGACGCGGGAGATCTCACGATTGGCCTGACCAAGTGTTTGGCTTACGGCGCAGCCATTCCCATTGTCAGCGGCTACTGCGGATTGTCGACGTTCGGTGGCTCAGAGGGCGTTGGCTGGGCGACGACGCGCGCCGTCGTCAATACGTCTCTGACGATTATCATCCTGGATTTCCTCATTTCCGGCGCAGGCTTTCTTGTTTTTCCAGGTTGAAGGGCGCGGCGCGGCGAGCGGAGTGAGCGCGGGGCTCCTAAAAATGAGAAATCTTTTTCGGCGCCGCGATCACGCCGACCTGGAAGAGAGCGGCCTCGAAAGATACTCTGGCGCCTCGCAATGGCCTATACGATCACGCTCATTCCCGGAGATGGCATCGGCCCCGAAGTAGCGAACGCCACCAAGCAGGTGCTCGAAGCTGCGGGCGCGAAGATCGACTGGGACGTCCAGGAAGCAGGAGCCGCCGTCGCGGAGAAACGCGGGACCACGCTGCCGGACGAAGTCCTCACGTCGATCCGCAGGAACAAAGTTGCTCTCAAGGGCCCCATCGGTACGCCGATCGGAAAAGGCTTTCGATCGGTCAACGTGACCTTGCGCCAGGCGCTCGATCTCTACGCGAACGTTCGCCCGGTGAGGAGCCTGCCCGGCGTCGAGCCGCGCTTCGAAGGCACCGACGTCGTCATCGTTCGCGAGAACACCGAGGACCTCTACTCGGGTCTCGAGGTCATGATCATGCCCGGCATCGCGCAGTCGATGAAGATCATCACGGAGCGCGCGAGTCTCCGCATCTGCGAGTACGCCTTCGACTACGCCGAGCGCATGGGACGCAAGCGCGTCACCGTCGTCCACAAGGCCAACATCATGAAGATCTCCGACGGCCTCTTGCTCGAGTGCTTCCGCAAGGTCGCAACGAAACATCCGCGCATCGAGCCGGTCGAAGTCATCGTGGATGCGTGCGCACTGCAAATGATCAAGAACGCCAACCGCCTGGACGTCATCGTCACCGAGAACCTTTACGGTGACATTCTCTCGGACCTCGGCGCGGGACTCGTTGGAGGCTTGGGCATCGTTCCGGGCGCGAACATTGGGGTCGACGCCGCCGTGTTCGAGGCCGTTCACGGCAGCGCACCGGACATCGCGGGCATGGGCATCGCGAACCCCACGGCACTCATCCAGAGCGCCGTCATGATGCTCCAGCACATCGGAGAACTTGCAGCGGCGCAGAGGATCGAGCGCGGTCTGCTCGCAACGATGGAGAACGGAGTGCGCACGGCGGATCTCGGCGGTCCTACGGGCACCGACGAATTCACCCGCACGCTGTGCGAAACCATCGGCCGGATGTAACGCGTGCTGCTCGCGACGTGGAACGTGAACGGGATTCGTGCGCGCGCAGAGCGCCTTGCGGCGTGGCTCGACGATCGCAAGCCAGACGTCGTCTGCCTGCAGGAGCTCAAGATCGCGGAAGAAAATTTTCCTCACCTCGAGCTGCGCGCCGCCGGCTACCACGTGGTGCTCGCGGGGCAACAGAGCTGGAACGGCGTAGCCATCCTCGCGCGCGAGGAGCCCGAGCTCGTCATGCGCGCGCTGCCCGGCGCAGAAGAAACCGGCGCGCGTTTCATCGTCGCGAAGGCATTCGATCTCGAAGTCGCAAGCATCTACGTGCCGAACGGCAAGACGCTGACACATGCAGACTACACGTTGAAGCTCCAATGGCTCGAGAGCCTCGCGGCCCACGTCGAATCTCGCAGAGACGAGAACGCACCGCTCGTGTTGGGTGGTGACTTCAACGTGTGCAGGACCGATCTCGACTCGTACGGCGGCGCGCGTTTCAAGGGTCATATTTTTCATACCGACGAAGAGCGCGCGCTCCTCGAGCGAATCCTCGGGGCCGGTCTCGTGGATCTGTATCGGCAGAAGCACCCCACCCTGCCCGGTTACACGTGGTGGGATTATCGTGCAGGTGCCTTCCACAAGAACAACGGCATGCGCCTCGATCTCTTGCTCGGAGCAGCGTCCGTTGCCGCGCGCGTCAAGGACGTTTACGTCGATCGCGAATATCGGAAGAAGAGTGACGACGGCGCGGTTCCATCGGACCACGCCCCCGTCGTCGTCGACCTTCAATCGACCTCGCGTCAACTTGAAAGCGGTTAGTAGCGAGCCTTGGGCTCCGTCGTGGTCGTCACGACGAGCTTCGGAAGCACCTCCGCGACGAAGCGATCGCGCACGTCGCGGGCGCGCGCGTCTTCGTCGCGCGCCGGGACGGCCACACCCACGATGAGACACGCTTTGTCCCATGCTGGATACGCTGCCCACGCGCCCGCGTACGACTCGCGCGAGAGAACCGTGGCGGTTTTCGCGAAGAGCGAGTCGACGTCGACGATCGCCACGGTCTTAACCGCGCGCGGCGCACCGGGCTGCACTTTCGGAAGCGGCGGGCTCCACGAAAACGCGCTCGGCGGATCGTGACGGAGCTCCACGTCGAAGGCCGTCACCCAGGGGCTCGCCCACGTCTCGAAGCTCTTGTTGCATGCGTCGAGCGCTGTGTTGTCCTCGACGTGAGTGACGAAAGCCGCGACGATCGCGTGGTGGTCTTTGCCATAGCGGAAACCGACGAGACTTTTCACCGTGGCGAATTTGACGCGCGTCCAATTCGCGGCATCCGGCAGAGGCACGAGCACGCTGCGCTGGTTGTCGTTTCGAGATGAGATGCGCGCTGTCTTGAGCTGTTCGAGCGCGGCGGCGTGAACTTCGCCTCCTCTGCCGCCCTGCCCTTCTTTGCCGTCGTCTTTTGGCGGAGGAGCCGCGTCGACGTGATGCGCGACGAGCTTCGCGGACGTTGCCGAAGAGCATGCCGACAAAGACAGGACGATCGGCGCGAACTTGTGACTCATGCGGTGAGTGTGCGGTAACCGGTAAAAGGCCTTGATTTCCGATGCGACACTCCGTCGTGAGGGACGCACTGGCTTTTGAGGTGCACCCCGATGGTAGCTGCAGTAATTGAGGCCCATGAGTTCTCTTCCTATCGACGCTTCCGGAAAGCCGCTAACCGAAAACGAGCACCTCATTAAATGGGTCGCCGAGATGGCGCAGCTCACCAAGCCTGACCGCATCGTATGGTGCGATGGCTCGGAGGATGAGAAGACGCGCCTTACCAAGGAGGCCGTAGAGCAAAAGATCCTCGAACCGCTAAACCAAGAAAAACTCCCGGGCTGCTATCTGCACCGCTCGAATCCAAACGATGTCGCGCGCGTCGAACAGCTCACGTTCATCTGCACGCCCACCAAAGACGAGGCGGGCCCCACCAACAACTGGATGGATCCGAAAGAGGCGTACGCCAAGGTTGGCAAGCTGTTCGACGGATCCATGAAGGGTCGCACGATGTACGTCGTGCCGTACATCATGGGACCGGCCGGCTCGAAGATGTCGAAGATCGGCATCGAGCTGACCGACAGCATCTACGTCGTACTCAACATGGGCATCATGGCGCGCATGGGGACCGTTGCGCTGAAGATGCTCGGCAAGACATCAAATGAGTTCAATCGCGGATTGCACTCTACACTCGATTGCAACCCCGAGCGCCGTTACATCTGCCACTTCCCGGAGGACAATACGATTTGGTCCATCGGCTCCGGTTACGGCGGCAACGTCCTTCTCGGCAAAAAATGCCTCGCTCTTCGCATCGGTAGCTACCTGGGAAAGAAAGAAGGCTGGCTCGCCGAGCACATGCTCATCCTCGGCGTGGAGAGCCCCACGGGCGAGACCACGTACGTTGCAGCCGCTTTCCCAAGCCAGTGCGGCAAGACCAACTTCGCCATGATGATTCCGCCGAAGCGCTTCAAGGGATGGAAGATCTGGACCATCGGCGACGACATCGCATGGATGCGCGTGGGTGAAGACAACAGGCTTTACGCCGTCAATCCGGAATTCGGCTATTTCGGTGTCGCGCCTGGCACGAACTACGAGTCGAACCCGAATGCGATGAAGTCGATTGCGCGCGACACGATTTACACGAACGTTGCGCGCACGCCGGATGGTGACGTGTGGTGGGAAGGAAAGGATGGCCCCATTCCGCCCGAACTCACCGACTGGAAGGGCAATCCGTGGACGCCGAAGTCAACCGAGAAAGCGGCACATCCGAATTCACGATTCACGGCGCCCGCAACGAACAACCCGAGTCTGTCGAAGTTCTATGATGATCCGGCCGGTGTCCCGATCAGCGCCATCATCTTCGGCGGCCGCCGCGCAACGACCGTCCCGCTCGTCATGCAGGCGTTCAACTGGCTGAACGGCGTCTTCTTTGGCGCAACCATGGGCTCGGAGACGACCGCTGCGGCCACCGGCAAAGTCGGTGTCGTGCGGCGCGACCCCTTCGCGATGCTCCCCTTCTGCGGTTACAACATGGGAGAGTACTTCCAGCACTGGCTCGCGATGCAATCGCAGATTCCAAATCCGCCAAAGGTGTTTTTGGTCAATTGGTTCCGTAAAGACAAAAACGGCAAATTCCTCTGGCCCGGCTACGGCGAGAACATGCGCGTGCTCAAATGGATTGTGGACCGCGCGCACCTGCGCGTGGGCGGCCAGGAGACGCTCTTCGGCTGGGTGCCGAAAGCGGATGATCTGGATCTGTCCGGTCTCAATATCACGGCCGATCAGGTCGACGAAGCAACGCACATCGACATCGACGAATGGAAGACGGAACTCGAATCGTACGAGGACTTCTTCAAGTCGATTGGTTCGACGATGCCGCGTCCGTTGCAACTCACTCGCGAATTGCTCCTTTCCCGCATCGACGCGGTCAAGAAAGGCGGCTAACGGCCTTAAGGTGGTCCCGTAGGGACGGCCCTTTCGGGCCGCCCCCCGGACAGAACCCGGCGAGCGGATTTCCCGCACCGGGCTCCCACCTCGGGTCAACGGGTCGCAAAGCGTCTCTCCGGCCAAGGGTGATAGATCTTG
>WQYX01000097.1 GCA_009781005.1 Polyangiaceae bacterium | reverse complement strand
TACTTTGGCTCTTGCGGCCCTTCTTTTGGTTCGGAAATGAATTCTCGAAGTTGTTCCCACGGCTCCTCATTCAAGTCGGAATCGTACGGTTTGCGCGACATACGACCGCCAGCTACCAAAAAGGCCCTTTCTGGGCCAAATTCCTGGTAAACATGCTCTTAGGTGACTGTTGATGGATCTTTCAATCTAGTAATAGTAGTAGGATATGGCATATATGCATGCTTATACAAGCATCTATTGCCATTAGAAGGGCCTCTCATGTCAGCTACTCATCTGGTACTAGAGTCGTCGACAGGGTCGACAGAGTCGACAAACTTGGATTGCTATTGAAATCATTGAGGAAATGTGTCGATCTTAGAGATTCGACACCGGGTCGACACGCTCGACACCCTCAACAAGACGCCACCCACCTTTGCCGTTGGATACCACAAGACCTTGATCGACAAGCGCTTGCACTGCCCTCTCGCGACGAAGCCGATCTCGGCTGATAGCTTTGGGACACATAAGTCGAGCAAGGTGTCTCGTGGTGAACTCCGATAGCTTCGCCTTGATAACCCAAGCGAGAACGGCCTTTGCGTCAGCGTCCTCCGGCGTCTGACCCATAACCCCAAATGCCGCCATGGCGTGGACTAGAAGGTACCGGCCGATCTCAATCGCCGCGCCCATGGTGGCTTCCGACACCTTCTCGGTCACACGGACGCCCTGCGCGAAGTGCAAGATCCCCGCAATCCTTGCGACCGCGCCCGCCCACTTGCCCCCCCAATCTGCGATCTCGGCCAAGTCACCAATGAGTCTTGGTTCGATCTCGGCGCGAAACGCGCGGTGTAGTTGCTTCGCTTCTTCCGAGAGCGAAAGCATGGGTAGCTGCCCGAAGGACGTAAAAGGCTCTCCCCCTTCAACCGTCGCCGTCGCAAGCTGTCGAACAACGTCATGGTACGCCTTCCTCACGTTGTCAGGTACGGGGTTGGTTTCGATGTGTCGAGAGCCCACCCTGGACGTGGGGATGGAGTATAGAAAGCGAGCCAGGAGCCCTTGGCTTCGCATGTCCTGATTCTTCGCCAGGTTGGCAATAATCGCCGGCTGCACGGCAAGGGCAAGGGTCAAGCACGGCCGGTCAATTCGCACGGCCGGCCGGTTCTTTGATTGCCGATCGATTCTCAGGAAATCCCCGGCATGCCCTTTGAGTAGTATTTCAAAGGAAGACTGCCCCGTGCTCGAATATCGGCCAGCAATGATGGCGAATATTTCACCCTCTGCGGAGGATACGCACAGCCTTCCGCCTTGCTCGGCCATGATCCCTGCGAGTCGCTCCATCGTCACATCATTGGCGATAAGTTGCGGCTCGGCTGGGATCTGTAATTCGTGCAATTCTTTTTCGAGGCGCGCGAGCTCTGTGCTTAGCGCGATGCCTCCGCTCGGCAGCGTAGCGGACTGATTCTGCGCCCATTGCTGGCTCTCTTCGTTGCGTGGCAATCTCGCATAGGCAGATTTGCGCTTTTTGATCTGCTCGATCAATAAATCCCGCTGCGTCTTTGCTTCGGAAATGGCTTGCGCCGAGGCCTCGACGAGCTCCTTTTCGACGTCGTGAAGGGGCTGGAAGACGTCGCGGAAGGTGGCGGATTTTCTCTCGGCTGGCGGCAAGGCCACGACCACAAAGAGGTTCAGGGGCTCAACATATCCGGGCTCGATTTCGATTTCTGCCCGGCCGGCGATGGCAGCAGAACAGCAACCTAAAACCAACATGGCCGACAAGTCGATCGGCGCCTGCGCGAATTTCGTCTCGGCGTGGACGAAGTCTCGGAGGGCAGGAGGCAGAGCGCGCAACGGAAACAGTGGCAGACCCTTTGACGGCGGCGGCAGGGCCAACGGTGCGGGCGCCGACGCGTCCGTCTTCCCACCGAACAGATATGCCAGCGCCGCGGGTGATGGTTCGCGCCGCGGGCGTGTCGAGCGCGTGCGGGCCTCGCGCCACTGGTGCGCAACGCGCTCGTCGAGCTCGTCACCCCATGGCGGATCGCATCGCGGATCGAAGTCCTCGCGCACGATCTCGAACACGTCCGCGTGGGGTAGTTCGAGATCGTGCGCGCCGTATTGCACAAGGTTGTACAGCGCACGATCGCCGCCTTGGCCCTGAATCGATGGCGGCATGGTCCGGCATGCTTCGGCGAACAGTTCTCGCCTGTACGCGCGCTCGGTTGAATCGGTGACGTCATTGCCCGCGGGCTGTACCTCGGTCGGCGCAGGCCTCGAGCGAAACCAATCAAGCAACCACGCTGGCGCTGGCGCCGGCAGCACATCGACGGTGACCTTATACGTGCCACCGCTTGCGTGCGGCGAGCCTGGGGCCACAATGATGCCGCCATCGCCGCGCACGTCGATCCCCTCGGCGAGCTCGCTCTGGCTATTGGGTACGCGAAAGCCCGGATGTTCGAAATAGAGGTGCATGCCCCGCGGTGTCGTCACCGTGTAGGTTTGTGGGCAGGGGCCGAGTGTCAGCCATTTTTCGATCGCCTTGGCACTGTCGAGATCGATCACGATGATCCCGGAGCCCTCCGGTGCGGCCCCTGTTTTCAGGGCGGCACCCGCTCCCGGTGCCGGCATCGGCACGGGGTCCCCTCTCTTGAGGTCGCGGTATCTGACCGCGGGGTGCTTGCCGACGTGGGTGCACGTGGCATCTCCGCATCCGCACTGACCGTTGATGATGGGGTGAAGTGGGAAGGCAACAGGAGCAAGTAATGGCATGTTTCTATTAGCTGATTGAGAGGGGCGTTTTTGCCAAAAAACTTTTTTAAAAAAGTTGGCAAATCTGACCCTCTCAATCAGCTAATAGGGGCGTGAGAAAGGAGGAGACCGCGGCGGCAACCGCGGACGTGGTGGCGGGCCCGCGCGTGCCGCTGGTTAGCGCGAGCGAAATCACCCTGTACCGCGAGTGTAAGCGGAAATGGGGGTGGCGTTATGTAGAGAGAATCAAACCCCCGCAAAACAAATTCGCGGCATTGGGTCAAGAAGTCGAAGAAACACAATTACAGCCATATTTGCGAGATGGACGGCCCTTCGACTTTAGCCGCGAAAGCGGTTACATCGCGGCCTCAGGACTCGCGTACCTACCGGAGCCAAAAGCCCCGGGATTGGAAGTGCAAAAGCACTTCGTCATGCCGCCAATGCACGGCGTGTGCTTTGGCTATCAGGGAGTCATTGACCTATGGCTTCCCGATTCGGCGCTTGCCCCGGGCCTTCCCGGGGGAGCGCCTCTTATCGCAGATTTCAAGACAACGTCGAACCTCAAATGGGCAAAGAACGAGAAGGCATTAAGCCAAGACGTGCAGGCCATGACGTACGCCATGCACGCGATATCGACGCACGCGAAGGTCGTAGATCTGAGTTGGATTTACCTTCAGACGCGAGGAGCAAGGAAGTCACTGCGCACGTACATCCGCGTGAACGCAGAACACGTCACCGAGCAGTTCGGCAGGATTCACGAGACCGCGCTTGAAATGCAGCGTGTACGGGCCGAGAGCCCGCGCCCGTCCGATATGCCGCCAAGCCCAGATATGTGTGAGGCCTACGGCGGCTGCCCTTACCGCGACAGATGCCATCTGTCATCCACGCAAATCATAGACGCGTTCGCAGCGGGAGAAGACAGACTCGCGAGAGCGCAAGGATTGGATATGAATTCACCTACTGCAACTAACCCGACAATCGATCTCTTAGCACTAACGAAAGCAAGGAAAGCTGCCGCGGCTGGCGTGGCCGCGACCCCACCCATTCCGCTTGCGCCCGTGGCACCAACCCCACCGCCATTGCCTGCGCCCGCTGTAGTGACGCCGGCAGCTACCATCAATCCGGCAGCACTGACGCCAGAAATCGAGGCTTGGATCCGCCAGAATCCGCGCGCGGCGGTTCTCTTCGGCGTCACTCCACAAGGGGCAATTCCGGCGCCGGCAGCGACGTCCATGATGCCCATCAACCCCCCAGAGTCCGCACTCCCTGCGCCGGCCGCGAATGTGACGCCGGCCGAAACGACGAAGCGCCGGGGCAGGCCTCCGAAGGCAGCAGGCGCACCGATGCCGGCCGAGGCGGCCGACAACCTAACGGGCAAAATGGAGCTGCTCGCTCGAGCGCTTCGCGATGCGGCGGATGCAGTCCTTGAAGCCATCACGCCATTCTGAAGCGCCCAAGTTAAGAGGCAATAACCATTCGCTAGGTATGATCGTGTGGAACGGTGTTTATGCCATCGCTCACAGCGATGTGCTTGCGACGCTGCGCGAGCTTCCGTCCAACGAATTCGATGGACTCCTGTGTGATCCCCCTTATGGGCTCTGCTTCCAGGCCAAAACGTGGGATTACAATGTTCCGCCCTATCATGTGTGGCATGAAGCGTTGCGCGTCCTCAAACCCGGTGCGCCGCTTCTGGCATTCGGCGGCCCGCGCACGTTCCACCGCATTGCATCTATCGTCGAAGATGTCGGCTTCGAGCTACGCGACTGCTTCATGTGGTTATTCGGAAGCGGGTTCCCCAAGTCGCAAAACGTGAGTCTTGCACTGGATAAGGAGGCTAGCACCGCTCCCTTGTCAACGAAAGAAAAGGGCGGAACCCACGATGTGCTTGCGATGCCAGCAACGCCCCTTGCGAGGATATGGGACGGATATAGCACAACCCTCAAGCCAGCCTATGAGCCAATTGTTCTCGCTCGTAAACCACTGGAAGGAAACTTGGCCCAAAATGTCGCCCGTTGGGGTGTCGGAGGATTGGCCATTGACGCATGCCGAATTGGTGACCGATGGCCGGCAAATCTCATCCTCGACGAGGGGGCAGGCGCACTGCTTGACGCGTCGGTCGCGCCGACGCACTCGGTCAGTGGCGGACCGAGCAGATTTTTTTATTGCGCAAAAGTATCTACGAAAGAGCGCGAGTTTGGTTGTGAGGCACTGCCTAAAAGGATTGCCAGCGACTTGTTTCGACGGAAGACCGGATCGGCCGGGATCGAACATCCTCGAGCCGGTGCCGGTCGTGGAAGCGGCGCACACAACCATCATCCAACCCTAAAGCCAATAGGGCTTACGAGATGGCTTGCAACACTCATCAAGCCCCCCAGCGACACCGCACAACTGCTTGTGCCGTATTGCGGCACGGGTAGCGAGATGATCGGTGCCTTGCAGGCCGGATGGTCGATCGTGTTCGGCATCGAACGCAACGCGGAATATGTACAGATTGCACACGCACGCCTTGGCGTGTGGGGAGAGAAAAGATGAATGATGAAGAAGGTTCTTACATCGACATAAGGCCGCTTCTGGGGGGGACGGTAGAAACGTGCGAGCGGTGCGGCGAGCAAAGAACTCGCCTCAGGGGCGAAGCGTTCGAGTGTCCCTGCAACAATCCAAATTACTCCACCAACCCACAATGGATCTCCATCCGTTCGTTATTGCGATCATGACGTTGGGATGCAGCAAATAAGAGAAACGGAGGACATGCGCCGAATCCTCGCGCTGCCTCGTCGTGAGCCAATCGCGCCGGCAGGACTTGCTCACGTTCTGACCGAGTTCTTGAAAACACCTACGGGAACGATGTCTCTCTTTCCTCTTCAAGCCCTCGCCCTGCACGATATCGGGATATGCGGCGGGGCCTTCCTACCTCTAGATGTCGGCGAGGGAAAGACCCTTATATCCTTGTTGGCGCCTTCTATCCTCAACGCAGAAAGGCCGCTTCTGTTGCTCAAAGCACACTTGATCACCAAGACAAGCAGGGAGCGCGCCGAGCTCGCGAAGCATTGGCGAATACCAAACAACATCCGAATGATGAGTTATCAAATGCTCGGCCTCGTGCAGAGCGCAACAGAGCTCGATCTCTACAAACCCGATCTCATCATCTGCGACGAAGTCCAATCGCTCAAGAACCGCAAAGCCGCCGTCACGCGCCGGGTCGCGCGATACATGCACCATCACCCCGAAACGAAGTTTGTTGCCATGACGGGAACCATCATGCGCCGGTCTATCCGGGACTTCGCGCATGTCCTTCGATGGTCGCTCAAGGACCGTGCGCCCGTGCCCGCGACGGACGCGGAAACGGAGGATTGGGCGAATGCCTTGGATGAACAGTTAGACAACGAGTTTGCGCGCTTTGCGCCCGGTGCGTTGCTTCGACTGGCAGACCCTGAAGATATCTCCGCGCTTGGCGAATTGCCTGCGGCACGCCGAGGTTTCGGCCGTCGACTGCGCGAGACCGAGGGCGTGGTGTGCTCGGCCGAAACGGGCACGAAGGTAAGCGCGAAACTGAAGATCCGCGCGCTACGTTATGACCTTTCGGAACCCACGATCGAACACTTCCGGAAGCTGCGCGAGGCGTGGATCACGCCGGACGGCTGGGAGCTTTGGGAGGCCTCGCAGATATGGCAGCATGCGCGCGAGCTCGCCCTTGGGTTCCACCAGGTATGGGATCCTCGACCTCCGGCGCCTTGGCGCGAGGCACGGCGCAAATGGTTTTCGTTCGTGCGCGAAGTGCTTTCCAGGTCGCGCACGCTCGATAGTCCCGAGCATGTCGCCCTCGCGTGCGACGCTGGCAAACTGCCCGGTCAACCGCTCGACGAATGGCGAGCCATCAAAGACACGTTCGCGCCTAATCCTGTGCCTGTATGGCATGACGACGGTGCGCTACATGCTGCCGCTGCATGGATGCGCGAGCCCGGGATTGTGTGGGTGGAGCATATCCCTTTCGGACAGCGGCTCTCCGAGCTCACGGGAGCGAAGTATTACGGTGCCGATGGCCTTGCAGCGGATGGGGAATTCATCGACGACGCGCCCGAAGGTCGCTCGATCATCGCTTCCGTAAAAGCCAACCGGGAAGGGCGCAACCTGCAAAAGAAATGGTGCCGCAATCTCGTGACGACGCCGGCAGAAGGGGCAGATCTTTGGCAACAACTGATAGGCCGCACGCATCGGACAGGACAGCGCGCGCCCGTTGTCGTCGTCGACGTGTTTGCGGGCTGTGCCGAGCATGTGCGCGCATGGCGGAAAGCGAATGCCGGCGCGCTTAGCATTCGCGACACGGTGGGGACGCAATCGAAACTCCTCCTCGCGGATATCGAATGGCCATCGGAAGACGAAATCGCGACGTGGTCGGGTCCACGTTGGCAACCGTAGGAGTAAACAAATGGGTGTAGAACAATTCTTTGACGGCATGGCAGAAGCCGAAATGGTCGGCTCGGGTGTACACTTCGCCATCGGACAATACTTAGTCAAAACCCAGAGTATGAAAGCAATCGAGGGCTTCAAAGGACCTTGCTTTATCGCTGAGTTCGAGATCTTGGAATCGAGCGCAGAAGAGGACCCGGTAGGTGCACGCGCTCGTGGGTCGTGAAAAAAGACAATATGAAGAAGAATGCTTTTAGCGACATCAAAGCGTTGATTTTTGCGATCTTAGGTATCGATCCAAAGGATGCGGGGCAACCAAAGGAAAAGCCTGCGCTCCATGCCCAAGCCGCCGATCTCGTTCGTGCTGCATGTGATCCGGAATACGCAGCACGGCTCGGCCTGGATCCGAATGCACTTCTTGATCTACCGGTTCGATTGGAGACGTTCGCGAAGCCCACAAGGCCCACACCGGAGAAACCAAGCGGAGGCGTTTTCACGGTGCACCGATGGTATCCGGTAGAGGGGGTGCGAAATGCAGCTACTTGAAAGGGTTTCCGAGGCGGTTGCGCAAGTCCTGCATGAAGCGTCCCTCGAAGAGCTCATTTCCCTCAAGATGGCAAACGCTCCAAAGGCGAAAAGGGGAAAACCTAAGGTTCCAACGACGGCCACACCAGGCGAGGAGAAGAAGAAACGAGGCCGGCCAAAGGGATCAAGGAACAAGCCAGCTATCGAAGCGGACAGTGTGCCGCAATCCTAGATATCCACTTATGTGCGTAGATAAGTGGATTTAACAGCTTAATCAACAACCTATGCAGCCGCTGGCTTTCGACACAGAAACTTGCCTTATACGACGGGGATTGCTCGCGCCTCCGCTCGTCTGCGTGACATGGCAGAGGCGCGGGCAACCGGCCGGAATCGCTCACCATTCCGAAGCAGAACCGCTAATTCGTGGATGGCTAGAGGATCCAAACACTCTCCTTATTGGTCATCACATCGCCTTCGATATGGCTGTGATTGCGGAATGTTATCCGCCGCTACGGTCGTTAATTTTCGCTGTGTACGAAACCGATCGAGTCACTGACACGATGTTACGGGGGATGCTAATCGATATCGCCTCAGGCACTTATAGAGGGCGACCCGCAGGCCACGGCAAGTTCATTAAGTACGAATATAATCTTGCGGCGCTCGCAAAACGTTATGCGGACATTGAGCTATCGAAAGATGCATGGCGAACGAGCTACGCGGAATTTCTTCATACACCTTTGAATCAATGGCCTGCACGGGCAGTCGAAGTGCAGGACCATGCACGTTCGAGACTCGCCGAATTGCACGCCCGCGACGTGGCAAAAACATGGCGCGAAAGAAGGAGATTGCCGGCCTTGCTGCCATGATTGCGTCGCCGCCGGAGCAATGCCTTCGGTATCCGCTCAATGATGCGCGGGCGACACTCGCCGTCTTCGAAGCCCAAGAAAAGCACGCCGTATGGCTCGCCGATCAATACCGGCAAGCACGCGCGGCGTTTGCCCTGCACCTCTCTTCCGCGTGGGGGCTTCGCACCGATGCGGACGGGGTCAAACGACTTCGCGCCGAGGTGTTGGAGCAATTTGCCGACGTAGAAGAAGAACTCAAAGAGATCCGTCTCGTGCGTGAAGACGGCAGCAGGGACACCAAGGCCGCAAAGCGCTTAATGATTGAGGTGTGCCGACGTGAAAAGCTTGCGATTCGGCGCACGGATGCACACTTCACGGGAAGCACTTGCAAACGCCTCGACGGCACGAAGGTGGCCGACAGATCGGACGAATGCGAGGAGCACGTGTGCCTCGATGAGGACGCGTGCGCGGCAACGGAAGACGAAGACTTGAAGATGTACGCCGAGCTTTCGACGCTTAAGAAGGTGATCGGAAATGACCTCCAAACATTGGCGCAAGGGGTGATGTATCCGATCCACACGCGTTACGGGCTTGCGGAAACCGGCCGAACGACGAGCAGTAAGCCGAACATACAGAACTGGGTTCGCGAGCGAAAATGTAAACGCTGCAACGGAAAAGGCGAAACCGAATAACGGAGTGAACGAAAAGAGAAGGGGATTACGTGCAGTGCACAACATGCTCGGGCACCGGCTATTTGTCCGGCGCAAGAGAATGCTTTGTTTCGCGGTCGGGATATGTCTATGCGCAAGCCGACTATCCTCAATTGGAGTTATATACGCTAGCGCAATGCTGCGTGTCATGGCTGGGCAAGAGTGAACTCGCAAACGCTCTTAATTCAGGTCTTGATCCCCATCTTGATTTCGCTGCGTTCCTTCTTGGCATTCCTTATGCCGAAGCACAGCGGCACAAGAAGTGTGCCGACATCGTCGCGGCGCGTCAGACCGGCAAGATCGTCAACTTCGGGTTTCCGGGAGGGCTCGGTACGATGTCACTCGTTAAGTATGCCAAAAAGAATTATGGGGTTGTCCTCACGCAAGCGCAGGCGAAAGAGCTCAAAGAGCAATGGCTCAAAAAGTGGCCAGAAATGCGTTTGTATTTCGCGCGGATCCACGCCCTTTGCAACACGGAATCGGGCAAAGCAACCATCGAAACGCTTTGGACGAAGCGAACGCGGGGGAGGATGTCCTATTGCGTGGCGTGTAACTATGGCTTTCAAGCTTTAGGCGCCGATTGCGCAAAGCATGCCGCATGGTTGATCGCAAAAGCGCAATATGTCGAAGAACATAGCCCACTATACAATACACGTACTGTTGCCTTCGTGCACGATGAGTTTATTGTGGAGGCGCCCGACAATGATCGCGCGCACGATGTGGCTTGCGAGCTCGCTCGTCTCATGGTCGAGGGGGCGAACGTCTATCTTCCGGATGTACCTATTCCGCTCTCAAAGATGGAGCCAACCTTAATGCGTAGATGGTCGAAGAGGGCAGAACCGAAGTTCAGTGTCGAAGGGAGGCTAATTCCGTGGACAGCTTAAATTGTGCGGCGACAAAAGATTTTTGGCAAAAACGACCCTCTCAATCAGCTAATAGAGTCATGATAAAAGTCAATGGCTGCGAGTTCGATGCAGTATCGGAAACTCAATTAGTGGAGCAGAACCTTAGCCTTGTACATAAGTTGGCTAATAAGCACGCGAAGCGTTTTCGCCGTGTCGAGAAATGCGACCTTATCCAAGTGGGATGCGTCGCACTTATCGAAGCAACGAGGACATGGCTTCGGCGCTCTCGATTCGTGACCTATGCTTACAGAATCATTGAAGGGGAGATGATAGACTTTGCCTCGCATCGGGACACTAGGCCGCCTGAGAATGTGTATCCTTGGGATTTGGCGGTAGCGATAGGGCGAGACGTTCCCCCCGAGGTGACCACGGAGAGCCTTTCCAGAGCTTCCGAATCCTTTGCATCGTTGGATGACATAGAACGCGATGTTGTGTTTCTGCGCCTTATGGATGGCGTAACCTTTTCCGAGATTGCCAGGTTGGTTGATCGATCTGTGACGGATGTTCGCCGGATCTACAGCCGTGCGGTTTTCAAACTCGCTCGTTGCGCATGAATATCCCGAAGTCGGAGACCGAGGCGGTCGAGCAATTCCGGCCGCTCGTACGTCGCATGGCGCGGAGGCTTGCCGGCAAAGGATTGCCGTTCGACGATCTCACGCAAACCGGCGATCTCGCCGTCGTGCTCTCGTTCCGCCGATGGTCACCCACGGGCGGTGCGAATCTCTTAACGTGGGTATATCGGTGTGTAGTGCGAGGCATGCTCAATGCCCTTCGAGAACAGCGAAGGCTTGATGGCAAGCGACGGCTTCGAAGAGGCGAAGACGAGGACGCCGGCGGCACGAGAGTAAAGAAGCCGGCCGTGCAACTGCTTTCTCTCGACGATGAATACAACGAGCTTCATCGTTTCCTTGCATCACATGAAGAGCAGCCTGATTTCCTAATGCGCGAGTGTCTTCTCTCTGCCATAGACGATCTCACGTTTGATGAGCAATTAGTTATTCAGTTACGGTTTGGAGACGACGTGACGCTCGAGGCCGCAAGCCTGTTCTTCAATGTCACCAAGGAGCGTGTCAGACAAATCGAGGCTGTGGCACTTGAAAAGTTACGGGTGGCCTTGAAGCGCGTGCGCGCGTGAAGACACCGAGGAGAACCAGCGATGATGGGGTCATGGGTGAAACATGGGTAACCGGCTCGACGTCGTGGCCGACATCTTGCTTGGGGTCCTCGCACGCTTGGAGTCGACCACATGTCTAAATCAAAACGCGCCCTCGGCTATGCCCGCGTCAGTTCCGCCGAGCAAGCCCTTGGAAGCAGCCTTCGAGATCAACAAGAAACCATCAAAGAGTACGCGAGAGCACACGGCATAAACGAGGTCGCGTTCTTCGTCGAAGCAGAATCGGCAATCCGCGAAAAAATCGAGTGCCGCGAGCAAGTGCAAGCCCTCATGCGCGAAGTGCGAGCGGGGGATCTTGTGCTCGTCGCGAAGCTTGATCGCTGGTCGCGCGACCCTGAATTTACGTACGCGTCAACGCGCAAGATCCTTGCGAGTGGCGCGTCATTCTACGCGATCGATGACGGGTGTGATCCGTCCACGCCAAACGGCGATACCGAGCTCGGGTTTCGGATCCTCTTTGCTCGCGAGGAACACAAGCGAATCCGGCAGCGCATGATCGGCACGCGCAATCTGCTCTGTGATCGCGGCTACTACGCCGCAGGCAACGTGCCTTATGGGTACATGCGAGGAAAGCCGAAGGGATTTCGAGGGGTCGAGAAAAATGTGCTCGTCATCGTGCCCGAGAGAGCGGAAAGGATCCGACAGATCTTTCGCTTGTATCTCGAAGGTCGATCCATGGCGCAGATTGCACGCATTGTCGACGATCGCCCTGATCAGATTGAGAGAATTCTTAATTGCAGAACGTACGTGGGCGACGTTCGCAATTCGCGCGGGGAATGGATCCGCGGGCAACACGAAGCGATCATCGATGCGGAAACGTTCGTGCGAGTGCGAGAGCTCGCCGCTACGCGGAGGAAGGGCGGTCCGCGGCCTCGAGGAGCAATCACCTCAACGAGCTCGTGGTTCTTGCGTAACGTTGCACATTGCGGCGTGTGCGGAGGAAGGATGCGGGTTTGCTTCAGAGGCTCCGTCGCCGAAGCTCGCCCTCACTATTACAGGTGCCCGAAGCGCTGCGGCGCGCATTCCGTGCGAGTGAAAGTTGTCGAAGAAAGCTTCACGCCGATTGTCTTGGTTCATCTCGACAACCTTCGCGAGGAACTTGCTCGCGAACCTGAGCGCACTTCAAAGCCCGATGGGCCAAACATTGACGAGCAGCGCGCACGCATCGCGCGCAAGCGTGCGCGATATCTCGAAGTCTTCGCCGATGAGACGATGACGCGTGAGGAATTGCACAAGGCGCTCGGGAAACTCGACGTGGAAGTGCTCAAGATCGACGCTGCCGAGGCGGCGCGCAACCGCGAGGCGAAGCATCAAGACGTCACGATCCGCCGTGAACTGCTGCGCGACGTGACCGCGCTGCGGACAGCATGGCAGTACGCAGAGCCGCTCGAGCGGCGAAAGATCGTCGAGCAACTTACCGATGACGTCCGCATCGTTCTGAGCGAAGTGCCCTCGCCGCGATGGTTTCCTCTTGAGGAACTCGTGCGCGATCGCGGGTAACGAACAGACTGCTAGACGTTGTTGCTACCGCCGAGGGTCCTCCGCCCTTGGCGGTTTTCGTTTGTATGCTACCTACCGCAGGGATACGCAATCGGCATGGTTGGGGATGTGGCGACAAGTTGGTGCAAAGAATAAAATCCGAAAGGTGACGCCAGACGGCGTTGTCACCACCTTTGCGGGCACCGGCACCCAAGGCCACGCGGATGGCGATCTATCGATCGCGACGTTCAACAGGCCAGATGGCATCGCGCTAAATACAAAAATAGGAATTTTATACATAGCTGATACACAAAACAATGTCATCCGCAAGATCACGACCGACGGAATGGGTAATCCCGTGACGGTAAGCACATTGGCTGGTTCGGGTACAAGTGGACTGATAGACGGTACGGGTGCCAATGCCGCGTTCAACAATCCAGAGGGCATCACGATCGACGCAAACGGCAATCTCTTTGTGGCTGACAGAGCCAACAATACGATACGCAAGGTCACGCCAGGCGGCGACGTCACAACGATTGCGGGGCAACAAGGCATGATTGGCGATACTGACGGCCCAGGGCGACACAGCCACCTTCAAGTCCCCCCATGACGTGGCGGTGAGCCCCAGCGGTGTTATTTATGTTGCCGATCAAGGGAACAACAAAATCCGCATGCTCATACCAGACCAATGAAGCGCGAATGAGCACGCTGCATTGCCGAAAACACACGGCGGCGCGCGTGAGAGTCACTCACGCGCGCCTTGATGTGTTGGAGATATGGCTTCGCGTCAGGCCAATATATAGCCTGCAGTTACTTCTACTTCACGATCTGGCGTTGGTCGATGCATTCGAAGACAACGTCCACCTTGGCGCCGGCCGTTGAGCGAACCTTGTCGCATGCAGCCGAGCAGAGCGAAACTTTTGTGGGTGCTGCCGGATTGTCGAAGTGCCAACCACTCGTATCCGAACAATCGGCGCTGTAAGCAGGCGTCTGCGCGGCCTGCCCAGTAGGCGTGTACTTGACGTTGATTTTGTTGACGTCAATCGTCCGTCCGTCGGACGGGGTCGGAATGGTGAAGTCGCAACTCACAACGTTGTGGCGAATCGAATCCAGCGCATTGAGAAGCGCCGTCTTGGTTGCGTCCGCAGAGCCCGCAGCAGCAGTAACAAAGATGGCGTTGGTGCCGCCCGCGGTCGCAAGGTCATTGAGATTTGCGATATCAGCGGGCACATCGCTGACGCCAATGACATACGTGGGGATTGTTGCTTTGACAGCTGCAATGGCATTAGCGCTGTCGATCAACCTTTGAGGGGCGTTGACGTCGGTGTAGCCGTTGGCCGGGGTGGCGCCATTGATGCAGCCCAGATTGGCAGCAGGAGGGAAAGTACAACAATACGGTTCACCATCAGTGACGAGGACAATGACAGCCTTCCCTGTCGGATCATCCGTGTTGATTTTCTGTGCCTGCTGAATGGCTCCTTGGACGGCGGCGAGCGTGGGGGTGTCAGCGTTCTTTGGCAGGTTGGCGTTGATTTTGGATGTGAACGTCGTGTCGTTTACAGGGAGCGCTGTGAGCGGGACCTCTGCCTTGTTGTCGTAGTAATCTGAGGCGTTGCATGAATTCGCTGTGTTCGGGAAGAAAGTGAGAGCGGCGCTCATCCCCGCTGACCCAGGATCAGCGAAAAAACTCTCCAGGGCCGTGGTAACGGGAATCCAACGATTAGCTGGGAGGTAGGTAGGATTCTCACTCGTATCGCCCATGGTGCCAGACCTATCGAGCATCACGACAAGATTCACCGGTGTGAGCTGCGTGGTGCTGCTTACACCGGCGCAGGCGTCAACACAGTCGGAACCGTCGCAGAGGGTGGGGGGGGTGACGTCCGGGCAGTCGGATCCGGTGCACGCGTCAGGGTTGCTGAAACCGCCGTCAGTGCCCGGTCTGTTCCCGTCGGATCCGTCGCTGTTGTCAATGTTGTTACTGTTCGATCCGCCGCATGCAAATGCGACGCATCCGATGATTGCCCATGAACCCAAGCCAAGACCCATTCGTGAGAAGCGCATAGGGACCTCCAAAACTCTCGTGCCCAATCTCTCTTGCTCAGTGTAGTGCATGCTTGCGCTCTCTGCGCCAGAAAATCTTCCCTATTTATTGATGAGTTGTACCCGCCTCTTGTCTTTTGTCAGAGTTCGACTAAAAGCGCGGGTTCCCGCCCCAACCCTCGCGCTTTTCCGCGAGGTTTTTGGGGCACGCCGGGAAGTGAAGCGTCGGCTCCCATCGGAAGTTGGCGCGTAAACCGGTTCTTCCGGGGTTTTTCCCGAAAAAGAAGGAAGAAATGGCTCGTTACATCGGACCCGTATGCAAACTCTGCCGCCGCGAAGGAATGAAACTCTTCCTCAAGGGCGAGCGCTGTTACACTGACAAGTGCTCCGTCACGCGTCGTCCGTATCCGCCCGGCCAGCATGGCCAGGGCCGCGTCAAGCTCACGGAGTACGCCGTGCGCCTTCGCGAGAAGCAGAAGGTTCGCCGCATTTACGGCGTGCTCGAGCGCCAGTTTCGCGAGTATTACTTCGACGCCACGCGCCGCAAGGGCCGCACGGGCGAGCAGATGCTCGGCCTCGTGGAGAGCCGGCTCGACAACGTCGTGCACCGTCTCGGCTTCGCGTCGTCGCGCAGCGAGGCGCGCCAGCTCGTCAAGCACGCACACGTCCTCGTCAACGGCAAGCGCGTCGACATCCCGTCGTACTTGCTCAAGGCCGGCGACAAGATCTCGATTCATGAGAGGAGCCGCGGCATCAAGTCCATCGCCGCATCGCTCGAGCAGGTGGAGCGCCGCGCGCAGCTCTCATGGCTCGAACTCGATAAGGCGAACTTCTCTGGCGTCTTCAAAGGCGCGCCGGTTCGCGACGAACTCAACGAGCCGCCCATTCGCGAGCAGCTCGTCGTCGAGTACTATTCGCGTTGATTTTGGCGCGTTGATTTTGGCGCGCTGATTTTTTCGTTTCACACGGGCAGGCGACGGTTGCGACCGGAGAGCGGGTTCGAAGGCGCAACGGGATCGCCGCGTGAACATGGATAGCCCGCCGAGCGGGAGGAATTGGAGATCGTATGAGCAACATCACGACACGCAATTGGCGGGACCTCATTCGTCCGCGCGGCATCCTGGTCGAGCACGACACGCTCACCGAGTTTTACGGTCGCTTCTCGTGCGAGCCGCTCGAGCGCGGTTATGGCATCACGCTCGGCAACTCGCTGCGCCGCGTTCTTCTTTCGTCGCTTCAGGGGGCAGCCATTACGGCGGTTCGCATTGACGGCGCGCTGCACGAATTCACGACCATCGGTGACGTCGTCGAAGACGTGACCGACATCATTCTCAATCTCAAAGAAGTCGTTCTCAAGGCAGCCACCGCAAGAACGTATACGGTTCGCGTCGAAAAGGAGGGCCCCGGCCCCGTTTACGCGCGCGATATCCAGCTCGTGGACGGGTTGCAAATCCTCAATCCCGATCATCTCATTGCCACGCTCGACAAAAAGGGCCCGCTCTCCATGGAGCTCACGGTCAACGTGGGCCGCGGCTATGTCCCTGCGGAAAAGAATAAAACGGCCACCATGGCGATCGGCACAATCCCGATTGACGCGCTCTTTTCGCCCATTCGTAAAGTCAATTACACCGTCACGAATGCGCGCGTCGGTCAAGTGACCGACTACGACAAACTCATTCTCGAGGTCTGGAGCAATGGCAGCGTGAAGCCGGCGGATGCCGTCGCGTATGCCGCGAAGATCTTGAAGGAACAACTCTCCATCTTCATCAATTTCGAGGAAACCGAGGAGACGTCGTACGTCCAGGGCACCTCGGAAGAAGAGCCGCTCAACGAGAATCTGTTCCGCAGCGTCGACGAGCTCGAACTCAGCGTCCGCTCGGCCAACTGTTTGCAGAACGCAAACATCACCCTCATCGGTGAACTCGTTCAGCGCACCGAGCAGGACATGCTCAAGACCAAAAACTTCGGCCGCAAGAGCCTCAAGGAGATCAAAGAGATCCTCCAGAACATGGGGCTCGCCCTCGGCATGAAGATCGACAGTTGGCCCCAGATGCTCGAGCGCTGGAAGGCCCAGCAGGCTCAAAACTAAGTAGGCCCAAAGCAGCCGTCAGGACGATCACATGCGACACCACAATGCCGGTCGGAAATTCGACCGAAACACCAGCAGCCGCCGCGCCATGTTCCGCAACTTGGCGGCGAACCTGATTTTGCACGAGAAGATTCAGACGACCGATGCCAAGGCGAAAGAACTTCGCATCGTCGCCGAGCGCCTCATCACCAAGGCTCGCCGTCTCGGTGAAGCTGCGTACACTCCGCAAGACAAGCTCTCCGAGGGTGACAAGGCGCGCCGTCTAGCAACCAAACGGTTGCTTTCGGCGTACCTTCCGCGCTGGGGAACGCGCACCGAGAAGGGCGGCGAGCAAAAGAAGATCGATCTCGTCGAGAAAGTGCTCGTCGATCTCGGTAAGCGTTTCGCGTCGCGCCCGGGAGGCTACACGCGCATCGTCAAGCTCGGACCGCGTCGCGGCGACAACGCCCCGGTCGTGATCCTCGAACTCGTGTGACTGGTTTCCACACGAAAACTGCTGCGCGCCGCAAATCGTCGGTCGGCCTCCCTCAAAATACTCCGAGTATTCCTCGGTCGGCCTCCCTAGCTTTGCGGCGCTCGCGACGTTTTCGTGTGGAAACTAGTGCCGTTCGGCAGAAGTTCGGCTGGATTCGCCGAACTTCTGCGCGATGCGCTGCTTCGCAGCGCCCGAACGGCACTCTCCCTTTCTTGGGGGCTCCGCCCCCCGTCCCCCGAAGCCGCTCCCGCGGCT
>WQYX01000096.1 GCA_009781005.1 Polyangiaceae bacterium | reverse complement strand
GACCGCTTTCAAGTTGACGCGAGGTCGAGGCGGGGCCGAGGAGCGGACCGGAACAGCCTTGAAGGCTTTGAGGACCGCACCGCAGGCCCCAACGATGAGATCGCGTCAAATCGAAAGCGGTCACTCGCCGGGGGTGAACATGATCGGATAGATGACCGTGACGATGCCGCCTTCGGGCTGCGGGAACGACAGATTCGTGAAGCTGCGAACCACGCACGACACGACGCCTTGATCCGCGAGATCCGAGCCGCCATCCTGCGCCGTTGACACGCCTCCCGAACGGTCGATGACGAATTTGACCGCAACGCGTCCCGACAGATTCGGATTCGTGCGCAGCGCGGTCTCGTAGCAGGTGCGGAAACGACCGAAGTTCTGGCGAACGATGCGCTGAATGACTTCCGGAGGCAGACGGCCGCTGACCTGCGTGGCCCCTTGACGAATCTGAGGGGCGCGCGCTTGGTGCGCACCACCGAGCACGCCGCGA
This sequence comes from Polyangiaceae bacterium, assembly GCA_009781005.1. Taxonomy (GTDB): domain Bacteria; phylum Myxococcota_A; class Polyangia; order Polyangiales; family Polyangiaceae; genus Labilithrix. The sequence continues at coordinate 17,861 of WQYX01000096.1, read as the reverse complement.
CCACCACCGAAACCCTGGCCGGTGCCGGTTCCAGCGCCGTGGCCAAGCGTACCAATGTTGCCGAGACCGATGCCTTCGCCGCGCCCGCCACCGCCTTCACCAACGCCGGTGAGACCGAGGCCTCCCGCGCCGAACGCGTCGCCGATGGAGTCACCCCACATGTTGCCGCGCGCGCTGAGCGGATCGTTACCGAGCGATTCTTCACGGCCCCACGGCGCCGTGGGTGCATTCGGATCGCCACCGCCGCCCGTGTTGAGCAGGCCAATCATGCCGAAATCCGCGGCTTCTCTCAGCGCAGCCTGACGCGCGAGATGCGGATCCGCGTTGTCCGCCGGGCCCTGAACACCGTACCGCCTGTTCGTTGCGGTGCTGTTCGGGTTGCCCATGGAACCCTCTTCACCTTTCGCGCGCGTGCCCGTACCGCCTTCTCTGTTGTCGGCGTTGGTGGCAACTTGCTCGGTCAGCTTCTCCTCCTGTTCGCGCTCAGCCGCCGCATCGAGCATCTTCTGCATGAAAAGAAGCTGATTGTGGTCGATGGCTTCGCTGTCGTCACCAGTCAGCTTCGGCATGAAGAACGCCATCGAGGCGAGGATGCCAACATGAAGCAAGAACGACAGACTGAAGAACAGCGCCGCCGCAGGCTCCAGACTCGAGAATCCACCCGCGGGGACTGCCTTCCCAGCGTTCACCGCGCTCACTTCGAACACGAGACTCGAGCCTTCGAGGTCCATGCGCGCTTTTGCTTCGTTCGGAAGCACGAATTCATGCGCACCCGAGAGCTCGCTGGATGGGCGTGCCTGCCCGGACGCGATGAGTTCGTCGAACGTCACCGTGTTCTGGCCAGGGATCTCCACGATGCCCGTGGACCGCGGCAACATGATGAGAACCACCGTGGTGCCGCGCGCGACGACGATGGGTGCGCGCGTGACACCGAGCACTTCCACCGGCAAGAAGTAGTCGCAACCATCCGCCTTGTTGCCAACGTCATCGCCAACGTAAAAGCTCTTTGGAGGACTCTGGTGTGAGACGTGGAGCGTGTTGGTGTCCCACTTGACGACGACTTCCACTGCCGCCGCGTGAGTCTCCACCTCCTCCGGTCGCACCTCCGGACCGCTCTTCATCATCACGTACGTGTACGGTTGGTTCGGATCGAAATCGTTACCGCCAGGCGCGTTGATACCGTCGCCGTAGCCGTCCGCCGCGGTCGCCACGAACGGGTTCACCGGCGCAAACGGATTCGCCGAAACAGCGGGCGCGCCAGCGGCAAATGGATTCGGCGCGAACGGATTGCTCGCTGATGCCGACGCCGGTGCACTCGCCGCGAACTTCGGCGCGGGCGTTGGCTCTGGAGCAGCCACCGCAGGTGCAGCCACCGCAGCCGCTGCAACCGCGGGCTCACCAAGGGCAGTACTCGCGAGCTCCGCGCTTTCGAGCTGAATCATCGTCGAGCCAATTTGGATTCGATCACCGGGGTGAACCTTGCACTTGTTGACGCGCTGGCCATTGACCATCGTGCCCGGTTCGTTACCGAGATCGATGATCGTGATGTCCGACGGACCGCCCACCTCGATGACGGCGTGCATGCGCGACGCGAGATCGTCGTCGACGCGGAGATGGCTTCGCGGATCCTTTCCGACCTTCACGATATCCTGAGCGATCGTTTCGCGCCGGACGAGCGCGTCGCCCTGATAGAGCGCGAACGTCAATGCGACCTTTGCCTTGCCTTCCATCGCCTAGACCTTTCGAAACAAGACTCAGAGATTCTCGACCGACTTGAGCATCTCGGGCACGAACGACGTCCGCGGTCGAATCAGCGTCGTGCGAACTGGGCCAGGGCGAACGCGAATGGTCGCGTCGTTCGGACCGAAGCCGCCGGCTGCGAGCGGATCATCAGAGAATTCGTACCCGTAACCTTCTTCTTTGTTCGCGCCGACCGTTGTCTTGACGCCGCCGCCCCCCGCGGCTTGCGCAAACGCCGACGCGCTCGTGAGGAGGAACGCGGCTACGACGAACCCGAACACAACCCGCTTCGTCTTCATGAAATGAACTCCTGATTCGAAGAAAGACGTTAGCGCCAATTGGCGAAACCTGTAACTATTCCAATTTCCCAGCAATTTTGCGTTCGATTCAAATTAAGGTGCGGTCCGGAGCCATCCCGGCCTACCTCTTCGCACCACCGCTTGCATCCATGTTGAGGAATTGCTTCATGTCCTCGATGTCGCCGAGACGGCCGCGATCTTTTTCGGTGCCGTCGCCCTTCACGCGATGCACTGCAGCGTCGTATTCGGGTTTGCCTGCGGCCTTGTCGAGGAACGTCTTGAAGCTTGCCGCTGCCTGATCGAGCGCCGCGACTGTCTTTTCTTTTGAAGCGCCAGCCTTGGCCTTGAACTCCATGATGAGGATGCCTTCATTGAAATATGCATCCGGACGATTCGGATCGATCCTCTTCGCTGCGTCGAGTTCCGCCTGGACGGCCGCCACACGCGCTTCGTAGTCCGGCTCCGATCCCGTGATCGGGCCGCGAAGCGCGAGCGCCATTCCGAGGTGCGCGTCATAGTCGTTCGGGCGTATTTGCAGTACCTTCGCAAATGCGGCTTGCGCCTGCTCGAAGCCGCGAAATCCGAGATTCACCGAACCGTAGTTCATCTGTGCCTCGAAGAACTTCGGATCGAGCTTCGCCGCCATCGCAAACTCGCTGACCGCTCCATTGACCTGGCCGAGCTCGTTTTGGATGAGGCCCGCGGTGTTGTGGATGGGCGCATAGTTCGCATTCTTGCGAATTGCCTGCGAGCAGACGAGCGCTGCAAGTTCGAGTTGTTGCACGTCCGCGCGCCTGACCGTGACCGCGTTCGTCGTGACTTGACGACCACGCGAGCCCCTCGCCGTTGACTTGACCGCGCTGACGCCCGCGCGCTTCTTCGCAAGCTGGAAGTAATAGAGAGCAAGCTGATTGAACGCGGGCATGTACGCGTCGTCGATCGCGAGCGCGCGCTGCAGATTCAGCTTGGCGCAGTCGAAATCGTTGTTGCAGCCTTGCCCCGCCACATTGCTGTCGCGCTGCATCTGAAACATGCCGAGGTTGACGAGCGCCGGGACATTCTGAAACTTAGCGTCGATAACGGCCTGCTGGAGCGCAGTGATTGCGGCGTCCTCATTCCCGTCCTGCTTGTACTGGTAGAGCGCAAGCTGCGCGCGAGCGTTGTGGAACTTCGGATCTTCCCTGAGCGCCTGCTCGAAGTGAGCTCTCGCTTCCTTGTCGTTGTTGCAGCGCTGGTAAGCAAGACCCGCGTTGAACGTTGCTTGGGCAAACCTGCCACCTTGCGCCGAGACAGCGTCCTCGAACTGTTTGGCAACCGCCGCGCAGTTGGCGTCGTTCCAATCGTTCGCTTTGTCGTGTTCGACGAACGCGTCGAGAGCCGCGTTGAATTTGGCTTGCGCGTCCTTCTTCACTTCCGCTACCTGCGGACTGCCTGACGGGCCGTGTGCGGGAGTCTTTGATCCCTCGTTGGAGGCCGCACCGCCACCGCACGCAGCGAGCGTTGCGAAGAGAGCAGCAACGGAGAGAGATCGGAATGTACTCCTAAGCGGAGCATACAGCCGCGAAGTAAACGTAGGAATGCGCTTCATGGCCGTTCTCCTCACCTTTGATTCCCGCGACGCACGGCGCCCCTGCCACGAGCTGCACCGGGTGTTGGCTTGTTGCTGCCGCGCGAAGCAGCGGCGCTACTGCTCGTCTGCTCCGCCGACACGACGGTCTTTTCGGGAGCAGCCGCCGGCGGACGCCAGAAACTGCCGTCCGTCAAGATTGGCGGCGCCTTCTCATCGAGACCGCTGTTCGAGAGCGTGGGCGCTCCGCGCAGCTCGTCGATGACGTGGTATTCGGATTTGTAGTTTCTCGCGAGCCAAACCTCGCAACTGCGGCTGAAGTCGTCGAAGTATTGATATTTAACCGAGAGATCGAGGCACTTCTTGAGGGCCGGCTTTGCGTTGCCAACTTTGAAGGGCTCACTCGCACGGTCGAGAGCGTCGTAATACGTGCCGCGAATGTCGGCGTCCTTTTTCCACGCCTCCGGGATGGGAGCGCGGCGGAAATCGTCGACGAAGTCACCCCACATGAGGCCCGCGCGCGAACCTGCGGCGATAACCCATCGGGGTGGTGCAGCCGGCTTCAAATCGAGGATCTTGGTGTATTCCGGCTCCACTCTCTCGATCGCCGCCTTCTTCTTGAGATACCACTCTCGGACCTTGACCTCGATGTGCCGGAGAACCGACGCCTTGTCGCCCGGACCGGTGTAAACTGGGAATTTGAGCGGCTCGACCTCTGTGCGACGGCGCTCTTCGGCAGCGAAGAAGTATGCTTCACCCACGGCGTTGAGCGCCTTGGCGAGACGGCGATCTTTCGCGCCGTCGTCTTCGGTTGGATACGCCTCCCGAATCTTCCTCTCCGCAGTTGCCGGATCGGACCAAAGACTGCGAACTTTGGCATATTCGCCTCTGGCGAGTCTTTCGTTGTTCTTGAGATGCGTATACACGCGACCGAGCGTGGCGTGAGCCTGGACTTGGATATCCGGCGCCGCCTTGTCTATGACACCCATGGAACGGGAGAGCGCGGTCTTTGCCTTTTCCCAGTCTTCCCTGTCCGCGTAGTGCGCGCCGACCGCAAACGCAATGGAAGCCGCTTGGGCGGGCTTGGACGCGCCGTAGTTTTTCATGAAGACGCTGGCGTTCTCAATTGCCTGTTCTTCCTGGCCGAGGCCAAGGCGGAGAATGACGGCGTCCGAGAGCGCCTGATCCGCCTTTTCGGCCCTCGGATCCATCTTCGCGTAACGCTCGTACCAGTTGGCTGCTTCGTCGTAGACGGCGATGGCTTGGTAGTTCCCGCCGATCTCGAAGATTGCTTTCTTGGCGAGCGGCGAGTTTAGCTTGAGTTTTTCGTCGTACGCGAGCAGCGCACGGCGAACCGTAATGGCCTTTGCAACGAGGCGAGCCGCCTGGAACGCACGCGCCGCGTTGTACGCGATCTCATCACAACGTTCGGCCTGCGGTGGCTGGCCGTTCGTAACCGGATCTTGGCAGTACCTCCGGAACATCTCGAAGTACGCCGCGCCGCCCTTCTCATAAAGGCCGAGGGCCTCCCTGCCACCCTCCTTGTCGGCACGCTCGACGTTCTTCTGCGCCCTGAGGCGGAGAATGTCGACCTGAATCTTATTCAGCATCGTGCACTGTTCGGCATTCTTTTGAGCTTTATTGCCCTGGCAATACAGATCGATGAACTTCGGAACATCCTGCTCCATGTCGTCGAAGCAGCTCGTTCGCTGGAAGTTCGAGCCAAGGACGTTGACGCTCTCGAGATAGAGCTGGGCCGCGTAAATGCCGTCGGTATGCGCGGCATTGTTCATCGCGATATCACGGAATCCAGCCGCCGCTTCCTCCCAGTGTTGCGCCTCGAAATACGTCCGCGCGCGCGCATATTTGACTTCGACGAGCTGGTCTTGGCCTTTGGTATCGCCCGCCGCCGGTTTGATCACGCAGATATACCGGTTGAAAGACTGGACCATGCCCTTTTGGGTTTCGGACATCTCCTTTGGCTTCAGCTTCTCCGCGTCATCGACCTTCTTTGCCTTTTCATTCTTCTGGCCAGGAAGGTTGCCGGAACCCCTTCTCGCGGCGTCCCCCGCGTGCGCCTGTTCATAGAGTTTCTGGTAGCAAAGCACCGCTGCGTACGCAGCTTCGGCTGCGTCGGGCGATGACGGGTTTTCCGCCACGACGGCGTCGAACGCCGGCCCGCATTTCGCCCAGTCATCCTGGACATAAAGAAGATCGGCCATGGCGTATTTGATCTTGTAGATCGACGGCCAATCTTCCTTGACGATGCGCGGAAACTCGAATGTCGAGAACTCCTGAGCGCTCCACGTGTCGACGATTTTCTTGTAGAGCCCCGCGGCGAGCGCCATCGTCCTCCTGTCGCGCGTTCCACTCTGACCTGGAGTTCCCACCGCCTCGAGATGCCACGACATGGCCGTTTCGACCGCAAGAGCGGCGCTCTTGTTCGAGCACTCCTGCTTTTTCTCCGCCGAATAGGAACCATTCCTGAATTCGTTCGCGACCCTGACCTGATTTTCGACTTCTCGAACGATGGCGTCCTTGTTGCCGCCCTTCATTGCCATCGTCGCTTCGGTGATATGCGCCTGATACACGCAATGGCGCCCGGATTTATCGCGGGCAATGAGGTCCCGGTAAAGGACAATCGCCTCCGGGTAATGACCCGTATCGAGGTAATTGTTGCCGAGATCATCCATCATCCGGAACGTCTTCTCGCTCGAACCAGGGGGGTCGCCGGAGAGACTTCGCAAGAAGGCATACGCCTGCGCTGGATCGCCCTTGAGAGCGTAGACCGGAATGACGTCGCGCCGCGCGCTGTCGGCAAGTTTCGAAGCGCCGGGGAGCTGCGGAAAGTTCGTACCGAACTCGATGGTTCTCTTGAAAGCGTTGAGCGCCTTCTCGAGCTCGCCCTTGTTCCAATAGACAAATGCGAGCTTGTACCAAGCGTAGCCGTATACCTTATTATTCGGCGGCGGGTACTTGATGACTTCCGAGTACGCCTTCGCCGCGAGTTCCCACTTTGACGGATCGCCCTGCGCTTCATTGAAGAAGAGTTCGCCGAAGGCAAGATAGGCATTCGGTATATATTTCGAATCAGGACGCTTGTTGATGAGTTCGTAGTAGACACTCCGAGCCATCTTGTAGTCGTTTGCCTGCTCGTACTCGTACGCGAGGTAATAAAGAACTTCGTCGAGCGCCGGATAATTCGGATAATCTCGAAGGATGATCGTATAGTAATCGATTGCCTTTTTGCGGGCGGCCTTCGCCACCGCGTCGGCCTGATTTGCATTCGTCTGAAACTGGCCGGCCGCCTGCGGATTCGTCTTCTTGGTGTCGTCGCGTTTGATCTCGGCTTCCGTCTTGTCACGGAACGCCGCGGCCTCGAGCTCGACGTACTGCTCCGCAAGACGGCGCGCGAGCTGGGGACGGTCCGGCGAATTCTGTTTCGTTGTCTGGAAGAGAGCCTCCGTCTGCTGAATCTCCGTGACGAGCAGCGCGCGCTGACGCGCCTGCAAACGGCTCTTACGTTCGTCGCGCGGAACATCTGACAGCGTAGGCTGATTCGGCTTGGTCTGCTGCTCACGCTTTTTTAGATCTGCAGGCGGCGGAGCCGAACGGAAGTTGACAACTGGTGCCTTTCCGTGCTTGCCGACATCGAACTCCGTCGGACCAATCCCAGCGCACGCGTTGAGTGACTGCTTGGCATGATCGCTGATGCAGACTTCCGCAGCCGATGCGGCTCGTACGTTCGTGACAACGAGCGCACCGACAAAAGTCACCTGGAGAAGACGCTTTGTCACGAGCCTACCTCCCGCACTTCGACGTGATGGTCTGACGGTAGAACCCGAGCTCGTCGCGCCAGTACTCGCCATCGAACGGCCAGATGACGTGCTCCTCGTCGGGCTTGACGATGTTGCGTTCGGACTCCTGAACCGTGACCTGCGAGCCGGCAAGGTTCGCTTCGAGCTGACCGCGCTTTGCTGCCGTCACGTCGATGAGAATCTTCGTGCTATTGCGCAGATGCTCGTTCAATTCGTCGAGGTTTCGTTGGTAACGCTCACGGGCAAGCTGGCCCGCGTTGCGAACGGCGATGTCGCGAGCGAGTTGCATTGCGTCTTTCGTATCGGCGCCGAGCGCCGAGTCGCGGAACTTCGCGGGCGCCTTCTGGAAGCGTTTCTGCTCGTCGTCGAGCACCTGCACGTATTGAAGATGGCGGAGCAACTGACGGTCCGAAAGCGCGTTCTCGACGACTTTCTTGATACGCGGCGGCAGGTCCGCCTTGCTGTCGCGAACGTCCTTGAGAAACTTGTAGAACGGCTCGTCAGCCTCGTTGCCTTTGAATCGCGTGAGGACTTTATTGAGATCGTCGTAAATGGGCTGATACTTCGCCTGGAACCTCGCGACGATCGTCTCCGCGTCGTCGTACTGACAATTCGCGAAATAGATGACCGCCTTGAGAACCTCGGCCTCCGGGTAGTACGAGTTCGGGAAGTACGGGGACTCAATCGTGTGGATGTTGCCGAGCGCGTGCGCGTAGTCGCCGGCCATGAAGTACGCCCATGACTCTTCGAAGAGCGCGTCGAGCCAGTACTCGCTGGCAACATCCACCTTGTTCCAATATTTGACGGCCGCCGAAAGCTTGTCCGACTGAATCGTTGGCGCGTTGTTCTCGTCGAGTCGAACCGACGCCGAGTAGTACGTGCGCGCCATGGAGAGGAATGCGAGGTCGCGCATACGATCTGCGTCTTCGACCTCGCCCCCTTGGTCGACCATGCCGACGATGCGCTGGAACGATTGAACGGCGGGCACCGATTTGCGGATCTGCACGTTCGAGATGCCGCTGAAGAACTGGCTCCGTATGTAGTACTTCGACTTGCGATCAACCTTGCTGAAGAGGCGGAGCGCATCGTCGTACTGACGGTTTCGGTACTTGTAACGACCAAGCAGGTAGTTGAGCTGCCAGAATAACTCGCGCTGGTTCTGGTTGTTGAACTTCGCGATTTGCTCGTCGTTGTACTTGCCGACGCGCTCGACGATGTCGGCGGGCTCGGGGAGATCCGTTGCAAGCTTCGCGAGCCAGAGCAACGTCTCGTTGAACTTGAGGTGGTTCGGCTTGTCCGCGATCTCGCTGAAGATGCCGTACGAGGATTGGTAGAACTTCAGGCGATAAAGCGAAATCGCGAGGTAATACTGGGCAAGCTGCCGGTTGCCCTCGTCGTCGCCGGTCTCGCCTTTGTAGACGCGGTAGAGCGCAAGCGCAGCATCCGTCCAAGCGTCTTTGTCGAACAGGCGCTTGGCCTGCGCGGCTGCCTCCGTCATCTGGCCGGCGACCGGCGCAGGGCCCGTGTCCGCAGGCTTCGCCGGAGCCGCGGGCTGCGTCTCGTCGAGCTCGATGGACTCGCCGCCCCTCGGCGCGCCAGGCCTGTGACCAGGGTTCCTCGCGGCAGGTGCTTCTGCGGCTGCTCCCGGTCTCCTTCTTCCTTGCGCGAGCGCGGAGCCGCTCGTGAGCGCGAGCCCCATGATGGTTGTGGCAGACGCAATGAAGAACTTGCGCAAGAGTATGTGACGCATCCGAATTCCTCGCCTTCGTGAGGTGAGACGCGCACTCGAGTCGGCAGCGAGCGGCGCGTGTGAGGTTTGGTAGCGTGCCGGAGAAACCCCCGGACCGGCAAAGTGAATTTCGCCGAAAAGTTCAACGTTTTTGCAATGATAATCGCGACGGGCGTGCGGATGTTACGGACGAAAATTCGCATTTGTCAAGGCGAATTGGCCACTGGCGATCGACGTGTTTCGACATAACAGGCTTGACGCTCTTGGCCGCAGAAAGCTACGGTGCCGGCCTACGATGACGCGCACGATCGTGATCGCGGTCCTTCTTGGTGCTGGTCTTCTCGCTGCGAGCCCCGGTTGCTCGGAACAAGGCGTAGGTGATCCTTGCACGCCAGAGCAGGAGTACAACGCAGACTTCAACGGCTTCAACGTCAAGGAAGTCAACATCGAGTCAAAGAGTTTCCAGTGCCGTACGCGCGTTTGCCTGGTGAATCACTTCCAGGGTCGCGTCTCCTGCCCGTACGGCCAGAACACGGACGGTTCGCCGGCAAGCGGCGAAGGATACACCGTTCCGGGTTCAACGAAGCCCGTCGGGTGCATCATTCCGGGTTCCGACGTTCCCATCACGGGCAACCAAAACGATCCGAACACGTTGGCGGCCGTCTCCCCGCAGTGCCTCGATCGCACGGCGGACAGGGCCGTGTACTGCTCGTGCCGTTGCGCTGACATCAATGGCAACAAGCCGTCAGACGAGAACTTCTGCAAGTGTCCAGATGGCTTCACGTGCACGCCACTCGTCACGTCCATCGGCGTGGGCAACGAAGGCTTGACCGGTTCGTACTGCGTGAAGAGCGGTACCGACTACGTTGCGAGCACAGCCTGCAATACGGGGTTCTGCGACGAATCGTCGGCGATCGCGCAGTGTCAATGACGCCCTCGATGGAGAGCAACTGAGAGCGAGTTCGCAGCGGAGAAAGCTTTCGCCACATCACGTGCGCGGACGTGATGCCGAGCAGGCTGCTGCGGATTGGGTGGTTGCGCGCGGCTTCCGTGTTCTTTGGCGCAACCTGCGCATCGGCGCACTCGAGTTGGATCTCGTCGCGAAGAAGGACGATCTCGTCATCATCGTGGAAGTGCGGACGCGCGGTCCTGGGGCGTTCGCAAGTGCACTCGCCAGCATCTCCGTCTCCAAGCAGCGCACGCTCTTGCGCGCGTCACAAGCGCTCTGGCGCACCCGCCTTTCGAAGATGGCAGACGTCGCGCGCGTCCGCATCGACGTTGCCGCTGTCACGCTCGGTAGAGAGGGTGCCGAGATCGAGTGGATCGCCGGCGCGATCACGGAATGAGCGACGCATGATCCAATTCATTGCATTATGCATACATCAGATCTCACGAGTCCTTCTTTGTCTCGCGTCGATTGCCTGGCTCCTCACCACTCATGACGCACACGCAGAGGGCTCCCCGCGCATTCGCGTTCGAGGCAGTGCGACGATCACCGCTCGCGCCTCGCAAGATCAAGGCGATCTACTCCTCTCGGGATCGCTCGTCGACGACGCGAACGAGCCACTCGACGGCAAAACGATCACGGTCCACGTCACGCGCGACTCCGATGCAGGCGAGTCGGCTGACGCGGCGGTCGACGAGAGTCCAGACGTCACCCTGCTCACCGACGAAGGCGGTCGATTCAGTCTTCGCACGAAGCTTCCGCGTGATCGATACACGGCGCACCTTGCGTGGGCAGGGGGGACCTTCTTCGACGAAGCAACTCACGAACTCGCGTTCGATCTGTCGCGCGAATCCCTCGTGCTTCGCTTCGATCCGGTTCCGCACGTCTTGGAGCTCGACGAACCACGCACAATCATCGAAGTCCTCGCGAGCGTCCACGACGGCGCAACCCTCTCACGACCAAAGGTCGGCACGCGAATTCGGTTGACCAACGAGCGCGGCGACGAGATCGGCACGGCGCCGACCGACGAGACCGGACGCGCGCGCTTTCAGGTGGAGAGTGTGACGACCGGCGCTCCCGGGAAAGGCGAACTCCACGCATCTCTCGTCGGTGACGAAGCTTCGTCCGTCGTCGAAACGGTGAACGTCGAACGGCGCGCGAAGGTGTCGCTTCACGTGCCCGCCGTAGAACGCGGGGAGCTTCTTCGGGCCATGGTGCCCGACGACGGCATCCCGATCGCCGTTGACGTGACGTCCATCGCGGGTCCTGTCCCCGAGGGCGCGGTCGAGGCGCACATCGGCAACGCGCTGATTGGCGCGGCTCCCGTCGAGCGAGGCCAGGCTCAACCCACGCTGACGTTTGCGGCGCAGAGCAAAGAAGTACACGTGAACTTGCGCTACGTGCCGAACGCACCGTTTTACGAGCCCGCGGAACCGTACGCATTCGTCTTGCCGCTTCGGAGCCCGAGCCTGTTCGCGAAGGCACCCATTCTGCTCGCGGGCCTCGCTGTGCTTGCGTTCTTCTTCGGCGGTCGCGTCGCCGCAAAGCGAACCAGGAGCGCTCCCATGGAGAGTATGGAGAGCGACGAAAAGCCAACCGTCGATGGGCTCCCACGCATCGAGGTCGTGCACCGAGCGGCGCACGGCGAGGCCGGTCTTTGCGGAAAGGTCAGAGACGCCCATGATGAGACACCGATTGCGCATGCGCGCGTGTGGATCGAACGAGGCAGCTTCGAGGGCACGACAATCCTTGCCCGAGCCGAGACGGACGAGCGCGGACGCTTCCGTCTCGACGTAGAAGGACCATTCGCCGGTGATGAGCGCATCGTCGCCGAAGCGCCTCTGCACGCAAGGCTCGAACAACCAGCGCCGCACGCAGGCGAGCTCTCCATCGCACTCGTCTCGCGTCGGCGCGCCCTCCTCTCGCGAATGGTGACGTGGGCGCGGAGCATGGGTGTTCCGTTCGACACGAAGCCGGAGCCGACTCCCGGGCACATCCGACGGGCGGCAGCAGACAACCCCGAGACCGCACGTTGGGCGGAGGCGGTCGAACATGCCGCTTTCGGGCGAGCCGTCGTCGACGCAGCCGCTGAAGCCCGCGTCGACGCCCTGTCCCCCGAGGAGAAACGCACGACGGAATACATCCGAAAAGATGGCGAATGAATATGCGTCGTTGACGTCTTCGGGCGCGCGTCCTTATAAGGGTGCGCCCGATGCACGCTTCGTGGATAGCCCTGATCGCCGTCGTCATTTTGATCGCGCTGGCTGTCCATGTGCTGTTTCTCAGGAAGCTTCTTGGGGGGAAGAAGGAGTCTCCGGAGCTCCCCGCCAAGCAGGCCGAAGAGAAAGAAATTGCACCGGCGCCGCCGGCTCCAGAAAAGAAGGCACCACCTGAGCTGGAAGCACCCGAACTGAAAGCCGAACTAAAAGCAAAGGGCGCTGTTGCCGAAGAGCCGGGAGCCGCGGACGTTTCGCTCGTCAACGTGCCGGCGCCAATTGCAGCCCCGCCGCCGCCGGTCATTTCAAAGAAAGAGGTCGCCGGCCTGCGCAAGGGCCTTGCCGCCACGCGCGGCGGCTTCATGGCAAAACTCAAGGCTATCTTCACGGGCAAAAAAGAGATCGACCCCGCGATCCTCACTCAGATGGAGGAGGTCATGATCTCGAGCGACGTCGGCGTGAAGACCACGCAGGCCATCCTCGCGCGCGTGCGCGACGGAATGGCCAAAAACGAGCTTACCGACAGCGACGCGGTCTGGGCTTCCTTGCGCGCCGAAGCAACGCGCATTCTCACGATTTCTGCGCCGCGCGCACCAAAGGGCACGCCGCACGTCATCCTCATGGTCGGCGTAAATGGCGTCGGCAAAACGACCACCATCGGCAAGCTTGCAACGAAGTGGAACGCCGACGGCAAGAAGATCCTCCTCGCAGCGGGCGACACGTTCCGCGCAGCCGCCGTCCAGCAGCTTGAAGTTTGGGGCAGACGTGTCGGTGTCGACGTCGTCAAGGGCAAGGAAGGCGCTGATCCGGGTTCGGTCGCATTCGAAGCCACGAAGAAGGCGCAAGAGAGCAATGCGGATGTTCTGCTCGTCGACACCGCTGGCCGCCTTCACACGAAAGTGAATCTGATGGACGAGATCAAAAAAGTGAAGCGCACCATCGCCAAGGCAATGGACGGGGCGCCTCACGAAACCTTGCTCGTCCTCGACGCCACCACGGGGCAGAACGCACTCACGCAGGCGGCGTTGTTCAAGGAGGCATTGGAGCTTACGGGGATCATCCTCACGAAGCTCGACGGAACAGCCAAGGGCGGTATCGTTCTTGGTGTGTGCGACGAATTGAAGGTGCCGGTCCGCTACGTCGGGCTTGGCGAGCGGGCGGAGGATCTGCGCGAGTTCGTCGCCGCGGACTTCGTCGAGGCGTTGTTTGGCAAGGACGACGACGAGTCGGAAGCCGCGTGAATTTTCAACTTTTGCATTTTAGAGATTGTCCGGCCGAAAAAAATCGTGATATCGTGCCGCGCAGTTTGGCCATTTGCCTGAATCCCGAATTTTTCTCATGCGTTATGCAAAAACGCGCACGTCGAAGCGGAAGGGGTTCTCGATGAAGCAGGCTCGATGTTGGCTCCTCTTGACGGCAACGCTGTTGCTGTCACAGACAGCCCTTGCGCAGCCGAGAAAGCCGACTGGGCAACAACCGGCGACTCCGCCGGCAACGGCTCCAGCAAGCGGCACAGCCGGAGGTGAAATCGAGCTCGATGAGCCGAACCCCGGTACCACACCTCCTGCCAGCCCGGCCGGAGCAAATCAGGCCGGTGCAAACCAGGCCGGAGCACCAGCAGCAGGTGCGCAAGCGCCGGGAGGAGGCGTAGGTGGTATCTGCGAAATTGATCCAAGTGCCTGTCCCAAGCTGACGGACGTCAAGGCTCTCGCGAAGCGCGATGTCAAAGCGGATGTCTACGCCGTCCAGCAGATTTACGCGCTCCGTCGTCACCGCATCGAGCTCCTTCCGTATTGGAGCTTTAGCTTCAACGACCAGTTCGTGACCCACCAGGGTCCGGGCTTGGGCATCAACTACTATCTCACGAACGTCCTTGCGATCGGCGTGAACGGCACGTTCTATCAGCCGTTCAACTACGACTCGGACTTCAACTTCCAAAACCGGCGCGCAACACGCCTGGCCGTTCCGCTGAACGAGTACCAAGCCGGTGGCACGGTGAACTTCACGTACGTTCCGCTCTACGGAAAGTTCTCGGGCCTCGGCAAGTTCCTCTTCCACTGGGATGGTTTCATCAATGGCGGCGTCGGCGCGCTTCGTACGCGTCCTATCGCAGTCATCGATCCGGACAACCGGAAGTTCAGTTACGACTGGCGCCTCGCGATGTCTGTCGGCATCGGGTTGCGCGTCTTCCTCAATCGCTGGTTCGCCGTCACCGCGGAGCTTCGCGACTATATCTACGTCGAGCAACTCGAGAACACGGAGGTAGCGGCCACGCAAGAAGCCCAGCGTGATCCCAGCACGTGGTTCGGCCAGAAGCAGCTCACCAACGACGTTCAGGCCCAGGTCGGCATTAGCGTGTTCTTGCCGTTTAGCTGGGAATACAGGCTTCCCAAGTGATTGCCCGGACGAGGAAGGTCATGAAGCGCCACTTGTTCGCCTCTAAGAGCATGTTTACCAGCCGTTTTCTGCGCATCCGGAGCAGCATCGGTGCCCTCGCGGTTGCTGCAGCTACGCTCGTTGGCGCCATGTCGGTGTCAACACCCGCCAAGGCGCAAGAGATTCAGCTCACGGGTCCCCTTGCTGGAGCACCGGCAACACGCAGGTTGCGCATGTACCGGGAAGGACGCCTCGAGCTCGCCATCGGCCCTGGCTTCACGTTGCTCGACGAGTACCAGCGCACCATCTTTGTGGCGGGTCGCGTACAGTACAACGTGTTTGATTGGCTCGGGTTTGGGGTGTTCGGCGGCTTCGGCGCCGCAAGCCTCAGCACGGACCTGACGGACAAGATCAACACGACGGCTCCGCGAACTGATCGCACGGCGATCAACCTCGATAGGAACGGGGGATCATTCTCGGATCAGACCGGCAAGTTGAAGTGGATGGCGGCACCGCAGGTGTCGTTCAGTCCCTTCCGCGGAAAGCTTGCTCTCTTCAAGGCCCTCTTCGTCGACACGGATCTCTACATCCATGCTGGTGCTGCGTTCGTCGGTGTCAGCGAGCGCGGAGATTGCGGTGCCGGCACGTGCGCCACGTCGTTCGGGACGAAAACGCGCGTCGCCGTTGCTCCCACGTTCGGGCTTGGCCTCACGCTTTACGCGTCCAGTCTCGTCAGCATCAACATCGAATATCGCGCGTTCCCATTCTCTTGGAACCGCAGCGGCTTCGACGAGAAGGGCGGCGGTCCGGGCGGCGGATTCCCCGACGACCAAATCAATTCGTCGGATCGCACATTCAAATTCAATCAGATGGTCTTCGTCGGCGCCGGGTTCTCCTTCCCGAAACCCAAAGTCAGCGATTGACCGCTTTCGATTTGACGCGATCTCATCGTTGGGGCCTGCGGTGCGGTCCTCAAAGCCATCCAAGGCTGTTCCGGTCCGCTCCTCGGCCCCGCCTCGACCTCGCGTCAACTTGAAAGCGGTACAACCGCAGCAAACGTCGCTCGCGACGGTTATCAAATGCGTTTTGATTTTGCCACCCGCAGACCGCTTTCAAGCGGACCAACTTCGATCACTGTTTGGTAATTTTGCCCGAGCGGACTAGGTCGAACTGAGGCGGTAAGGCATCGCGCACGGCGGCACGCTTGTCCGCGGGAATTTCCCAACCGAGCGACGCGAACGTGTCTGCGATTTTGATCCGAACGCGCACGCTCTCGTCGTCGATGAGCGCGTTCACGAGCAGCGGGATGCTTGCCGGATCCCTCTGCGCAAACGTGGCGGCAACGGCGTGAAACCTTGCGGGCTCGTTCACGTCCTGAAGAAACGGTTCCACCGCTTCGCGGATGCTGGGGTGCTCGTACTCTTCGAGCTCCGCGAGGATCTGCAGCTTTGGATCGACGAACTTGGAGTACTCCGTGTCCCATCGCGAGAGCCAGGTGATGTACTCCTCGACGAGCTGGTCGTCGGTCATGAGCTCCTTCATGATGCGCATGGGCCACGCGAGGCTCTCAGCCTTTGCCACGAATGCGCGCACAGGTTCGATGGCCACATGACCTGCGGCCACGACACCTTCGAACGCGGCGTCTTTCTCTTCTTGATCGGTGATGGATGGATCGATCGCGAAAGAGAAGCGGCGCATGAGTCCTTCGGCCGCCTCAGCCGTCCCCATCTTGCATAGTTCAGCGATGGCCTCTTGACGATCGTAGGCCTGCGCTCGCTTGTTGCCGGCCGTGTCTGCCCACTTCGACGCCGCAGAATTTGCTCGCTTCTCGCCGCCGACACCACTTTTGCTCTTGAACAGATTGAACAGACCCATCGAGGTGAAGAACCTACGTCGCGCTCGGGCGCAGTGCACGCGAGATCGACGCAAATCATCTACCATTGTGCTTCCGCAACGTCATGGCAGACGCGCTTCTTCTCTCCGACCCGCGGTTCTTTCGCCACCGCTCGAGCGGGTATCATCCCGAGCGTCCCGAGCGGCTCGACGCTGCGCGCGCTGCCATCGATCGCGCCCGCCGAACAAGAGGACTCACGTTTTCGCGCGTGGAGCCGAGGCCTGCAACGGAGGAAGAACTCTTACGGGTCCACGATCCGCAATTTCTCAATTGGCTCAACACGCTCCGCGGCGAACAAGGTCACATTGACGCCGACACGTACGTTGGTCCCGACAGCATCGCTGTCGCGGAGCTCGGCGCAGGCGGCACCATCGACATGATCGACGCCATGCTGACGGGGCCGATCACGTGCGGTGTCGCGCTCGTGCGCCCGCCGGGGCATCATGCGCGACCGAATCACGCGATGGGCTTTTGTCTGCTCAACAACGTCGCCATCGCAACCGCCCACGCGAAGGCCAAAGGACTGTCGCGCGTGGCCATCGTCGACTGGGACGTCCATCACGGCAACGGGACGCAAGATGTATTCTACACGAATCCTGGGGTCCTCGTCGTGTCGGCACACCAGTTCCCCTTTTACCCAGGCACGGGCGCAGCCGAGGAAGTGGGAGAGGGTGACGGGAGAGGCTTCACGATCAACGTGCCGCTGCGCGCAGGTTGCGGCGACGGCGTCTACCGCGGGGTTTTCGAACGCGTGATCTTGCCCGCGCTCGAGGACTACGCCCCGGAGATGATCATCGTCAGCGCGGGATTCGACGCGTCGTTGCGCGACCCGCTCGCGGAGATGTTACTTTCCGCGGAAGCTTTCGGGTGGATGGCGCAGAAGCTTCGGTGCGTAGCCAACCGGAGCGCCAAGGGGCGCATCGCGCTCGTCCTCGAAGGGGGCTACGATCTGGTGGCCCTCGAGGCTGGTTTGCTCGCTGCTACGCTCGGAATGATTGACGGAACCGCACTCGAGATCGCACGCGACGTCGACCACGAGGACATCGCACACGCCAGTAGAGTCGCGAAGGCAACGTGGCGCAGCGTCGACTGACCGCTTTCGATTTGACGCGATCTCATCGTTGGGGCCTGCGGTGCGGTCCTCAAAGCCAAGAGGCTGTTCACTCCGCTTCGCTCCGTCGCTCTCACTGTACTCCGTCCACTTCGTGGACTCCGTACAGTTCGAGTCCGGTCGCATCCCATGCCCCGCCTCGACCTCGCGTCAACTTGAAAGCGG
>WQYX01000095.1 GCA_009781005.1 Polyangiaceae bacterium | reverse complement strand
CGTACGCCGCAGGTCCGAGGAGCGCCGTACGCCCTTCGCAGCAAGAGGATCGGCTCTTCTAAGCGGAGTCGTCATGAATTATCCGGGCTAGGGCGGAGCGCGAGGAGCCCGCGAAAGCGTACTATTCGTACGTGCGCAGGCACCGCAGCGCCCAACCGACGTATCGATTCGCGCAGCAGGCTGCCCTACACGCTCTGAGGCGACAATGCGCATTCTCTCTCGCAAGCATTTCGCTGATAGGAGGGGGTAACTGCGACGCAGCAGTCGCGGGCCTTCCTTCTATTGTGACTTCGACGGAGCGCGACTAAGGAGCCGCGGCATGGCGTCTCCCCCAACGAGCACCGCGCGCGCTCCCCTCACCTATCGCGAAGCGGGTGTTGACATCGACGTGGGCGACGAGCTCGTCGAGCGCATCAAGCCCCTCGCAAAGATGACGCGCATCCCCGAGGTGCTCGCTGACGTCGGCGGCTTCGCGGGCCTCTGCGCACTGCCAAGCGGCATCGACGATCCGGTGCTCGTCAGCGGCACCGACGGCGTCGGCACCAAACTCAAGGTCGCGTTTCTCACCGGCATCCACGACACCATCGGCTTCGATCTCGTCGGCATGTGCGTCAACGACGTCCTCACGACCGGCGCGCGGCCGCTCTTTTTCCTCGACTACTTTGCCACTGGGAAACTCGATGTTGCAGTCGGCGAGTGTGTCGTCAAAGGCATCGCCGAGGCGTGCCGCGAGTCCGGATGCGCGCTGCTCGGCGGAGAGACCGCGGAGCTCCCCGGCATGTACTCTGCGGGAGAGTACGATCTCGCGGGCTTCGCCGTCGGCGTCGTCGCACGCTCCAAGATCGTCGACGGCAAACGCGTCGTCGAAGGTGACAAAGTCATCGGCCTCCGTTCGAGCGGCCTTCACTCGAACGGCTACTCGCTCGCTCGCCGCGTCGTGCTCGACGCGATGGCGCTCGATCTTGGGGCAAGACCCGCGAAACTCGAGGGCAAGTCCGTTGCCGAAGCGCTGATGATCCCTACGCGCCTTTATGCGCGACACGTGAAAGCCGTCCTTGCCGCGGGCGTCGACGTCCGCGCGATGAGCCACGTTACAGGCGGCGGCCTGCCAGGAAATCTTCCGCGCGTCTTGCCGGACGGCCTCGGTGTTCGCCTCCGCGCGCCGTGGAAGCTTCCGGGCATCCTCGATCTCATCGCCGAACGCGTGGAGGTCGGTGAGCTTCGTCGCGTCTTCAACCTCGGCATCGGCTTCGGCTTCGTCGTGCCAGAGAGGGATAGAGAGCGCACGATGAAAACGCTTCTCGCGATAGGCGAAGAGCCCATCGATCTCGGCGACGTCGTCCGCGTCCCGGCCGAGACCGCTTTCGAAGCACGGGTGATCTTCCCATGAACACGTCGGCAGATGCCGCCCGTTGCACACCCCTCGTCCTCGGCGTTCTCATCTCCGGATCGGGAACGAACCTGCAAGCGATCATCGATCGGATCGCCGAGGGACAACTCCCTGCCAAGATCGCCGTGGTCATCTCGAACGTTGCTTCAGCCAAGGGACTCGATCGCGCGCGCCGAGCGGAGATCCCCACGGTCGTTCTCGATCACAAGGCCTTCCCAAGTCGCGCGGCCTTCGACGAGAAGATGGTCGAGACCCTCCGCGCTCACGACGTCGAATGCGTCGTGCTCGCCGGCTTCATGCGCATCGTCACGAAGGTGCTGCTCGATGCGTTTCCCTATCGCGTCATCAACATCCATCCATCGCTTCTCCCCGCGTTTCCTGGTGTGAACGCGCAGGCGCAGGCGGTCGCGTACGGCGTCCGCATCTCGGGTTGCACCGCGCACTTCGTGGATGCTGGCACGGACACCGGACCTGTCATCGCGCAACGCTCAGTGGACGTTTTCGAAAGAGACGACGAAGAATCTCTGCGCAAACGCATCCTCCGCGAAGAGCACGTCCTCTTGCCCGCGGTCTTGGGTTGGATCGCCAGAGGATGGCTCGAAGTCGACACGAGCGGCGGCGGGCGCCCGCGCGTGCGTCTGAATCCTTCCAACCCATGAGCACGGGATCATCGAAGCACTACGACGTCGTCGTTCTCGGCGCGGAGATCGGTGCGCTCGCAGCAGCGGCATTGCTCGCGCGTCGATCATGGCGCGTGCTGGTGCTCGGCCACGGTTATCGGAAGTCGACCTACGCGTACGACGGCATCACGCTTTCTCGACGGCCGTTTTCGTTTCTCTCTGCGTCGTCGCCAGTATGGGGGCGCGTGCTCGTCGAGCTCGCACAGTCGCAGACGTTTCGCCGCCGGCTCATCTCACTCGATCCGATGCTCCAAGTTCTCGGCGACAGGCTCCGCCTCGATCTGCCACCGGACACCGAGCTCTTCGCCCGCGAGATCGATCGCGAGTTTCCGGCGGTACGCCGCGTCGTCGATGATCTGTACACCGAGCTCGCACGCACGAACGCGCTCGCCGATGCTGCATTCGAACGCGACGCCGTGTGGCCGCCCGGCGGCTTCTGGGAACGCAGGGAAACTACACGCATCTTGTCGACCTTGCCGTACTTGCAAGGGCCGCAAGACTTCCTCGCCGAGTTCCCGCGCGAACATGCGTTTCGCGACATCGTCGCAACGCCCGCGCGCTTCGCATGTGATCTCGCCGACGGGGCGCCGCCCTTCGCAACGGCGCGCCTGCACGGCGCGTGGACGCGCGGCGTAAGCGGCCTTGCCGGCGGTGAAGACGAGCTCGTCGAGTTCTTGCTCGAGCGCATTCGCGCGCACGGCGGCGCAACGCGTCTCGACGAACGCGCCTCGGCGCTCGTTCACAAAGGCGGCAAGGTCCGCGGTGTCCACATCGACGGCGACGAAAGTCCGATAGGCGTATCGTTCGTCGTTTCGAGCATGCCGACCGCACCGTTGCTCGATCTCGCTCGGTTCGTTCCATCGCGAACGCGCGGCGCACAGATCGAGGCGGTCGAACGTCGCTTCGTCATGTCGATCGTCGTCCGTCCTGAAGGCGTCCCCTCGCCGCTCGCGATCGAGTCGTTCCTCTTGCCCGAGACGGGACCGGTCGTGCACTTGCAGAAGGCGCCTGGACCAACGCCGGGCACCGTGTTGCTCGTCGCCGAAGCACTCGTGCGCGATGGCGCTCCACTCGATCAGATGCGCGAAGCCATGCTCGAAACGGTTTTCGAGTTCTTGCCGTTCCTCGAACGTCACGTGCTGATGTGCGACTCGCCGCACGACGGTCGCCCGCTCTGGGACATGCGCGGGGCGAACGCCCTCATGATCGGCGTCGGCAAGCCTGCGTGGGAGCTGCGCGTGCGCGAGATCGATCGCGCGCTGCTTCGTCCAACCGGCGGCTCACTCGAGATCGAACCGATGATCCCGCGCTTTCGCATCGCTGAAGGTGGTCTGCACGGACTTGCCGGCGAGCCGCTCCGCACGCCACTCGGCAACGCGTTCGTGACGGGACGGAGCACGTTGCCCGCGCTCGGACAGGAAGGCGAGCTCCTCGCGGCGTGGGGCGTCGCGCGCATCATCACGCGCACCGATCGCCGAAAGGAAAAGATGCTCCGCGAGATGTGGAGCAAAGTGGAACTGTCGTGAGTGTCCGGCGCTCGCTTTTCGCCGTCGTTCTTGCTGCGTTGATGTTTGCAGGGTGCGCCAACGACCGCACCGAAGCCGCGCAAGTCGTGGAAGCTGCGATGCGCTTTCGCCGCGCGGACAACCGCGACAAACCCGCGATGGCCGATGCCCTGCGCACGACTCGATGCACGGCCGCCGACGTATGCCGAGCACGCGATGCATGCCTTGCGTCGGCTGCAGCCACGGAGAAGGCGTTGCAGATGAAGAACGAAGTCGAAAAAGGTCTGTCGGCCATCGAGCGCGGGACGCTCGCGCGCGATTCAGCCGAAGCGAACGCATTGCCTCAGAAACTCGATGATGCGGAGAATCTACTCAAGCAAGGATTCGAGTTATTGCCCGCATGCGACGATGAGATCATGGCTCTCAAGCGCACGTATGGGTTAAGGTGATCCCCATTCTGCCATCGCCCGGTTCCCTGCGATGACCTCCTGGGCGGTCATCGTTTTCCCGGAATCTGTTTTCGTGGGTACCGTTTGCGTGTAGCGGGCGACGAGCAGTTGTTCGGAGGATGGATCGCGTACCATGTAAACGGCGTCAGGGCGCTGGCGGAGCGGCGACGGAACTGCGGTGTCAGCGAGATTACGCACATTTCAAAGTGACGCAAGACCGCAGTGGATCGTCAAGCGTCCTCGAAATAGTCGCCGTCGAGTCGCGCAATCTTTAGCGCCCTATGCGAAACACCGACGCCGCGCTCAATCATCAGTGCGGCAAGTGTTGTCCCGTCCACGAGAACAATGCTGTCAGAGACGCTTTGCGCGTATTCCTTGGCCTCTCTCGTGAAGTCGGAAGTGGTAATAAAAACTCCTTTGCGAGCACGTCGCCCCGCAAGCGCCCCATAAAACCCTTGGATCTCGGGGCGCCCAACGTTTGCTTTCCAGCGCTTCGCTTGAACGTAGACTTTCTCCAATCCAAGGCGATCGAGCGCGATGATGCCGTCAATCCCGGTGTCGCCCGAACCTCCAACCTGCTGCAAGTCCGTTCGGCTCGCTCCGTATCCCATCGCGAGGAGGAGATCGAGAACGAGTCTTTCAAAGAACGTGGGAGATGCATCTGCAATTGTCGTGAGCAGATCCTGTGAGAGGCTTTCGTTCAACTCTTCGATCGCCTCATCGATGCGCTCCTCAGGACTCTTCGGTTCAACTGGACGCGCAATCATCTCGATCTTCTTCGCAGCTTCGCCGGCATTCGCCACGTTGGAAGTTCTCGGGACGGCTGCAAGAGCGTCGAGGGTCTGAACGTCGAGTCCCATCGGGTGTGCAGCGGCGAAGGCACGACCTGCTTCGGTGAGCCGCCAAAATCCACGCGGCTGCGATTGCGAATAACGGGCCCGTTTGAGTCGATCGTGCGCCCACCCGATCCGATTCTGATAAACGGGCTGAACGCCACTTGGAACCAATTGGGCTCGTTCGGTATCGGAAAGTTTCGCGGCGTCGGCGACTTTTTCGTACGCGTCCCGGCTTCGCAACCCATCAGGGTGAGCCGCAAGAACTTGCAGCAACGTCGGGATGAACATGTCGTAGGTCGGGATCGCCATCACGTACGATTCTAACCCGAACGAGTCTGAGCATGTCTGCTTCGTTCACATGAGGATTGCGTGGTAAGCGAAAAGGGCGCGCACCCGCAGGACCGAGACGTACTGACTGTACGTACGTCGCAGGTCCAAAGAGCGCCGTACGCCCTTCTCCCTGAGAGCGTGTAGGGCAGCCGTCGCGAGCGAATCGAGGCTAGGGCGGAGCGCGAGGTGCGTGTGCAAGTAGCACACGCACACGCCGTCGCACGGCTCCGTCAGGAGCCCGCGAAAGCGTACTTTTCGTACGTGCGCAGGCTCCGCAGCGCCCAACCGACGTATCGATTCGCGCAGCAGGCTGCCCTACACGCTCTGAGCGAAGCGGAACATGCGAGATCATGTTCGTGCCCCGGACGCGCACCGAGGGTCCGGCTGCCGCCAGGCAAGAGCCTTACGGGCTGCATACGATATTGCACGTTGCAGGATCGAAGGAGCATCCGGTCTCCAGATCCGCTTCCGTGACTCCACCAACCCCGCAGTCGCATGTCCCTGCAGCCAAGGTGCACCCACAGTCGAAACGGATGTCATCATTCGCGGACTGGTTCGGGAAGACCTGTGTCGCGATGTCTGTGGAGTCATAGCAGGTGAAGTCGTGCATCCCATCGTTGAGCTGCGTTCCCCCGCAATCCAGCGCGGAGAAGAACGCATACGAGAAATCCCAATTCGCCGTTGGAAAGTCCGCAGAAGGACAGAGACCGCTGACGACCGCAGGGGCTCCGGCGCCGTCCACCAGACTGCCATCCGCATCGAAGTTGAAACATGGGCATGCATCCCCTGCATCCATACCTGCTGCCACGTCAGGGGTGAGTGACTCTGTATCCATCGCGAAGAGCAGATCGAGAACGAGTCTTTCGAAGAATGTGGGAGATGCGTCTGCGATTCGCGCTCGCATATCCTGCGAGTGGCTTTCGTTCAACTCTTCAATCGCGTATCGATGCGCTCTTCGGGACGCGCGGCGAGCCGTAGGCGAAAGGCGCGGTGGGGTCCCCAACTTGCGCATGTTTGCTTCGTCGAGTGAGGATTGCGTGGTAAGCGATGCCCCCATGTTCGACGCGATCGCCAAGGGCTTCCGCCAAGCTAAAAACCGTCTCGCCGGTCTTACCGAGCTCACCGAACAAAACATCGAGTCCGCGCTTCGCGAAGTGAGACTCAGTCTGCTCGAAGCCGACGTCGAGCTCTCGGTGGTCAAGATCTTCCTCGCCCGCGTGAAGGAAAAAGCGCTCGGCGAGATCGTTCGCGTTCGCGCCAAAGGTCAGGGAGGAGCAACGGTGCGCGTGTCGGCGAGCGATCAGTTCGTCAAGATCTGCCACGACGAGCTCGTCGAGTTCATGACCGGCGAAGGCCCCGCGCTCACCTTCGCAAGCAAAGGTCCCACCGGGATCATGATGGTGGGGCTGCAGGGCTCCGGCAAAACCACGAGCGCCGCGAAACTCGCGCGCTACTTGGAGAAGGAGCAAGGCAAGAAGCCGCTGCTCGTCGCGGCCGACATGCAGCGCCCGGCCGCCGTCGAGCAGCTCCAAGTGCTCGGCAAGAGCGTCAACATTCCCGTCTTCAACATTCCCGGCGAGTCACCCGTCACCATCTGCGGCAAAGCCGTAGACGAAGCCAGGGCACGCGGCTGCGACGTGATCGTTTACGACACCGCCGGCCGCCTCGCGATCGACGAGAAGCTGATGGTGGAACTCGCCGACATCAAGGCGAAGGTGGAGCCTCAGAACATCCTTCTCGTCGTGGACGCGATGATTGGTCAGGACGCCGTCAAGGTGTCGAAGGGCTTCCACGATCGATTGGATCTCACGGGCGTCGTTCTCACGAAGCTCGATGGCGACGCGCGCGGCGGCGCCGCGTTGAGCGTCAAAGAAGTGACGGGCGCGGCGGTGCGCTTCGCCGGCATAGGCGAAGGCACGGACAAGTTCGAGGAGTTCCGGCCCGAGGGGATGGCGAGCCGCGTGCTCGGCATGGGCGACGTCGTCGGTCTCATGAAGGACTTCGAGGACGTCGTCGATCAAGAGAAGGCCGCGGCCGACGCCATGAAGCTGCTCCAGGGGGATTTCACCCTGGACGACTTCCTGTCGCAGATCCGCATGATCCAGAAGATGGGCAGCCTCAAAGACATCGTCGGCAAGATGCCGGGCATGGATCAGTTGCCCGCGGGCGTGAACCTCGACGATCGCGAGCTCGTGAAGATCGAGGCGATGATCTCGAGCTTCACCAAGTTCGAACGCAAAGATCCGAATGCGCTCATTCGCGAGCCGGGGCGCGTCACGCGCATCGCAAAAGGATCGGGCTCGCAAGAGCAGGCGGTGAGCGAGCTCGTCCAGCGCTTCCTCTTCATGAAGCAGATGATGGGCAATCTTGGAGGGATGGGAGGGATGGGAGGCCTCCTCGGCAACATCCCAGGTATGAAACAGCTCGGTGCCATGCGCAACATGAAGAAGGCCGCGGCGCAGATGGGGGGCATGGGGGGCTTTCCGGGTGGGTTTCCAGGGATGGGAGGCTTTCCAGGCATGCCAGGGATGGGCTTTCCGGGCATGCCAGGGATGGGCGGGCCGCCCGAGGAGAGCATGACGAAGATGAAGCCGCTCACGCCGTCCGAGAAGAACGCGAAGAAGGCCCAACGCAAGCGCGAGAAAGAGGCCCGCAAGAAGAATCGTAAGTAATTCTCATTCGGACGTACAATGGGCCGATGCGCGCACTCGTGCTTGGACTTGTGATCGGACTCGTGGCCGTGGGTTGACTCACGAACGACTTCGAACATCCTGACAACGACGCGGCTCTCGCGTTCGGCGGGCATTGCGACGGAAGGAAGGCTGCGGGGGTGTTCTGCGTACGTCGCAATGAAAAGACATGGGTCGAAGTCGGGCCCGTACCAGATCCGAAGAAACTCATTGGCTCCAGGCCATACCCCTTGCCCCCGCGCGTAGTCGCAAGCAAAGACGGCGCCCCGTATGGATTGGACTCGCAGGGGCACAGCGAGAGGCGCGGCAACGGTGAGGAGTACATCATCACCGATGGCTTGATCGTCATCGATGGCAAGGCGAACTCTGTATTCACCGTCCCAATATCGAGCATGCCAGCGTGGGCGCGAGATGGGTGGGAGGTGGTCTCCGCGAGTAACGGGCAGCTTCGGTTCCTGATCGGGGGTGAGCACCCTGGTGTCATGGCGATCGGCGGCGACGGGAAGATCGTCGATGCAAAAGAGCTCTCCGGAAAAATGAGCGCGATCGGCTCGCGGGCGATACTCGTCACCCCCGAGGGCAAGATCTCGGAAACGATCGATGCAGGGCGTACGTGGCAGGACGTCGAGCCGTTGCCCGGTGGCGCAGACTCGGTCCCACGGTGCATGCCCGGCGGATGTGAAGTTGGTCCGTGGTATCGGCTCGGTTGGGGACGGGGGCAAGAATCCGTAACGAGGTGACCCGTCCGCGCGAGTCGCGTGATCGCGTGGTCTTGTTCGCGTCTCACACTGCGACATTGGATCGATCTCCTTGACGGACAGCAAAAAACAGGGTTAATCGCGTCGTCGAGGGTTCCATACGAACCCG
Organism: Polyangiaceae bacterium; assembly: GCA_009781005.1. Lineage (GTDB taxonomy): Bacteria > Myxococcota_A > Polyangia > Polyangiales > Polyangiaceae > Labilithrix. Next base: position 9,822 of record WQYX01000095.1, on the reverse strand, counting down.
TCACGTCATAAGGAGGCTTTGCAATATGTTTTTTACCTATTCAATGCGGGGGCCTCAATCTTGGTTTTGCATATTCATGTTGTGTCTGTTCGCTACGCTCCCCGCGTGTGGTGGAGGTAGTACAGACAACCCTAAAGGCGGTACGGACAACAATGCGGACAGCGAGGGAGGCAGTCCGCCAGCGTCCACGCAACTCGTCAATTTGAGCGGCCATGTGGATCAATCCGCGGGGGGCAATCTGGCCTACGGTGATGCCGATGGCGTGACCGTCAAGGTGTTTGATGCCAACGGCGCGAAGCTGCTGGCGCAGGGCAGCACGGATAGCGCCGGTGATCTGGCCGCCGTCTCGGTGCCCAGCGGCAGCATCGTGGTGCGACTGAGCAAGGAGGGTTATGTCGACCAAGCCGTGCCTCTGACGCTGAACGACCATGACGGGAATTTTTTCGCGACCTTGCTACCCGTTGCCTTCAGCCAGAGTTTTGACGCGCACGCCGGCGGCGTCTTTACCGGCCCCGATGGCGCTGCGGTCACGGTCAAGGGCGACAGTTTCGTGACGGCATCGGACAACCAGCCTGTCAGCGGGACCATCGAAGTGCGGATCACTCCCTACAACGCCGCTGCCAATCCGGATGGGTTTCCGGGCAGTCCGATGCAGTCGGACGGCATCATGGTGAGTCTTGGCATGGCCGATTTCAGCTTTTTCCAGAATGGCCAGAAGCTCCAGCTCGCGTCCGGCAAGAGCGCCACGATTACCGTACCGCTTTATTCGGCTCTCAACCCTGAGACGGGCGCGGTGCTCAAGGTGGGCGACGGCGTCCCGGCGTGGAGCATGAACGACGCCACCGGGCAGTGGGGGCAGGAGTTGACAGGCACGGTCGTCAATGCCGACGCCAGCTACTCAGGACTGGCCATGAAGGTGGAGGTGCCGCACTTCACTTGGTGGAACTGCGACTACCTGCGTGGGACTCGCATGATGACTCTGAAGATCTACGTCGATGTCGAATCCTTCACATGCGGGCCGACCGGCCCGACAGAGACCCCGACAAACCCGGAGGGGCAAGGCCTATGCGTAGGATATCCGGCCGTGCCGTATACCGGCCCCGCGTCCTTGAGCGCCATCTTCTCGACCCCTACTCTCACCGGCAATGGCCTGGCGGTAGACATCGGCGGCCTCGGCTACGGGTATTCAGTAGGCGGCAACACGCCCATTTACGTCGTTGATGGCTACGCATCTGTGCTGGTCCCCGCTGACGCGGTCAAAGGCGAGTTTGCTGTAAGCGTGAAGGACTATCCCCTGCCGGAGGGTGGGTCGCCGATTGGCGGACCCTCTACTCCCCCTCCTTCTACGATTGACCTTTTCGGCTATCTCACGGTGGACAGGGACGCCTGGCTTTCGACGGAGACGACAGACACAATCTTTTTGAGGCCACACCCCTGGATCAGGATCTCATCCGGAATCGATTCCATCTATTTCAATAATGACCAGGAGGTAGCGGCGGGCAATAGGACCGTCCAATACTCCGTCCGCCGCCGCTTTCTAAACCACCCGATCGTATGGAAGGTCAATGGCATTCCTGGTGGCAATGACGAAATCGGGACAATTGAGGGAGGGCTCTACAGAACGCCGTCAGGCGACAAGTTGAATGCGTTGTTGAGCGGCTCGAACTGGTTGACCATCTCTGCAGAAAGCGGCACCGGTGGCGATCTCGATTACGTCTACGATACGCAATATCTGCTCGTGGCCAGGACCCCCTTGGCTATCTACGGGCAGGCGTATGGCAGCGGCAAGTCAAATGTCGGCGGCTATGCAGAAATGGACTACTCCAACAACATCGAGATCTTGAGCTACGCCATCCACAACATGAGCACGGACAAGTTCGCTGCCTATCGGGGGAATGCGGGCCACCCGCTGACCGATGTGCAATGGAGCCTGGGGTGCAGCATGTTCAGCTCTATAAGTATGTATGGAGTTGGGTCCCAGGGGGAGTGCCTTGCTGCACCAAATCCAGACCCAGATCCAGCCTCCCCCCAAGCTGTAATCCCGCCACCCGTTGTCGCCCCCGTGACGATCGCGGACGACGGCACCTTGAGCGTTGGGGATGTTAAGCCGCAAAAATCCGACGGAATGTTTCTCGGCGACTCCATCCCGCAGCCCTACGGCATGCCCAGCATCTGGCTGACGGGCACGTCGGGCGAGTGGAGCGGTGTGCTGAGGCTCGTGGTCTCGCCCGTGGAAGACCCCATCGGCGACAAGGTGAACATCGTGATACCGCAGGTAGTTGCGGAAGATACCGGGGCGTCGACCGTGACGGACGGCCAGGTCAAGGTGCAGCGCACGGCGCCAGCCGCCGCTGTTGTATCGCCAATCACGTGGGGAATCGTTTGCATTGGCGACTGCCCCGCTGGCGGACCGACCATTTCCACCAACGGCATGTTGTCAGGCACGGATTCTCTGGGCTCGGGCAACCCGGATAGTTACTACGTGACGGCCGACTGGACAACCAACGGCCAGCCGAACCATCTGGTCTCGTATTCGGGGGGAGGATTGCAACCACTAATGCCGGCACGATAACATCGACGCCTACGGGAGGACGTCGTGCCGTCCTCCCGTGGACGCGCAGTCGCCTGAATCATCTGCCACACCTCGGCGGTCACATTGTTGCCTTCCGCGGGTGTGGCAGGTATTTCGCTGGCATGCGAAATCTCTTTGCGATCGCTACAGTGCTCTCGCTGTCCGTTGTGAGCGGCGCGTGTGTGGGCGGCAAGCAGCGCATCAGTGCGGAGGACAAGGAGCGTCTCAAGGCGTACGTCCTCGACGCCGTTCCCGCGGATGCGAGAAAGACGGACATCAATTTTGAAAATAAGGTCCATCTCGTTGGTTACAAAGTGGAGCCCGAGCTCGCGCCGCCAAAGACACTGGTAAAGCTCACGTTCTACTGGCGTTGCGACGATCCGCTCGAAGACGGCTGGCAGCTCTTCACGCATATCCAGCACGAGGGTTTCGACAAATCGGACAACATTGACAATGTTGGACCGCTGCGCGCGCTCTCGGGCAATCGCCAGATCCTTGGGCCGGATCGGTGGGAACGCGGGAAGATCTACGCCGACGAGCAAACGTATACGATGCCTCAAGATCTTCGGGGGCCAGAGTCCACGGTCTACGTTGGCATTTGGAAAGGAGATACGCGCCTGCGCGCGCTCAGCGGACCACGCGACGGCGACAACCGCGGAATCGTGACGAAGATCAAAACGGGTATTTTACCAAAGAAGGACGAGAAGCACGGCGCGGGCGACGTACCAACCCTCCAAGTTGGAAAGCTCGCCGCGGGCGAGAAGATCGTCATCGACGGCAAAGGTGACGACAAAGCATGGGAGGCAGCCGCGAGCACCGGCCCTTTTGTCAACGTGGCGACGGGCGGCTCGGCTGCTTCGTCGCTGGTTAACGGCTCAGCGAAAATCACCTGGGACGAGAACCATATGTACGTGCTCATCGACGTAAAAGATCCCAACGTGGTCGGATACTTTACAAATAAGGAATCGCAGCCAAAGGATTGGACTGTGACCGGGCAGCCCATGACATGGACGAAAGACACGTCGGAGATTATGATTGATCCGGACGGCGACGGCGACAACATGGATTATTACGAGATTCAGATTAACCCGCAGAATAAGGGCTTTCACTCACAATTCGACAGGCAAAACTTCCCGAAAACCGAACCTCAGGGACCCTTTGGCCACGAGGATTGGGACCCGAAGTTGAAGAGCGCGGTCGTCGTCCATGGAACCATCGACAATCCCTCGGACAAAGACGAAGGCTATACTGTCGAAGTTGCGATTCCGTGGTCATCCTTCAAAAAGGGCGCAAAGAATCTTCCACCGAAACCAGGAGACTCATGGCGCATGAACTTTTACGCCATGGAGAACAACGGCGGCACGGCATGGTCACCCATCCTGGGACTCGGCAACTTCCACACGGCTCGCCGCTTCGGCCGCGTGATTTGGGTTACCAAGTAAAAACCAAGTTCACTTCGTGCAACGTGCGATCATTCGGAGCGTGGCTTCGCGCCGTCCACCAGCAGCATCGCGGAATGGATCGTCTGGGGATGCAATCAGCGTTCGCACTCGCTCGAGCGCGGAGGTGTCATTCATGGCACATGCTGCAATCGCACGCTGGCGCAGGGTCTCGCGTGCAAGGCGCGGTGTTGGAAGTTCCGGCAGACGTGCGCAAGCATCGTCGAGCATGCGCGCACCGTCTTCATACAAACCGCGATTAACAAGGTTTCGACCCATAAGATAACTGGCGAGCGCCGAAGGTTTGGTCGCGTTCCACGTGCCGAGCGCAATGCCACCCAGAAAGATGTCGGGGCCGTGCACGGAATCGCCGAGCAAGAGCGCGCGCACCGCGGGGCGCCCATCCTCCGAGCTCGCGCCAAAGGCTTTGACCTCCAGCGTGCGCGCAGCATCTTCGTCGAGCGAACGCGCAGCGAGATCTTCGTAGCGTTTGGCTGCGCGCTCGAAGTCTCCGTCGATGAAGTCGGCGTCGCCGAGCGCTTCTGCGGCGCGATCCTTCCACACGCGCGGGACGTCTTTGCCATTGGCAAGACGCAACAATGCCGCTTCTCCGACTGTGCGATCGCCGTGACGCCTCTCAATGACCGCGAGATCCTTTTGCGAAGCGAAGTCCGCCGCGTCTTTCGCGAGGACCTCGCGGTAAAGACGCATCGCGTCTTCGAAGCGCTGCGAGTCTCGGCACACGCTGGCCTCGCGGCGAAGCGCGTCGACGACGTGCGGACACTTGCGCCCGAAAATTCCCGGACGCGAAAACCTCGCTCTGGCGAAGCTCTCGGCTTCGGCGGGCAGAGTCACCTCTCTGAGCGACGCGCGAAATGCTCGATCGAGCGATGACCAATCTTTGCCCGTGAGCGCGGTGAGATCACCGCCCGCGTACCACGCGCGCACGACGTCCGTGCCGGAGTTCTGCGCGAGCCATCCGATGAACGCGCCGGCCACGGTGTAACTCTTGTCCGATGCGTCGCCGAGAAAACCAAGCGAGAAGATGCGGCCAAGCGGCGGCAAGAGCCGGAGATCCATCATCGCGCGCGCCCACTGCGTCACGGTGAGATCGTCGTCGTCAGGCGACGCGAAGACGGCGACACCTTCGATGAGCCCGGGGTTTGGCAACAAACCTCCTGCGCTTCCGGCGATCCGGAAAGGGCCGCGAGCAAAGCTTCCAGCAACGACGTGCGCGAGCTCGTGTCCGAGCACCGGATGCGGATAGCCGCCGAGCTGCAAGTACACTTCTTTGCGCCACGGTTTGGCGATGTACGTGTTCGCGGCTCCCATGAGACGCTTTTTGTCTTCGGCGTCGCGAAAGAAGAAGGCGACAACGCGCGGAGGTCCCTTTGCGCCGAGTCGTTGCTCGACCGCCGCGATCTGTTCGTCGCAGTCTTTGACGAGAAGATCGGCTTCTCGTTCGCGCGTCGTCTTCGGATAAACCACGTCGCATCGTTCGCCGTGCTTCTCCGCGCCGAGATCATCGGTGATGGATGCGGCGGTGCTGAAGTGACCGAGCTTCGTGCCGAAGAAGAAGAGACTCATGCTCGCAAGAGCGGCAAGGACGGCGAGCACGCCGCGCGCACGCGAAGATGCGGAGCGGTGATCGAGCACGACGAGAACGCCGTCGCGACGCTCGACGAGAGAGAACGCGAACGCGAGGGCCGCGAGCGTCGCGAGCGAGCCAGCGCGGTACGTCAGGATCGCGGTGCCTTGATCGATGACGGTGTCGTAGAGCGCGCCGCTGAAGTAGCCGACGAAGGGATCGAAGGCGAAGATCATCGGCGAGGTAAAGAATCGGTAGACGCTCACCGCGATGCCCCAGAGCGGCCCGGCGAGCGCCAGGGCGATCACGGTTCGTGCGCGAGGTCGCACGACGCGCCGGCGTCTCGCTAGACCGCTTTCAAGTTGACGCGAGGTCGAGGCGGGGCCGAGCAGCGGACCGGAGCCGGAGTGGACGGAGTCCAGCTTGCTGGACGGAGTCCACGGAGACCGACGGAGCCGAAGGCGAAGTGCACAGCCTCTTGGCTTTGAGGACCGCAGCGCAGGCCTCAACGATGAGATCGCGGCAAATCGAAAGCGGTCCAACGCTGCAACGAGTTCGCCGACAACGCTGCCCCACGCGCCGCCCATGACAGAACCTGCACCGGGATTCAGTGCAAAGTACAAGAGCGCGCCCCAGAGCTCGCAGATCCCGACGCGTGCAGCATGCAACAATGCCGTGAGGAGGGAGATCCCGGCGAACGCGAGCCCCGCGAGCACGCCGCGCCCGAGCGACTCGATCGGCTGGCGCCTCGCACTTGCACGCGACGCATCGATCGCCGTTGCGATGGCGACCGCGGACGGCACGAAGAGTCCCGTCGCAAGCGACTGTTCGTAGCCCGGGCCGCCGAAGAGCGGCACGAACCCCATGCCACCCATCGCGACGGCGACGACGATTGCGCCAACGGCGTACGGCCGCACGCTCGACGACAATTGCCAGCCGAATCTCGACATCAGTGTGAAGGAGGATCGGTCCGAGCTCGCGGCGATGACGTTTCAAGCACGATGGGCAGGACCTCGTCGACGCGCGTGATGAGATGCACGCGCATGTCCTCGAGAATGTCCTTTGGGACTTCTTCGAGATCCTTTTCGTTGCGACTCGGCATGAGGACTTCTTTGATGCCGGCGCGGTGCGCAGCGAGGAGCTTTTCCTTGATGCCGCCCACCGGAAGCACGGCGCCGCGCAGCGAGATCTCGCCCGTCATGGCCACGTCTTTGCGAACGGCGCACGACAAGAGAAGCGATGCCACGGCCGAATACATCGCGACGCCCGCAGACGGTCCGTCTTTTGGCGTGCCGCCCTTTGGTACGTGCAGGTGCAAGTCGACGGTCTTCAGAAACTCCGGATCGAGGCCGAGTCGAGCCGCATGACTGCGCACGAAAGATAGGGCCGTGGCCGCCGACTCCTTCATGACGCTCTTCAAGTTGCCAGTGACGACGATCTCGCCACGGCCGGGCATCTTCGACGCTTCGATGAAGAGGATGTCGCCGCCCGACGGGGTCCAGGCGAGACCCGTGGCAACGCCCGGCGAACTGGTGCGCTCTGCAAGTTCCGGCGTGTAGCGCGGAGGACCGAGAACCGTCTGCGCGAATTCCGAGTTGCATGTAAGATGCACGTCTTCGCCCTCGGCGAGCCGCATGGCAACGTGCCGGCACACGCTGCCGATCTCGCGTTCGAGATTGCGCACGCCAGCCTCGCGCGTGTAGCTCTCGATGATGGTCTCGAAGCCGGAATCCTCGAAGCCGAGACGCTCGTCGGTCAGTCCGTGCGAGGAGAGAGACTTGGGCGCCAAGAACTCGCGCGCGATCGACTTCTTCTCGGCGCGCGTGTAGCCCGGCACCTCGATGATCTCGAGACGATCCCAGAGCGGCCCAGGGATGGTGTCCTCGTTGTTTGCGGTCGCGAGGAACGTGACCTGCGAGAGATCGAACGGCGTGTCGATGTAGTGATCTTGAAACGTGTTGTTCTGCGCCGGATCGAGCACTTCGAGCAGCGCCGCGGATGGATCTCCCATCACGTCGACACCGAGCTTGTCGATCTCGTCGAGCACGAAGACGGGATTGTTCACGCCGACCTTCTTCATGCCCTGGATGATGCGCCCCGGGAGCGCACCCACGTACGTTCGACGATGACCACGGATCTCGGCTTCGTCGCGGACGCCACCGAGCGCAACGCGATGATAACGGCGCCCCATCGAGCGCGCGATGGATCGGCCGAGCGACGTTTTTCCAACGCCCGGTGGCCCGATGAAGCAGAGGATCGGACCCTTCTTGTCGGCGCGCAGCTTGCGCACGGCGACGTACTCGACGATGCGCTTTTTGACTTTCTCGAGACCGTAGTGATCCTCGTCGAGGCAGCGGCGAACGTCGGCCGGATCGAGCTTGTCCTTCGTGGTTTTGTTCCACGGCAGATCTGCGAGCCATTCAACGTAGGTGCGCGTGACGTTGAATTCTGCCGATTGCTGCTGCATTCCGGAGAGCCGCGACAGCTGCTTCTTCGCGATCTTCATCGCGTCTTCGGGCAAGCCCGCCAATCGAATGCGCTCGCGCAACTCCTCGACGTCGTCCTCGTCCGTCTCGCCGAGCTCTTCGCGGATGCTCTTCATTTGCTGACGCAAGATGAGTTCGCGCTGATTTTTGCCCTCGTCGGCGACCATGCTCGTGATCTCGTTTTTCACGCGCAACAGATCGAGTTGCTTCTGAACGAGGCCGAGGACGGTGCGCACGCGTTCCTTCACGTCGAAGGTGGCGAGTACCTTTTGCTTGTCTGTGACCGTCACGCCGTCGACGGTGAGGTTCGACGCAATGAGATCCGCGAGCGCACCGCTGTCGCGCACGTTCTCGAGGATGCCGCTCGTCTCCTTCGGCAGGTTCGGCATGAGCTCCAGAAGCTCGCGCGTGCCGTCACGCAACCGCGCGCCAAGATCGTCGAGCTCGGCGTCGCGCTCGAGATCCTCGGCAATGCGGCGAATCTTTGCGCGCATGTACGGCTCGAGGCTCGATCTGGCGACAATCCGCAGGCGCGACAGGCCATGGAGCACGACGGAGTAATTCGATGGTCCGAGCCGGATGACTTTCACGACGCGCGCGACGGTGCCGACGTCGTAGACGTCGTCGAAGCCGGGTTCATCCACGTCGGCGTCGCGCTGACTCACGATGCCGACGACCGCGCGGTCTTGCCCGAGCAGCTCTTCGACGAGGCGGACGCTGCGCGCGCGGCCAACGTTGACGGGGACGACGCTCGCTGGGAAAACCACGCTGTTGCGCAGCGGGAGAAGGGGCAGAGTCTCGAGATCGGAGCGCGGTTGCTGAGTCACGATTATCTCTTATCATGGCTTATCGAGGGTGACTTGGATGCGTACGCGCAGCGTGGTAGGGCTGAATTCCGTTATGTCCTGCAAGGCCGCACTGCTCGCTGTCGCTGTGGTGATCTCATGCGCCGCGTGCAAGGCTTCTGCGTCGAACGATCCGCAGTCGGTGCTTCATGCGTACTCACGCGCGCTCGAAGAAGGTCGCGCCGACGACGCGTACCGCATGTTGAGCGATGAAGCGCGGCGCGGCACGTCGCTCGAAGCCTTCCGGCGCATGGTCAGAGATGATCCCGGCGAAGTACGCGAGATCGCCAAGGCACTCGCGCGGTCGACGAGTGCGCCCGTCGTCACGGCAACGGTCACGACGGCGACGGGACAAGAGCTCCCACTCGTTCTCGAGAAGGGCAAATGGAGGATCGACGCATCGGCCATCGATCTCTACGCGCAAGATACCCCTCGCCATACAATCCAGGGGTTCGTACGCGCGGTGGAGCGAAAGCGCTACGACGTTGCGATGAAGTACGTGCCTGACGCGCACAAGGAAGGTCTCGACGCGCAGAAGTTGAAAGCTGCATGGGAGGGGAACGACAAGGAAGAAATCCAAACCGTCGTCTCCGCGCTCAAACAAGCCTTGCCAACAACGTCGCCCGAAGAGACCGGGGATCGCGCGTCCATGTCGTACGGTGCCGGCACCATCCAACTCGTCCGCGAGCGCGGACTCTGGAAAATCGAGGATTTCGACTAATGCCTTTTCAGATAAGAGCGTGTTTACCAGCCGTTACGAGCGAATCGAGGCTAGCCCGGATAATTCACGACGACTCCACTCAGACGAGCCGATCCCTTTGCTGCGAAGGACGTACGGCGCTTCTCGGACCTGCGGCGTACGTACAGTACGCCTCGGTCCTGCGATGCGGCG
>WQYX01000094.1 GCA_009781005.1 Polyangiaceae bacterium | reverse complement strand
GTACGGCGTTTCTCGGACCTGCGGCGTACGTACAGTACGCCTCGGTCCTGCGATACGGCGTGCGCCCTTCTCGCTGCGGTCTCGGCCGTCTGCAGAAATCGCGTCGTGAATTATCCGGGCTAGATTGATACGTGATGGATCACGGCGTCACGGCTGCAACGTGGTTGATGCTTGCCGTGATGATCTTGGCTGCCAAGTTGGGCGGCGAGGGTGCTTTGCGGCTCGGTCAGCCCGCGGTGCTCGGCGAGCTCCTCGCGGGGATCGTGCTTGGCAACCTGCCGGTTGCATTCTTCGATGCAGAGGCCCAGGGCACCGCCATCGCGTTCGCGGCCGAACTCGGCGTCCTATTGCTGCTCTTCCAAGTAGGACTCGAGTCGTCGATTCGCGAGATGGCGGCCGTTGCACCGAGCGCTGGTATCGTCGCGGTGCTCGGAGTCGTCGTGCCGAGCGTCCTTGGCTACGGCGTAAGTCGCGCATTCATACCGTCCGCGCCGCTGTCTCTGCACTTGTTCGTCGGGGCCACGTTGTGCGCGACGAGCGTGGGCGTCACTGCGAGCGTTCTCAAGGACGCAGGTGCGCTCGGTCTGCGTGAGGCGAACGTCATTCTTGGCGCCGCTGTGATCGACGACGTGCTCGGCCTCATCGTGCTCGCCGTCGTCTCGGCCATCGCAGTGCAGGGCGCTCCCGACATCGCGATGGTTCTGCGCATCACCGGCGTCGCCATTGCGTTCGTCGCCGGCTCGCTCGTCATCGGGCTCTCGGTAACTCGCGGCATCTACAGTGTTGCTGCCAGCTTGCGTGCGCCGCACGTCCTTGGCGCAGTGTCCGTCGCGCTCTGCCTCGTGCTCGCGGGTGTGAGTGCGAGCACAGGACTCGCGGCCATCGTTGGCGCTTATGCCGCGGGTCTTCTTCTCGATGACGTTCGGCTCCGGCCGTTCGGTGAAGGAGGGCTCAAGCGCGTCGAAGATTTCGTCGCGCCGATCGTCGCGGTCTTCGCTCCAGTCTTTTTCGTTCGCACCGGCATGAGCGTGAAGCTCGTAGGCTTCGGCATCACGACCGTTTTGTTCACTCTCGCACTCGTTGTCGCGGCCTTCGTGGGCAAGCTCGCATGTGGTCTCGGGGTGCGAGGCTCCAAGATCGATCGGCTCACCGTTGGCTTCGGCATGGTCCCGCGTGGCGAGGTCGGTCTCATCTTCGCCGACGCCGGACGGCGGCTCGTGGTCGAGGGTTCGCCGCTTTTTCCGCCGAACATCTACTCGGCGCTCGTTGCCGCCGTGTTCATCACCACCGTTGCGTCGCCGCCCGCACTTGCGTCGCGCCTGCGTCGCCGACAGGGCGCGTAGCACGTTTGTCAAAAATCGTGCTACCAGGCGGAGCCATGCGGCATCGCCACCTTTTCGCTGCCGGCGCGCTCGGTTGCGTGTGCGTGCTTCGCGGGTCGGCTGCTCTTGCAGAAGAGACTGCTCCGCCGTCTGCCGATCCAACGCCCGCGCCGCAGACCTCCGACGCGGCCGCAGTTGCTCCGATGGACACCGTCGTCGTACGAGGCAAGGCCGCGCCGCGCAGTGCATCGGACGTTGAACTTGGACGCGACGTCGTCATGACCGCGCCGCACCGCACCGGCAGCGACGTGCTCGATGTCGTGCCTGGCGTCTTCGTCACGCAGCACAGCGGCGAAGGCAAGGCCCACCAGATCTTCCTTCGAGGCTTCGACGCCGTTCACGGGCAGGACGTCGAGCTCTGGGTTGGAGGCGTGCCGGTCAACGAGGTCTCGAACATCCACGGTCAGGGCTATGCCGATCTGCACTTCGTCATGCCGGAGGTGATCCGCCGCGTTCACTCCACGCCGGGCACCTACGATCCTCGGCAAGGCGATTTTGCGGTCGCCGGATCCATCCGCATGGACCTCGGTGTTGCCGAGCCGGGCGCAACGGTGAAGGGCACGATCGGCAGCTTCGGCACGCGCCGCCTGTTTCTCGCCTATCACCCGAAAGGCGAACCGGAAGAGACCTTCGCTGCGTTCGAGGACTACCAGACCAGTGGCTTCGGACCGAATCGTGCTGCGCGCCGCGGATCGATGATCGCGCAATTCAAACACGATCTGCCCGGTGGTTTTTCACTGCGCGTGCTTGCTTCGACCTACACGGGACGCTTCGACTCCGCCGGCGTCGTGCCGGCCGCCGACATCGAATCGGGGCGTATGGATCGTTTCGCCGTGCTCGATCCAAAACAAGGTGGCTTTTCGGTCCGCCATCAGGTGCTGACGGAGATCACGAAGGACACGAGCGACGGACATTTGTCCATCGCGCCATTCCTTGTATTCCGCACGCTTCGACTTCGTCAGAACTACACGGGCTATTTTCTCGACACGCTGCACGGCGCCATGAGCAGCCCCGAGAGCGACAACAACGAACAAGTGAACGAGAGCACGACCGCGGGGCTCACCGGATCGTACGAGCGCATGCTGCCGATATTTTCGAGCCGCGACACGATCGCGTTCGGAGTCTACGGTCGGTACGACGTCATCTCGCAATCGCAAACACGTCTTTCGGACGTCGACGACTCGCCCCTTCAGACTCAGGTCGACGCCGACGTTCGCGGCACCGACGTCGCCGGCTGGGTCGACCTCGGCTTGCATCCCCTCCCGCGCGTCACCGTGCGCGGCGGCATCCGCGCGGACGTGCTCTCGTACTCCACGGCCGATCGCGTGATCAATGATCAAGTCGTGCCCGCGCAAGAGCGATCCGCACAGGGCTCACATCTCGGAAAAAAAGCGACGATCGATTGGTCGGCGATGCCGCGCGTGCATTTGCTCGCAAGCTACGGAGATGGCTTCCGATCACCGCAGGCGCGAAGTCTCGCCGATGGCGAGAAGACGGTCTTCACCAACGTGACGAGCTACGAAGTCGGCGCGCGCTACCGCGATGGGCAGACCCTCGAGGGCTCGATTGCTGCATTTTACACGCGCCTTAGCCAAGATCTCGTCTTCGATCCCGAGACGACGCGCAACGAGACCGTGCCGGGCACCGATCGCCGCGGCATTGCCGCCGAGTTCATCGCACGGGCGGGCGATCTTTTGCTTCTGTCGAGCAGCGCAACGTACACGCGGGCGACCTTCCGCGAATCGGACACGACGTACCGCAAGGGAGATCTCTTGCCGTACGTTCCCGAGCTCGTGGTTCGAAGCGATCTCGCGATCAAGCACGCACTCACGCGCCTCTTCAATCGAACGCTCGAGGGGCGCATCGGCACCGGGCTCCAGGGGCTCGTCGGCAGGCCGCTGCCCTACAAAGAAATGGGCAGCAACGTGTTTCTCGTCGACGCGTCTGCAGGTCTGCGTCTGTCCGAAGTCGAGCTCGGACTCGACGTGTTCAACTTGTTCGACACCAAGTGGTACGACGGCGAGTTCGTCTACGCCTCGAACTTCGATCGTCTACAGAGCCCGCCGCGCGTGCCGATCAAGCACGTGTCCGTTGGCGCACCGCGCACACTCTGGGCAACGCTCACGCTGCATCTATGAAGGTGGTTCGAGATGAAGAAGAACATCGTCTTCGTTGCTTCGTTCGTAGCCTTCGGCATTCAAGCGGCGCTGCCTGTCGCGTGCACGAGCGACACCACGGGTGAGCGCGTGGCGCTCGAAGTCCACGTCGCCGGCGCGAACCCAGCCACCACGACGTTCACGAATGCGTACGGCTGGAACGTCACGCTCTCCAAGGCACTTCTCTCGATCGGACCGCTCTACTACTACGACGGCCCGCCGATTTTTTCGGACGCGCGCCCCACGATCTTCGAATGGTTGCATAATGCATTCGTTGAGAGGAGCGCGTTTGCGCACCCGGGGCACTACGTGCCGGGCAACGCGCTCGGGGAATTTCTCGGTGCATCCTCTGTCGACTTGCGCACGACGACCGTGCTCGGCATGGGCGACGGCGTTTCGGGCACGGTGCGTTCCGCCACGTTCACGTTCCAGGCGCCTGCCGTAGGGCCGTTCGCGAATGCACTTGGCACTCATGTCGCTGTCTTCGAGGGCGTTGCACAGAACGGAGCCGATACGAGACCGTTTCGTGCCGAGATCGACGAGGCCGACATCTTGAATGCGGACAATGCTCCAACGGTCGAAGGCTGTCCGTTCGCCGAAGTGGACATCGAAGCCGACGGTGTCGTCACGCTCACGATCGGCATCGCCGAGTGGTTCGATCAAGTCGAATTCGATTCGATCCCCGCAAGTGAAGATGGAACTCCAGTCCTCATGCCCGATGGCGCAATCGGCCGAAACGAGCTCGTTCGCGGCATGAAAGAAGGCCTCGGTTACTCGTTCACGTATGCCCCTAAGTGACGCAGCGAGCGGGCCTACTCAATCGGGGTGGCGAAGCATTGGCCTTCGCCGCGAAAGTGCCCAACTGTTCGCGCAAGCGCTTCGACGAAATCGCGCAGCGTGTGAATGCCGGCGGCGCTGCCCGTGCCGTAAGAGCCGTTCTCGATCGGAATCGCCGCGAGCTTGACGGCCGAAAGTTCATCGAGCGTGACGACGCCGTCGCCGTCGGCGTCTGCCGCTGCGATGTTGTCGAAACGGAGCTTCGCGGCAGCAGATTGCAGATCGTCATAGAAGAAGTGATCGCCGTGAATCGTGAGCTGCATCGTGTCGGTGCCGCCGTTCGTGATGATGGCGCCGCTGATCAGCATGCCCGAGACGTTGCCCTGACAGCGATCGTTGAGCGTGTCTTGCGCGAAGCCCCACTTGAATGACTTCGTCACCGCACCCTTCTGCGCGATCGCTTCGACGTAGATCGCGTAGCCGTTCGACACCATGAGTGCCTTGTCGGCATCGGTGGCGCCGCGGCCGAGCGCGGTGTCGGCCGTGGCAGGCGCGATGTGATAGCTCACGTGCGGATACGCGCTGGCGCGGAGCCCCGTAAACGAAACGATCGCTTTGGTGCCGATCACCTTCTCGTTGAAGAGCACCGAGCCCGCCATCGTTGCAGCGGGCGGAGCATCCGTCTCGGCGATCTCGATGTCGCGGAAGGTCACGAGGAAACGGCTGTACGTGATGCTCCAGCCATCTTCCACCGCGGACGCCGGAATCTGTTCTTCGATGAACGTCTCGCCGTACGTCGTGAACGACGCGGTCCCTTGTCCATCCTCTGTGCAACCTGCAAGCATTGCGAGGAAGATCGCAACGCAAGGGAGCGACACACGCATCGGCTCCTCCAGTAGCACGATTTTCGAAATTCGTGTTACGACATGTCAGGACGTGAAAGCACCGAGAGCGCGGAAGCGGTTGTAGCGCTCGTCTACGAGCTCGTTGGGGGTCCTCTTCGTGAGCTCGTCGAGTGCGTCGCGGATGGCGTCGTCGACGAGGCGCGCAGCCATCGTTGGATCTTGGTGCGCTCCGCCGACTGGCTCGTCGATGACACGGTCGACGACCTTGAGGCGAAGAAGTTCGGGCGCTGTCATGCGCATCCGGAGCGCCGCTTCATCTGCCTTGGTGCCGTCTTTCCAGAGGATGGACGCGCATCCTTCAGGTGAGATCACGCTGTAGGTTCCATACTCGAGCACGTTCACGCGATTGCCGACGCCGAGAGAGAGTGCACCGCCGGAGCCACCCTCGCCGATGATCGTGGTGATGATGGGCACGCGTGCGCGCATCATGGCGGCAAGGCATGCGCCGATGGCTTCGCTCTGCCCGCGCTCTTCTGCGCCGATGCCGGGATACGCGCCGGGCGTGTCGATGAACGTGAGGATGGGCATGGCAAAACGATCGGCGAGCTCGTAGAGGCGGCAGGCTTTGCGGTTGCCTTCGGGCTGTGCCTGGCCGAAGTTCCGTGCAGCTTTTTCCTTGGTGGTGCGGCCTTTCTGGTGGCCGACGACGACGACGCTGCGCCCGCGATAACGGCCGACGCCTCCGACGATCGCCGCGTCGTCACCGAACCGGCGATCCCCGTGCAGCTCGACGAAGTCTGAAATGAGGCGCTCGACGTAATCGAGCGTGTATGGGCGATTTGGGTGCCGGCAAAGTTGGACTTTCTGCCATGGCGACAGATCGGCGAAGAGTTCGCGAGCGAGGCGGCTCGTCTTTTCCTCGAGACGGCGAAGCTCGGGTTCCAGACGTTTGTCGTCCTCCGCCAGCGTTCGGAGCTCGCGCACGCGAGCAACGAGATCGACGACGGGCTTCTCGAAAGGCAGGACGTGTGCGGCCACCATCGCCCTATACACCGATGCCAAACCCAAACCAAACGCTGTCACGCTAAGCTATGCGCCGCCTCTGCGATGCATCCCCCTCCTTCCGGCACCGTTGAACGCTGGGCATGGGACTACGTCCTCGCGACGGCGCTTACAGCCAAGATCACTCCTCCCGCAGTGCCGGATCGATGGGAGACGGGAGCTCCCGTGCGCCGGATCGAAGCACCCGGGAGGCCGCCCGAGCTCGTCGTCCTCGAGCGCGCGCGAAAGACGCGTGGCCTAAATTCTAGGCTCGGCCGCGCGCGCGCCCTTCACACCTTCTGGCATCACGAGCTGCAGGCTGCAGAACTCATGGCGTGGGCGCTGCTCGCGTTTGCAGACGCACCGCAGGCTTTTCGCTCCGGTCTCTTGCGCCTCGCGCTCGACGAGGTCCGTCATATGAGCATGTATTCTGCACAGATCGAGCGGCTCGGTCATCGCGTCGGCGATTTTCCCGTGCGTGACTGGTTCTGGGCTCGGGTGCCTGCGTGTGCCGATCCGGCTGCATTCGTTGCTGTGATGGGGCTCGGGCTCGAGAGCGCGAACCTCGATCACAGCGACGAGTTCGCAGCGCGTTTTCGCGAAGCCGGTGATGACGAGGGCGCGCGCGTGCAGGAGATCATCGGAGGCGAAGAGATCGGCCACGTGCGCTTCGGCGTGGAGTGGTTTTCCTATTTCAGAGGTCCACTCACCTTCGAAGCGTGGCGTGCGTCGCTGCCGAAGCCGCTCTCGCCCATGCTCATGCGCGGCATGCCGATCCATCGCTCGGCCCGCGAACGCGCGGGACAGCCAGTCCGTTTCATCAACGAGCTCGAAGCATGGACGCCCGCGCCGCTTGGATCCTGAACCTCGATGCGGACCTCGAGCTCGGCGCGCGCGGACATTACACGCCGTCGAAGGCCGTCCTCACGGCAATGCGTTCGCAGATCGATCGCCTCGCGGCGTCGCTGCTCCGCCCCGGAGACCTTCTCGTGGACGAAACTAGCGCTCGAAATGCAGCTCGCGGATTCGTAGGTCGCGCGTTCTGTCCAACGCCGCGGGCGACTGCGTTGCTCCGGCGCGCAGGTGCCGAGCCAGATGTGCATCCGCCTGTCGACGTTCTTCGTGCGGTCAACAGTCGGGCGTTCTCTTCCGCGCTCGGCGCAACGTTGCCTGGTGGCGCGTTCGTCACGTCGCTCGACGAAGCACTCGCGAAGTTGGGCGAGGTGCCTCCCGTGGGGCACGCGTGGCGGGTCAAGCGCGCGTTCGGCATGGCTGGGCGCGGGCAGCGCGTCGTCTCGGCGGCATGCGCGAGCGATCGCGCGTTCGTCGAGTCCGCGATGCGTGATGGTGGCGTGCAAATCGAGCCGAACGTCGCCCTCGTGACGGAGTACGCAATCCACGGATGGATCGCGAAAGATGGCAAGTTCACGGTCGGCGAGCTTGTCACGCAAGAGTGCGATCGCCACGGGCAATGGCTGCAAACCAAGCGCGCAACCGCAAACGACGATCCCGCGATCGCGCGCGCGATGGTCGCCGAAGCCCATCGCGTCGCTTCGGCGCTCACGGCGGCCGGCTACTTCGGTCCCTTCGGTATCGACGCGTTCACGTACAACGATGATCACGGCAGCGTCGGATGGCAGCCGCGTAGCGAAATCAACGCACGCTACTCCATGGGCTATCCAATCGCACTAACGCATTAGTCCACCCCGTCACGCGTGCGGGCTACCAGCGGCCGAAGTCGACGCTGCGTACGGTCTCTTCGATGGACATCGCGGGCATGTATCCGAGCTCGTCTCGCGCGCGCTTGTCATCCACCATGCAGACGAAACGAATATGATCCAATTCTGGTGCGGGGAAGGTCGTGAGGCGCAGATTCCAGAGCCGCTTCAACACCGCTTTGCTGAGCATGTACGGCACGGCGATATTGGGTCGGCCAAGCAGCTTCACGATGTGTGAGAGCGGAAGGGGTTCGGGGCCGGCAAGGTTGTAGATTCCACGCTTCCCCGGGGTGAGCGTCTGCTCGAGTGCGCGCACGACGTCGGACTCGTGCACCACTTGCACCATCGGATCGAAGCCCATGAGCGTTGGGATGGTTGGCAATCGTAAGAAGTTCGATGCCGCGTTGTGCACGGTGCCAAGGATGTGCACCGGCCGAAGAATGACGGTCTCAGTTTGCGGATGCTTCCAGAAAAAACCCTGCGTGAGCATGTCCACTTCGATGAGGTCGCGGATCTCGCTGAAGCGCGCACTCGCGAGCAGCGGCGCGCTCTCGTCGAGAAACTGCGCGTTGTGCGGTTGCGGACCGTACACGTTCGCGCTCGATAGAACGACCAGCTTCGGCACCCGGAATTGCTCGACGTAGTCGAACAGCTTTTGAAAGCCGGCCACGTTCCACGCGTGGTGCTCGTCCTGCGATGCGCGTGGATCATGCATGACGCCGAGGTGCATGACGGCCTCGATGGGCTCGGCGCGGAAGACGTCTTTGAGTTTTTTGCGTCGAATGTCGACGCACTCGTGGACGACGTCTTTGGGCTTGTCCGGGAAGGGGCGCCGGTCCACGGCAATGACGCGGCGCCTGCGATGAAGTGTGCGCACGAGATGCTTGCCGAGGCGCCCGCATGCGCCCGTGACGAGGATGGTGCCTTCGCCACGGTCCATCAGAAAAAGATGCTCTTTCTGGCATTGAGACCGCGATGGACCATCGCTTGGATCGCGGCTCTCACGACGAAAACTTTCTCTTCGATGATCGCGTCATCGTCGTCCGGATCGCCCGAGAAGCGCATGGGTTCGCCGAAGTAAATCCGGTAGCGCGTTGGCAGTGGAAGCGCGCCGAAGGGCAGCGCAAGCTGCGGGAGGATCGGCAAGAAGGGCATGCGTAGGAACTTCGCGAGCGCCTCGAAGTTCCCGACGGAGACGTACTGCTCTTCGCCGCCGATGACGGCGACGGGGACGAT
Source organism: Polyangiaceae bacterium (assembly GCA_009781005.1). GTDB lineage: Bacteria > Myxococcota_A > Polyangia > Polyangiales > Polyangiaceae > Labilithrix. The sequence goes on along the minus strand of WQYX01000094.1, from coordinate 9,619 downwards.
GGGCGTGTTCGTCTCGAGCGCGAGGCGCATGAAGCCGAGACCGAAGTCGACGAGCTGATAGCGCTTGTCGAACGTCTTCGAGATGCCGCGCGCGCCTTCTGGAAAGACGAGCAGTGCCTCGTCATTTTCGAGCAGCATGCGCGCGTTTTCTGGAACACCGACGACTTGACCGATGCGCGAGAAGAGAAGCGAAACGAAGGGCAGCGTCTGCGTCCACTTTTCGACCATGGCGCGCATGAACCGCGGCGGCTCGACGTCCATGAAGAGGGCAGCGCCGATGAGCGTGGCATCGAACGGAAGTTGCCCCGAGTGGTTCGCGACGACGAGGACACGACCCGTCGGTAGATTCTCCGCGCCGAAGACCTCGCTGCGGAAGTAGTGCCGATGCAAAAACGCGACGCTGGCGAGCGCGTACTTCGTCCACTGGGGATCGAGCCCGAAGGGATCCACGCCCGTGGACGTGAGGTTCAGTGGCACGCGCGAGAGCCGATCGTTGAACTCTTCACCCAACTTGGCCGTCATCCAGCCGTCCACGCCAGACGTGACGGAGTTCACGAGCCGGTGTGCGAACGGCGCAACCGCCCTCAACTTCCCGCCAAGTCGCGCGAGCGATCGCGAAGTCGTCGACACCCGCCAAGCTATTGCCGGACCGTGAAATGAGGTCAAGGTCCTTGCACGCCGTCGTGCGTCTCTCGATATTGAGCCGCGACGCGTCGAAACGAAGAGCCGAGAGAAGTTCTAAGATGCGGCGGCGTGGTGTTTCGTATTCCATCTGCTGTCAGGCCAGGGTCGCTGTTGGCCGTGTGTGCGCCGTCGAGTCCCGCGCCACGCACGGACCTCTTTCGCGGTCTCGCCTGGCTCGCGCTGCGCTATCGGCTCCGGCTGACGAGTCGAGTCATCGGTCGATGCGGTTATCTTGCCGCGACCGATGCGGAGCGCGCGGAGGACTTTGCGCGCGCCATGCTCGATCCGGACATCTCCGCCATCGTGTGCTCGCGCGGTGGCTATGGCGCGATGCGCATCCTCGACGAGTTGCCGTGGGATGCGTTTGCGCGAGCGCCGAAATGGATCGTTGGCTTCAGCGACGTCACGGCGTTGCATGCGGTGGCGACGGCGCACGGCATCGCTTCGATCCACGGTCCGAACGTCACGGGCCTTGGTCGCTCCATCACGCCGATGGAGCGACAGACTCTCATCTGTGCACTCGAGCGCACGAGCAAGAGGCGGTGTTGGAGCGGGCTCACGATCCTTTCACGTGGCCTCTCACGAGGCAGAGCAGCGGGGCCGCTCGTCGGCGGAAATCTTGCGCTCATGGCTGCCATGGCGGCTGCAGGCCGTCTCGTCATTCCCCCGGGCGCCATCCTCATGCTCGAGGACGTGACCGAGCGTCCCTATCGCATCGATCGCATGCTCACGGCGCTGGGCCTCGGGGATCATCTCGCGCGTGCCGGGGCCATCGTGTTCGGCAGCTTCACGCAGTGCGAACCCGCGCCCGACGGCGTCACCGTGGCCGACGTTCTCGCGGAACGCACGCGCGATCTCCACGTGCCCGTCGTGATGGACGCGCCCTTCGGGCACGGTGCGCCGAACGAAGCATTCGTTGTTGGAAGTGTGGGCGCGCTCGAGGATGACGCGCTTTTTCTCCGGTAACACGATTTTACAAAATCGTGTTACCGCTTTCGATTTGACGCGATCTCATCGTTGGGGCCTGCGGTGCGGTCCTCAAAGCCCTACAAGGCTGTGCACTTCGCCTTCGGCTCCGTCGGTCTCCGTGGACTCCGTCCAGCAAGCTGGACTCCGTCCACTCCGGCTCCGGTCCGCTCCTCGGCCCCGCCTCGACCTCGCGTCAACTTGAAAGCGGTCTATCGATGGTTGCCTTCGTCGTTCTTCACGTCGTCGACGATCTCGGTGAAATCGTCGGCGTTCATGATCTCGTCGGCGTCCTCCGGAGGCGTCGATACGAGCGGCTTTGCGGTGATCCCGTGCTGGGCGTCGAGCGCCGAAAAAGTCGTGAGAGTGTCGCTCGTGCGCTTTGGTGGCGCCGCCGATCCCCGCGGCAGCGGCGGTGGAGTGGACGTGCGCGACGACGGTGGAACGCGTGACGCCGTTGGTTTGACGGGCACCTTTTGCGTCCCTTTGTCCGCCGGCGGGCGCACGGCCGGCACCTTGGTGGTTGAGCGCTGTGGCGGCGCCACGGGGTGATCGCTCAGGAGCTTCGGCGGCGCATAGACGATCTTGGGATCCCCTTCGGGCTTGTTTAGGAATTCGGCGCCGCGCTTCGTGCGCTCGAGACCGCTCGCTCCTTCGGCGTCGTCCGTTCGCATGCGAAGCACGCGTCGCCAGGCATCCGCGGCCTCGCGCGGATCAGCGAGTTGCTCCTCCCAGATGCGCGCGACCTTGCGTGCGAATTCCGCGCGCACATTCATGTCTTTGCCGCGCAAGATTTGAACTTCGTAGATTTGAACGAGCGACTTGTAGTCGAGAAGCTCGATGAGCAAACCGGCGAGGTCGTCCATGACCGCCTGATCGTTCGGCGACAGATCATGGAGCTTTTTCAGATCGACGGCCGCCGCCGCCGGCTCGCCGAGTTGCTCGCGCCGGATCTTCGCGCGCCGTAGAAAGAGCCCTCTGACGAGCGGTCCGTCGAAGACTTCGCTGAGAGCGCGCGTGATGGCGGCCTCGGCGCGCCGTGGATCGCCGCCCTCTTTGCCGAACGACTCGAGCATGTCGAGCGTAAGGGGTTCGACGTGCGCAACGAGCGCGCCCTCGAGCCACGTAAACGCTTGTTCGATGTCGTTGAGATCGCGCTGGGCGATCGTGGCCGCACGACGAAGGAGGTTTGCGCGCGTCCGCCCGCCGTCGCGCGCGCCGTGTCCACCGGACGCGAATGCCTGACAGAGCTCGTGTCGAAGCTGGCAGCTCGTCGTGAGCCTGTCGCCTTCGATGGCGCTGGTCTCGAGGATCGAGAGCGTCTCGTCCGTGGGTGTGCCGGACAGACCGAGCTCGAAGAATGTGCGCGCCAGCGAGGGCTGCCCGCGCAAGGACGCGATTTGTGCGGCGCGTGCGAGCGCGCGGATGCGATCCGGCAGCCCCTTGCAGCGCGCGACTTGCCGCTCGTAGATGCCGATGATCTCGCTCGGTTCGACGGCAAGTGCCGCGAGCCGCTCGAGAAAAGGTTCTGCATCCGCGGGAGCGATGAGGGATAACCCCTGCTCGCCGTGCGAGATGGCGTCGGCGCGCGGTACGCCTGCGCGGACACGGACCTCCGCTTGGCGCACGAGCTCGCGAGCGCGTGCCTCGCCGTGCGTCTCGCGTGCGAGGAGCTCGTGCGCGACGGCGAGCGCGTCTTGATCGTTCGCCTTGACCGCGAGCTCTTCGAGTAAAGATGCGAGCTTTTGGTCAGCGCCCTTTGCGCGCGCGAGTTCAATGGCAACGGGGATGGCGTCCGCGTCGCGCCCGATCTCCGCGAATCGCTCGAATGCGCCTCGGAGAGCGGTCGTGCGATCGGCGCTGTGGCGCGCGTCGAACCACCATTCCTTTAGCTTGGTTGCGACCATGCCCTTGGAGCCAAGGCGATCGCCGAGATCGATGTATGCTGCACGTACGCTTGCATCTCCCGCGTCGGCGAGAGCGGTGAGCGCGCTGAGTGCCTCGTTGCCGCGATCGAGTTTGTCGGCGAGGATTGCGGCGAGCTTCTTCGTCAGCTCCACGATCTCCTGCTCGTCCGCTTCGACTTCGATTCGGAGGGCGAGGAGCTCTGCGACGCGCTCCCACTCTTGCGTGAGCTCGCAGAGCTCGCAGAGGCGGCGGAGGGCGTCGAAGTCGTCAGGGTCCGCCTCGCGCACGAGATCGAGCGCGCGGATCGCGCGTTCGTGATCTGCGAGCGCGTCGTAGTGCCGCGCGAGGCGGCTGGCGATCCGTCCGCGCTCTTCTACGTCCCGGGCGAGCTCGAGATCGCGCTCGAGAGCACGGGCAGCTTCGGCGCGGTGTCCACGCGCCTCCTGCAGATTCGCGATGGCTTGCAAAGCGGATCGGCAGCTCGGATCGAGGTCGGACAGAATCATCTCGTAACGCGAGACAGCGGTCTCGATGTCGCCGACACCGTTCGCAAGGAGCTCCGCTTCCCGCGATGCCACGCGCGTCCTGTCCGCCTTGTCGATCGTGTTATGGCCAAGACGCCGGAGCAACGTTACGGCTTCGGTAAAGTCCGCGCGCTCGACTGCGTCGTCGATAAGGTGCTCGAGGGCCTCGTTGTCGTCACCATCTTCGAGGAGCTTCAACCAGAGTTCACGTGCGAGCTCCTTGTCCGCGAGGCGCGTCGTTGCAAGTGTTGCAGCCTGCCGTCGGATGCTCGTGCGCGAGCGAAGATCGGTCAAGAGGTCGCCGCGTCTCGTGAGAAACGTGGCAAGCCTGTCGATCTCGTCGCGCCCTTCGTAGCGCGCAATGAGCATGTTCGCGTAGTCGTCGTTCAGCGGATCGAGGCTCGTCGATTCCTCGAGCCGCTCGAGCGCATCGTCGTCGCGCCCTGCCTTCACGAGGTACTCGCCTGCGCATGCAACGAGCGACGCTTGCTGTTTCGGATCGCTGGCGAGCAGACTGCGCTCGTGCGCTGCGTCGGCCGCCTTCTCCCATGACTCGATGGACGCGTAGAGGCGCTCGGCCTCCTTCCATAGCTTGCCGTTGCGAAGGGAATCGGCGGCCTCTGCGTACGAATCGCCCGCTCCGATCACGTCGCCGAGGCGCTCGCGAATCTCCGCGAGGTGCCGCAATAGCTCGCCGCGCGCGATCGGTTCCGCGATGGTCTCCGCGCCCTCGGCGAGGATCGACGCGGCGAGATCCAGACGCTCGCCTTTGTCGAACAGCTTTGCGGCAGTGAGGATCGCTCGCTCGTCGTTCGGTAGGAGGTGCGCAATCCGCCCCCACGCTTCGCCCGCGGCGACGAGATCCTTGCGCTTGGTCTCGTGCAGCACCGCGAGCTTTCGTTCGACTTGCACCTTCGCGTCGACGTCCGACGTGATCGCCGCCTCTTGCTCGAGCAAGTTCGCGAGTTCGTCCCACCGTGACGACCTCTCGAGCACGCGTGTCAGCGCGGCGTGCGCGCTTTCGTCGGCGTCGTCGAGCAAGAGGAGCTGGCGCCACGCGGAGATCGCCCCCTGGATGTCGCGGAGATTGCCTTCGCAGAGACTGGCTAGCGCGCGCAGACGCTCGACGCGAAATTCCTGTTTGTCCTGCAACCCCGCGGTTGCGTGGATGGCGGCGAGCAGCACGTCGCGAAGCGCAGCGTAGTCGCGTTTGCTGCGCAGGTAGTCTTCCATCCAGCCGAGCGCTTCATGGTGTGCAGGGTCGCTTTGCAGTACTTCCTTGTACTTTGCATGTGCTTCGAGCTTCTTGCCCTTGCGCGTGGATGCGTGGGCTGCGTCGAGGGCGTTCTGAATTTTCTCTTGCGTCATTGCCGAGGGTGTTCGCGCCGGAGGCCTGTCCGCGTCGTCGACTGTCTTGGTCTCTTCGGTCCCCTTGTTCGCGCTGCCCGTATCGACCGCGCTGCCCGTATCGACCGCGGCGCCCGTATCGACCGCGACGCTCGTGGCGACGTCGTTCGCGTTGACCGTCATCGAAGTACTCGTAGGCTCGAACTCGAAATTCACGCCGGCCTCCTCCGCAGCCGCGCGGATCTCCGCCGACGTGGCACCCCACGGATTCGCTGAGAGGAAGGCCCTGTAGCGCGTCGCGAGTTCGGTCTGCTGGCTGAGCGAGCGCGCGTGCTCGGCAAAGAGCTGCATGCCGCGATCACTGCCGGGCTCGATGTCGAGCGCCGCCCCTGCGTAGGCGATGCCGTGCTCGCCCTTGTAGGCTTCTGCGAGCGCGAGGAGAACTTTGGTTGCGTCGCTTCGGTCGGCGGCAGGCACCTGTTCGCCGGCTTGGATTCGATCGAGAATGCTTGATGCGTATTCCTGCTGCAATACGGGATCGGATGGATCGATCTCGCGCGCCATGGTGAGCGCGTGGCTCGCGCCTCGAAGATCGCTGGCGAGCTTGCGTGTTACCGCTTCGTCACGCAGAAGGCCGATGCGCCGGCGCGGATTCTGCTCCAGTTCGAGTTCGACAGCGTACAGGGGGAGGGCGCTCTGCCAGTCTCCGAGTTGCTTGTAGGCTTCACGCATATGGTAGATGGCGTAAGCGCTCGTCGGGTCGAGTTCGATGGCCTTCTTGAGTGCGTCGATGGCCTTGTTCGGTTGGGCGAGCGGCGGCTGCAACCAGGCGCGTCCGAGCTCTTCGTAGAACCCCGCGAGCTCCCCGCGAACGTCGGAATTCTGCGTTGAGAGCGGCGTGAGCGTTCTGATTCGCCGTTCGAGTAGCAAGACGAGCGCCGTGGCGTCCCCGTTGTCCCGATAGAGCCGTGCAAGTTGGTCTGCCGCCGTTGCGGACATGGGATCTTTGTCGATGGCCATCATGAGCGTGCGCGCGGCACGCGGCACATCACCAAGCATGGTCGCCCAGACATTGCCGGCCTCTGCGAGCCACTGCGCAGCGACGGTTGGATCCGCTGTCTCCGTGCCGACGCGTTCGAGCAGCAACGCGTAAGACATGGGATCCGCTTCGCCGGTGCGCTGGGCATCTTCGAGCGCTTCCTCGTCTTGGGGGTTTTCCACGAGATGCTGGACAAGTCTGTCGATTTTTGCCCTATCCATCGGAAAAATAAGGCTACATCCGGGTCCAAGAGCCAGCAATCGTATGACGCAGCATGGGAAACGTTGCCGCATTGTCCCGGTTACGGCGCATTCGCGTTACTGGGCAATCTAAGAGCGTGTTCGCCAGCCTGCTGCGCGAATCGATACGTCGGTTGGGCGCTGCGGTGCCTGCGCACGTACGACAAGTACGCTTGCGCGGGCTCCTCGCGCTCCGCCCTAGCCTCGATTCGCTCGCGACGGCTGGTAAACATGCTCTAAGAGCGTGTTCGCCAGCCTGCTGCGCGAAATCGCTCTAAAGGATGTCCAATGGATAGCCGCCGTCCGAGCATGTCTTTTGGGCTATCGCTTTTCGCAATTCGTCGTCGTTGTTTTCGAATGCGGCCATCGTGTCGGCAAGGCGCCTATTCGCGGAGGCGACGAAGATGGATGTGAGATCGATCTCACGGCGCGCACCTTCCTCTCCGCGGCGTTCGATGGCGCGTGTGGTGCGCGCGAGGACAGCGCCAATGGCATAAAGGTCGATCGCCATCGTTGACACGCGCTTTTGTGCATATTGCGCTTCGGTGATGTTCTTTCCGTGTCTGCGGAGAGCCTTGTCCACGCTCCTCGTGAGGTGAGCCGTGTACTCTTCGAAGACGGCGGTCTCGCGCGCGAGCACGGGATGCGCTGCCGACAAGCGCTCGCGGCCGAGCGCGGTGCGCGCCTTCCGAATGGCGAAATCACTGAGAAGGCCGAGGCTCTTGATGGGTTCATGCATAGCCTTGCGCACCTCTTCGAGCTCGTGTCCTGGACCGTGCATGCCTGAGAGCGCGATGAAAGAGCGAAGAATCTCGTTCGTTCCCGCAAACACCATGGGTGCGCGTGCGTCCCGCAGCATCTGCTCATACGGTTCGCGCCGCGTGTAACCGGCGGCGGCGGCGATCTGCTGCGCCTCGTTCGCAACGAGCCAGAGCATCTCTGAGCCAAAGACCTTGCAGATGGCACTCTCCAGGATGACGTCGCAATGATTCTCGGAGGCTAGGCCGGTCGTCAGATACGTCATGCTCTCGAGCGCGAAGATCGCTGCGGTCATCCGCGCGATCTTGTCGCGCACGAGCCCGAACTCGGAGATGCTTCGGCCGAAGGACTTTCGCTTGCCCACGCGATCGATAGAAAGTTTGAGTAGGCGCTTGGACGCGCCGATGCAGACGCTTGCAAGCGATAGGCGCGCATGGGTGAGCACCTCCATGGCGATCTTGAAGCCCTGACCGATCTCGCCGAGAACGTGGTCCTGCGGAACGCGCACGCGATCGAAGGTGACGTCGCTCACGCCCGCGCCGCGGACACCGAGGGTGGGCTCCGGAGTGCTCGACCGGACGCCGTTCGTACGCGGCACGACAAACGCCGAAAGTCGCGGTTTCGCACCTTCTTCGGCCGGAGACGTGCGCGCGAAAACGACGAACAGATCTGCGAACGTGCCGCTCGTGACCCAGGCCTTGTCGCCCGTGATGACGTAGTCGTCGCCATCGCGATCGGCGCGCGTCCGAATGGCGGCCGCGTCGCTCCCCGCGACCGTCTCGGCGAGCGCGAAGGCTCCGACGAGCTCGCCCGTTGCGAGGCGCGGCAGCAGGCGCGCCGAAAACGCTATTGTTGCATAGTGCAAGAGAGTCGTGATCGCGAGTGACTGATGCGCCAGAACCACCACGGCGAGCGACACGTCGATCCCCGCGAGTTCCTGCATGACGCGCGCATGCATCGTCGGGTTGAAACCGCTGCCGCCGTGATCTCTCGGGATGATCCAACCGAATGCGCCGATCGTTTTCAGGGCGTCCATCGTCTCGGCAGAGATGGCCTCATCGCGGTCGGTCTTCGCGGCGTCGTGCTTGGCAGAGAACTTTCGAAGCGCGTCGAGAACGACGTGGATCCGATCGACGTCGGCGCGGTTCGGTTCGGGGTACGGGAAGACGAGGCTCTCGGCGATGACACCACCGAAGAGCCCCTTCATGAACGACTCGGTCATCGGGGGTGCATCCGGGGGCTACTTGACGAGCTTCGAGATCGCCTTGAAGGCGTCGGTGCCCGCTTGCTCGAGCCAGTCGAAGACGACCGTCTCGGTTGCCGTGAGAATGGCTCCAGCCTTTTCGCAAAGCGACAAACCAATTTGGCGGTTTTCCTCACGACGCGACACGACGGCGTCTTCTACGACGTAGGTTGCGTAGCCGCGGCGAACGAGCTCGCGCGCAGTTTGAAACACGCAAACGTGACTCTCCATGCCGACCACGACGACGGCGCGCGCCTTCGTGTTCGACAGCGCGCGTGCGATGGCCAAATCCGAACACGCGTCGAACGTCATCTTGCTGAACGGGGTGATTCCCTGCTCCGACAGCTTTTGCGCGAGTGGTGCGACCGTCGGGCCGAGCCCCTTCGGGTACTGTTCGCTCACGACGACGGCGACGCCGAGAAGGCGCGCAGCATCCAGCAGGATACTTGTATGATGCACAACATTCTCTATCGCAGCAGGCGGCATGGCAGCCGCGAGTTTCTCCTGCACGTCAACGACGAACAGCGCAGTCGTCTCGGGTATGAGTCGGTCCATGGGTTTAAATCATGTTTACCAGGCGTCGCGAGCGACGCGAGGCTTGGAACCCCTCGCAGGTTGCTCCCGTCGTCTTTTTGCCGATTTCCTTCGCATCGCTTCGTTGCTCCTCCTCAAGCTGCACAAGCAGCTCTCGTCGGAGCGTCTCGCGCTGCTCGGAACTTGGCAAAAATACTCGGTCCGCAACGTGCTCGGGGTTCTCGGCGGGCCCGAGGTGATGCAGCAGATACGGGCCTTGTATGAACCGTCTGGTGGAAGCGAAGGGAATTGGTGGTCGAAGCGAGGAGGGGGCGCAGGGGAAGAGACGAAAAAGTTGTAAGCCTTGTGCAGAGGAGAATTCGGCAAGCACAAAACC
>WQYX01000093.1 GCA_009781005.1 Polyangiaceae bacterium | reverse complement strand
TGCACTCGTCGATTGGGTGTCATGCAACGTCAACCCACCCTTCGAGCTCAGTTGGTTCCCTCAGCCCGTCACCGCCTACACGAGCCCGAACACAGGGCATGCGATGGCCGTGCTCTTCTCCGGGCCATACACCACCCCTGCAAACCAAATCGCCGTCATCGATCTGACGCTGATGCTCGACCCCGCCATCGTTCCGAGAACAGGCCTCGGCCACGCATGCGAAGACGGCACACTGCCACCGTCGGTCTGGCACACCGTCTCGGTCCCATAGCATTAGACTCTTCGCATGGGACTTCGCATCGCCACGTACAACCTCAAGGATTTCTTCCTTCCGCGCACACCCGGCGAGCAGGGAGTCGTAGAAGCCAAAATCGCGAACGTCGCAGCCGAGCTCCTTCGCGCGCGGGCCGACGTGGTCGCTCTTCAAGAGGTCGGTGCTCCGGAGCTGCTCGATCGGCTCGTGGCAAAAGAACTTGTCAGTCTGAGTTACGGCGCTCCCATCATGGGAACGCGAGACAAGCGAGGGATCGGCTGCGCGATCCTCGCGCGCGTGCCGGTGCTCTGGTCGCAGGTGCACACGCGTCCGTGGTTGCCCTTTCCAACTTTGTGCGAAGGCGATCCAGAGCCGTTCGCCCATCGCATCCCGCTGCGGCGCGGCATCGTGCACGTGCGCGTCGAGTCCCCGGAGCTCGGAGAAGTCGACGTGATCACGGCGCACTTCAAGTCGAGTCTTGGCTCGCCGCTCAAGACGGCGGACGGGCGCGAAATCAAAGACGACTCGCCGCGTGCCAATGGAGAAGCTGCCGTTCGAAGCCTCGTGCAACGCGCCGCCGAAGCGCTCCTCGTTCGCGGTCTCGTCGACGACGTCCTGCGCGATCTTCCCGATCACGCTATCTGCGTCCTCGGGGATCTGAACGACGGCGCAGACTCGATGCCCGTGCGGATCGTGCGCGGCGAAAGGGTGCTCGAGTCGGGGCATCTGCGCGCGTGCGCCGAGCTCCTCTCCGAAGATCGGCGCTTTTCGTGCTTTCACGCTGGCAAACCCATCTTGATCGATCACGTCCTCGCGTCCGAGCGCCTGTTTCGCCAAGTGCGCGCATTCGACATTCAGAACGACAAACTTCGCTACCACGGCCCCCACGTCGATGATCCTCCGCTCACGGAAGACAGCGATCACGCATTGTGCGTCGCGGAGTTTGGGTGATTCGGGTGATTCGGTAACGACAACACGAAACAGTTTCGTTCAGAACCAACGAAGACGTCGCCACCGTGCTTGCGCGCGAGGCCGCGCGCGATGGTGAGTCCGAGACCCGCGCCGTGCGCCGCAACTCGATTCGCAGGTGCGCGATGGAACGGATCGAAGATCGCTTCTCGATCCTCGAAGCGAACTCCGTCGCCCTCGTCGCGAACGCAGACGCGGACGTTCTCATCGACCACGAGTTCGAGCTGGATGGTTCCGTCCGACGGCGAATGCCGGATGGCGTTGTCCAAGAGATTGCGAAGAATGCGCTCGACGTCGCCTTGCTCGGCAAGCACTTCGCACGGCGCCGCATCGCACGAGACCGTCACGCCCTTCTCCCTCGCAAGCGGTTCGAGGGACTCCACGACATCCTTCATGACGTCGGCGATGGGTACGGGGGCCGGCGCCGCGGCAACGTGTTCGACGCGAGCGAGCTCCAGAAGCTCGTCGGCGAGGTGCTTGAGTCGCGCGCTCGCCTTCTGCATGAATGCGAGCGATGCGCGATACTCGTCGTTCGAACGATCTTTGCGCAACGCCTGCTGGATCTCGCCGTGCAGAGCCGCAAGAGGTGATCTCAGCTCGTGGGCCGCATGTGCAATGAACCGGCGTTGATGCCCGACGAGCTCGGCGAGCTTCTGTGCGATCTCGTCGACGTCGCTGCCGACTTTGCGCAGATCACCATCAGAGACTTCATTCGAGACGCGGGCCCCGACGTCGCCGCCCGCGATCCGGTGCAAGATCTCGGCGATGCGCCGATGCTCGCGCATGTTGCGGCGAACGAGCCAGCGGATGGCGCCAACGAGCCACGCGACCGAGACGAAGAGAGCGATCGCCAGCTCCGTTCGGACGAACCAGCTATCCGAATCGAGATCGTCGCGCGACGCCGCGAGCAAGAGACGGCGCCCGGCGTATCCAGGGATCGCGACGACGATGCCTCGGTACTTCCGTGATGCGAAGGTGAAGTTGAACGGAACATCGAGCGCGTGGTGCGGGTCGGGGAGCGACGCCTCGCTCGTGTCGAAGGGTGGAGTGGCCGCGAGGGGGTAGCCCTCTTCGTCGAACATCAAACCGTATTTTTCGAGGGGGCCAACGTCGTTTGCAGCGGGTCCCGGTCGCGTCGTGAAAGAGAACCCATTCGACGGTGCCTCGTCGGCCTCTGCGCGCGCGACGTCGAGCAGAGACTCGTCGAGCTGCCTCTCTTGATAGCGATCGAGCACGAGAGAGATCGCAGCGAACGCAAGACCCAACGTCACGAACGTCAGGAGCGAGAGCCCCCACGTCATTCGCCGGTCGATGGTCATCGCGAAGTTCTCAGCCGGAAACCGTGGCCTCGAACGGTGTCGACCATCCACGCATGCTCGCCGAGCTTGTCGCGAAGGCGGCTCACCTGCACATCGATGATGCCGGAACCAGGATCGAACGACATGTTCCACACGTCCGCGAGCAGCGTCGGGCGCGTGACGCATGCGCCCGGGCAGTCGGCGAGCCGCGTGAGCAGCATGTATTCGCGCGGCGTCAGATCGAGGCGTTTGCCGTCGGCTCGTACGAATTGACTTCTGCGATCGATCTCGAGTGCACCAATGTGTGTGAGCCAGTCTTGGTTCGCGCGCCGGCAGACGGCTTCGACGCGCGCGAGGAGCTCCTCGATCTCGAAAGGCTTCGTGATGTAGTCGTCGGCGCCCGCACGAAGTCCGCTCACCCGATCGCTGAGCTCGCCTCGTGCGGTGAGCATCAACACGGGCACGGGCGGGACGCGGTTGCGCAGTCGAGCACAGAGATCGATGCCGTCACCGTCGGGGAGCATCCAGTCGAGCAAGACGATGTCGAAGGACCGATTCGCAAGCTTTTCTTCGGCGGCTTTTAGTGTTCCGCAGACGGTGGGGACATGGTTGAAGTCGCGAAAGACACGCTCGAGGAGATCGACGAGCTGAAGATCGTCTTCGACGATCAGAACGTTCATGCATGAGACCGTACACCGAAAAGTTGCTTTGATTTACACGAACGTAATGGCGTGGACGACGTCGTTCGTGCCAGCTTGCGCGCCGTGTCGCTAGGGAGGCCGCTCGTTCAAACGAAGTTCATCGCTCTCGTGCTGGCCGCGCTCTCGGTTTGTGTCGCATCAACGCCGGCACGCGCCGAAAGTGTGGTTCCTGCTGCAACCGAGCTTCCTTCGACACTCTCGCTCGACGATGCTCTTCAGATCTTTCGCAAGCGCGGGCTCGATCTTCTGATCGCCGATGCGGCCACACGCAGCGCCGAAGGCGACGTGAAGATCGCCGGGGCCGTCGCGAATCCCGTCGTGTCCGCGAGCGTCGGCAACGCCCTCACGTTCGCGAACACCAAGTTCGGCAAAAAGGATTGCCTCGCAAACGGTGCCACGTGTCCGCCGTGGAGCTACGACGTCGGGATCTCGGATTCGGCAGCGATCGAGGACGCCATTTCCGGCAAACGCGATCTGCGGCTCAAGGTGGCCCGAAATGCGTTGGCCGCAGCGAAGATGGCTCGCGTCGACGCCGAACGAACCATCGCTCTTCAGGTGAAAACCACATACGTGCAGATTGCACAGTCTGCGCTTGCGCTGCGTTTCGCGAAAGACATCGCAGCCACGCAGGCAACGGAGCTTCAGCGAACACGGGATCGGTTCAAGGCGGGCGCGATTCACGAAGGAGATCTGCAACGCATCGAGGTGCAGAAACTCCAGGCGGACGAGGCCGTCGACACGGCACAATTCACGCTTCGTTCGGCGCGCGTCGCACTCGCGTTCCTGCTCGGCGTTCGCGGGAACGTCCCTGACTTCGACGTCGATACGAAGGTGCTCGACTACTCCGTGCCGAGCTCGCTTCGTGACGCGACGGAAGTGGGTCTTCTCCGAGTCGCGTTCGATCATCGTCCCGATCTCGCCGGGCTCGGCTACCTCAAACAGCAGGCCGAAGCTCAGATCGCCCTAGTGAAGCGACAGAAGTTTCCGGACGTCACGCTCGGAGTCGATTACGCGTGGGGCGGCTTCGGCGGTCTTTCGACGAACGGCCCTCTCCAGGGACAAGCCATCACCTTCAGCGTCTCCGCGCCTCTCCCGGTGTTCTACGGTCTCGAAGGCGAAACGCGCCAGGCACAAGCCCAATACGACACGAACGCTCTCGGACAAGCCAAGACAACGTCGCAAGTCGTCAATGACGTCACCACCAGCATGGCCGCTCTGGCGAGCGCGAAGAGCGTCGTCGAGCGCATGGAAGGACCTCGTCGCGAAGGAGGCGGACTCTTGCAGAGTGCACGCGGTGCATTCGAGATCACGGCAACCCAATACGAGAAAGGCGCGGCGAGCCTCACCGATTACCTGGACGCCCTGCGCACGTACATCTCGACCAAGAACGATTACTTCAACGCGCTCACGAATTACTGGACAGCGGTGTTCCAGCTCGAAGCTGCCGTGGCAAAGGATCTGCGATGAAGGACCGCTTTCGATTTGACGCGATCTCTTCGTTGGCGGCTCCGGTCCGGTCCTCAAAGCCGAAGCAGGCTGTTCCGGTCCGGTCCTCGCCGACCGCCTCGACCTCGCGTCAACTTGAAAGCGGTCCCCTTCTTGTTGTGGTGCTCTTGTTCTCGTGCGCGATGCTCGTGCCTCGCGGCGCGTTCGCGGAAGCGGGCGTCGATGACGCCGGCGCAGATGACTCGTCAACCGAGGAAGATGCGTCAGACGAAGCCGGTGCTTCCGAAGTCCCGCTCGCCTGCGACGGAGGGCTCTGCGACACGACCGTTGGATCCACCACCTGTGCGATGCCACGCGGAACGATTCATGGAGCGCCCAGTGCAGCGGCAATATGCGTCGTGCTCTCGGTGGTACTCGCGCGCCGCTTGCAGCGGCGAGCGACGGAGCAAGGTCGATGAGAGCGGCACTCGTTTGGTGCGGCCTCGGTGTCGTCGTGGGGATCGCGGCGATGCCGCGTTCGGCTCGAGCTGCCGAGCCCGCAGTGGATGTCGTCGTTCGCGATGACGTTCCTCCACCGCGGCGAATTCTCTCGATTGAGTGGAACCCGCTGCCTCTTTTCGCCATCGGGAAACTCAGTGCGAACGTCGTCATCGCACCCATCGACCATCACGCACTCGTGCTGAGCCCGTTCTACACATCGACGAAGACGGAACCCGTCTACATCTTCGACGATGCCGGTAATTCGACGCAGCTTCCTAAGCAAACGTTCAAAGGTTTCGGCACGGAGATTGGTTATCGGTACTACACGGGCAAAGGAGGTCCGCGGGGCCTGTTCGTGGGGCCATCGCTCATCGTCGGATCTCTCACGGCAACGGCTCAAGACGGAGCAAAGACGCATTTTGTCGACATGGGACTTGCCGCGGACATTGGTTATCAGATGCTCGTCACAGATCGCGTGGCGGTGAGTCTCGGCGGGGGAGCCGAGTACTTGTGGCCGAGCAAGACGATTCCGCGGCAACAGTTTCCCAGTCGGATCTACGCGAACCGCGGCGTGATGCCTCGGGTTCTCGCATCGCTCGGGTGGGCGTTCTGATGAGAGCTCTGAGCAGCCGCCCGATCCTTTACATGTATACATTCTTCGCGATCGGTCTTGCGGGGTGTGCGTCGGAGACCGTGACGCGTCCGCCGCCTCCGCCCGTGGACTGGGCATCGCTCGAGCAGCGACCGCCGCCGCCAGATGCAGGGCCGCCAACGGCAACGGCGAAAGAGCGCGGAGCAACCCAGGCTTATCTTGCGGCGCTCGCTTCTCCAGACTTCGCAACGCTCGCCGGGGTGCTCGATGAGGACGCGCACTTCTCGTTTGCCGGGTTCAAAGACGTCTTCGGGCGGAACAACGTCGCCCGTGCACACAAGGCGCTTTTCGAT
Source organism: Polyangiaceae bacterium (assembly GCA_009781005.1). GTDB lineage: Bacteria > Myxococcota_A > Polyangia > Polyangiales > Polyangiaceae > Labilithrix. Next base: position 12,839 of record WQYX01000093.1, on the reverse strand, counting down.
GCGTACGAGTCACGAAACTTCGTAGCGAACCGCGTGCTCATGACGGACAGCTCGCAAGTCGTCGAGTGGATCATGACGGGCGTTCACAAGACCACGAAGAAGGACGTGGCATTCAGGGGGCTGTCGCTCTTGTGGACCAAAGACGACGGCGAGATCTCGAACGTGCGCCTCTACTTCGACGAATTTGCAGCGAGTGCGCAAGTTGGTTTCGGGCCAAAGGCGCTGCGGGCGTTGCCACGTGCACTCGCGTCTTCCGAGCCTCGCGAAGAAGTGGATCAGAAGGGCAGTGCCGAAGAGAGCGCAAACGTCGCGATCGTGCGCTCGGCACTCGATGCCTTCGAAAGCGGAAACGCCAACGCGTATGCCGACGCGATGGCGGACGACGTCGAGGTAACCACGCTCGAAAGCGCCGAACCCGTGCGCGGCAAAGCGCAGGCGCGCGCCCACGTGAAAGCCATGCACAAGAGCGTCGCCGAGCTCGACGTGGTGATGGACAACGCGTGGGGGATCGGCCCGTTCGTCGTGGCCGAATATCATATGGTTGGGGAGCAACGCGGTCCGATTGGCGTCGTCCCTGCGCAAAAGGACAATCTTTTTAAAATGTATATCGTCGACGTGATCGAATTTCGCGAGGGGAAAATCGCGAAAATTCGACGATACGACAATCCTGCCCAAATCCTTGCAACACCCATGAGAGAGTGATGTTCGAAGAGCGTCCGTATTTGCGTTTTCCATTCGTTCGCCCATTCGTTGGCAAGGCGGCCTTCGAGCTCTTGCTCCTCTCGTCCCTCGTCGTTCCTTACGGGTGCCATCATAAGACGGAGTCAGCCACACCGGGCGGACCCGCAAATGAGGCCGTGCTCTCGCAAGAGCAAATCGCGAAGATCAACCTCAAGACCGCAGTCGTGGATCTTCAGGATATTGACAACAGAGTCCTGACAACCGGGAAAGTGACGTACGAGGATCAGAAAGTTGCTCACGTTTTTTCGCCGGTCGCTGGAAAAGCCGTCAAGGTTCTCGTGAAGCTCGGCGACCACGTGAAAAAGGGTGATCCGCTCGTGGTCATCGACTCGCCCGACATCGGCGTGGCGACCTCGGACGCGGGCAAAGCCAAGGCCGATCTCATCGCCGCTGCGCATGAATTTCAGCGTCAGAAGGAACTCCTCGCAACGCATGCCACGTCGCAGAAGGATTACGAATCCGCAGCCAACGACTACCGCAAAGCGAAAGCCGAATTGGAGCGCGCCGAGCAGAAGGCAAGGCTCTTTCGGCAGGGTGACATCACGGGGCAGTCGTTCACGCTCCGCGCCGATATCGAAGGCGAAGTGTTTATGAGAGCCGTCTCGCCGGGGATGGAGCTTGCAGGTCAGTATTCGGGAGGCAACCCACCCGAGATTTTCACGATTGGCCAGACCGATAGGGTTTGGGTGATCGCCGACGTGTTCGAGCTCGACGTTCGCCGCGTGAAGCTCGACGCCAAAGTCGAAGTCGAGGTGGTGTCGTGGCCGGGTCGAAGCTTCGTGGGAAAAGTCGACTGGATTAGTAGCGCGCTCGATCCGAATACGCACGCCACCAAAGTGCGTTGCAGCTTCGACAATTCGGACGACGCGCTCAAACCCGAAATGTTCGCCACGGTGAAGATCTCCGTCGACGCAAGGCGCGCCCTCGCCATCCCGCGTTCGTCCGTTCTAAGGCTCGGGGACCAGACCGTCGTGTTCTTCGACCGCGGCGCACAAGGAGACAAGCGGCGTTTCGAGCGCCTGCCCGTCACCGTCGATGAAGGCGAAGGAGGCGAGTTTCTCACGGTCGGCCACGGTGTCGAGAAGGGCGACGTGATCGTGACCAACGGAGCCATCCTCCTGTCGGGGATGCTGTAGCGAGACCGCCATGATCGAGAAGATCGTCCGCTTCGTACTGAACGCACCTGCGTTCGCCATCCTGCTTGCGCTCGGCCTGGTGGGAGTTGGCAGCTATTCTTATAACGATATCAACATCGAGGCGTATCCGAATCCCGTTCCGCCGCTCGTAGAGGTCATTGCGCAACCTCCCGGTTGGAGTGCGGAGGAAACCGAGCGCTACGTCACGATCCCTCTCGAGGTTGGCCTGGCAGGAATGCCCGGTCTCGACCACATTCGCTCGCAGTCTCTTTTTGGTTTGAGTGACGTGAAATGTTATTTCACGTGGGGAACGAAATACGAAGACGCACGGCAAGAGGTGATCAACCGCCTGCAGTTCATCACGATGCCGCCGGGCGTGCAGCCGACGATTTCGCCGTGGAACGCGATTGGCGAGATCTTTCGGTACACGGTGGAAGGCAAAGGCTACAGCGTCCAGGAGCTAAAAACAGCGGAAGATTGGATTCTCGAACGGCAGTTCAAACAAGTTCCCGGCGTCATCGATGTCGTCTCCTTCGGCGGCGAGACCAAGCAATTTCATATTGGCGTAGATCCTTTTCGGCTGAAGGGGCACGGCGTGACGCTCCAGCAGACCGTCTCGGCCGTCCAGAACGCAAATATCAATACCGGCGGCCAGCGCCTCGAGATGGGAGAACAATCTTACGATATTCGAGGCATCGGTCTTCTACGTGACGTTCACGATATCGAGGACATCGTCATTGCTGCCGTCCAGGGCACTCCCGTCCGCATCAAAGATGTGGCCGCGGTGCAGATTGGCCCTGCACCGCGCCTCGGCCGAGTGGGATTCAACGATAGCCCGGACGTCGTGCAGGGCACCATCCTCATGCGCTACGGCGCAGAGACGAAGACGACGCTCGAAGGCATTCACGCCAAGATCGAAGAGATTCGACGAGACCACGTTCTTCCGCCGGGAATGGAGATAAAACCATATTACGATCGCGGGGATCTCGTCCATCTCACCACGTCTACCGTGATGGAAAACGTGGCGGTGGGCATTGCCCTCGTCTCCATCGTATTGCTCCTGTTCCTCGGGCACATTCGGGCTGCGCTGATCACGGCGCTCACCATTCCGCTCGCGCTGCTCGGCGCATTTACGGGGCTCGTATTCACCAACACGTCGGCCAACCTCATCTCGATTGGTGCGGTCGACTTCGGCATCGTCGTCGACTCCTCGGTCATCATGATCGAAAACATCTTTCGTCACCTCGGCTCGCACGGCAAAGGCACGATGAAGGAGCGCGTTCTCGCGGCCGCGCACGAGGTCGGAACACCCATGGCGTTCTCCACGCTGATCATCGGAACGTCGTTCATTCCGCTCTTTACGATGACCGGGGTATCGGGCGTCATCTTCTCGCCCATGGCGCGCACCTACGCATTTGCCATTGGCACGGCCATTCTCCTCGCGCTCACGCTGGTTCCGGTCCTTGCCTGGAAGCTCATTCCGGCGAATACGACGGAGGATGAGCCATGGGTGATGCGATGGTTGCACCGGATCTACAGGCCGATTGCCAATTGGTTCCTCGAGCATCCGAAAGTCGCTTTGCCGCTCGTGCTCGTGATGTTCGTCGTGTGCGGTGCGCTCGTTCCGCTGCTCGGCGGCGAGTTCATGCCAAAGCTCGAAGAGGGCAATCTTTGGATTCGCGCATCTCTGCCAAAAAGCATCTCGCTCACGCAAAGCTCCACGTACGTCGATCGCATGCGCGCGATTGTCCGCGGGTGCCCCGCGGATCCGCAGGTGCCATGCACGCAGAAGAATCAGGCGCATCCAGAGGTTCTCTCCGTCACCTCGCAGCTCGGACGCCCGGACGACGGCACCGACGTCACCGGGTTCTACAACATCGAGCTCTTTGCCCCGCTCAAACCATTTGACCAATGGAGACGCGGACTGACGAAAGACAAGCTCACCGATGATCTGAGCCGGGAGCTTCACGAGTCTTTTCCGGGCGTCGTCTTCAACTTCTCGCAGATGATCGGCGACAACGTGCAGGAGGCCGTCGCAGGAGTCAAAGGCGAGAATTCGATTAAGGTTTTTGGCCCCGATCTCGAAGAAAACGAGAAGAACGCGGACGCGATCATCGACGTGCTCGAAACGGTGCAGGGGATCACCGATCTCGGCAAGTTCTCGACGCTCGGGCAACCGAACGTGAAAATCTCACCGGATCGAAAAGCCTGCGCTCGGTATGGTCTCAATAGCGGCGACGTCGTTGGCGTGGTCGAGACCGCGCTCGGTGGCCAAGCCGTCACGCAACTCTACGAACGGGAGAAGTCCTTTGACGTCGTGGTTCGTTGGTTACCGCAATACCGAACTTCGCTCGAGGCAATCCGCGGGATTCAGATTTCGACTCCTGACGGTGGCATGGTGCCACTCGGTCAAGTCGCCAAAGTTGAACTCGCCGAGGGACCTTCGACCATTTTCCGCGAAGACGGGCACCGCGACACCCCGGTGAAGTTCTCCGTCCGCGGTCGCGATCTCGAGGGCGCGGTAAAGGAGGCTCAAGAGAAGGTCGCGAACAAAGTCCCGTTGGGCTATGGCAAGCGCCTTGATTGGTCGGGGGAGATCAACGAGCTAAGGGAGGCCCAGCGCCGCCTGCTTTTCATTGTCCCGCTGACACTCGTGATCATTGCGCTGCTCGTGCACGCGGCGGTCAAGTTGTGGATCGACGTCATCATCGTGCTCATTCACATTCCCATTGCGTGCACGGGTGCCTTGATGGCGTTGCTCATCACGGGGACGAACTTCTCCGTGTCCGCGGCCATGGGATTTCTTTCTATCTTCGGAATTGCCATTCAAGACGCGATTCTCGTTGTCACGTATTTCCAGCAAATGCGTTACAAGGAGGGCCTTTCCGTGCGCGAAGCTGCGCATGGAGCCGCGGATAAGCGCTTCCGGCCAGTTTTCATGACGACGCTCGTGGCCATGCTGGGGCTCTTGCCCGCTGCCTTGTCGCACGGCATCGGCGCACAAGCCCAGAAACCGCTCGCCATCGCGGTCATTGGCGGCGCGTTCATTCTCGTGCTCACGACGCGAATCATTCAGGCGCCGCTCCTCTTGCTCGCTCACGAATGGTGGGAGGGGTGGCGAACGCGTCGCGGCCTGGTTCCAAGCCCGTTCCAATCAGATTCCGACACGGATTCAGGGAGCATCGATCCGCACGTATCAGCCCCCGCGAAGTGATAAAAAGTGCGATCGCGTGAACTTCGGTCGCGGCTCGCTTTCCGTCATTGTCATCGCGGCGCTCACAGCGCTTGCTCTCTCCGCATGCAAGAAGGTGAGCCGCGGAGCGCCGAACCTTGGCCCACACCCGGAAGATGCAAGCGCGGACTCGGGGGCGTCGCCCTTGCTCGACGTCATTGCGCGCGCCGAGAATGCACGGCGCGCGCGCGACATCGGCCCCGAGCGAACCACGAGCCACGATGTCACGATCCGCCGGCGCAGCGCACAAGCTCTCTCGCGCATCGCGGACGCCGAGAGCCTCGAAGGACTCGCCGCTCTTCTCGGCGACGAAGACATGGAGACGGTCACGTGGGCGGCTTACGGACTCGGCTATGCGTGCAAGGGTCACGAAGACGCGCACGTGAAGATGCTCGCAGCGCGCGCGGCAACACTCGGATCGGGCAGCGCGCTGCGCAAGCCGCTTGCGGCTTCCTCGCAACGCGGGATCTCCGAGCTCGATCCGCGCATTGGCATCGCGCGCGCCATCGGTAAATGCAACGCAGTTGCACTTAGTGAATCGATTCTCGTGTCGTGGCTCAAGGCAGACGGCTGGGACGAAGCCGCAGCGCTCGGTCTGGGTGATCTCGCAACGCGGCGCCACCGCCTTGGCGAAGATGCGATGACGGCGCTGCTCGACGCTGCGTCAGCGTCGCGCGAGAAGCCGCTCGACATGGCGTTCTATGCGCTCTCGCGCGTAGACGCAGGAGATCCCTTTGCACAGCGCGTCGTGGAGACAGCACGAAGCGCACTCGGGCGCCCGAGCGATGCGCGCATCTTGGCCATCAAGACGCTCGGGAGAGCGGGCGTCGCAGACGCCGCGGCGGATCTTGCGAACGTCGTCACCGACGCGGCGTTTGCTCCGGCAGAGCGTGCGGAGGCCGTGCGCGCTCTCGGATCGCTCGGTGCAGCGGGGCAGTCTGCGGCGGCCGATACCCTCGCGCGCCTCATGCCGGACAAAGATCCCGTCGCGATCCAATCGCTGTCCGGATTCAATGTACTTTACACGCTCATCGACGCACTTGGATCTGACCCGCCGAAGAAGGTCGATCCAGCGCTCGGCGTCCTCGCGCGCATCGCAGTGCCGGCAGATCGGAGCCCCGCCCTCGAGCTCCGTTTCGCCGAGTTGAGATGCAAGGCTGCACTCGCTCTGTCACGCGGAGCATCGGACACGGACCTCTTGCGCAAGTGCGATGACGAATCGTCTGAGGTGTCTGAGCGCACGCGGCTCGCCGCGCTCGTCCGCAATCCGCTCACGCGCGAGCGCAAGAGCGCATTCGTTGCCTTGTCGAAGAGTACGCACCTGCGTGTCCGCGAGGCCGCTGTGGAAGCCATCGCCGATCATCTGGAGCTTGGTGAAACGGGCGCCGCCATCCTCGCGAACGCGCTCGGATCGAACAAGGCGGGGCTCGTTGCGATGGCAGCCGAAGTTCTCGACACCCATCCCGATCGTGCATTCGTGCTCGCGGAGAGCGAGAAACGGGCCGCGCTCGATCCGCGCGCGCTACCACCAACCGCGAATCCGAAAGAGGAGCTCTCGCCGCTCGTCGACAAAGCACTCGCTGCGGCGCTCGCTGCGCACTGGCCGGAAGACAGGTTCGAAACGCGCATCGGGCTCATCGAAGCGGCAGCGAGTGTTCGCCACGCGAGCGCGAAGGACGCGGCCATCCGAGCATGCACGGGGCCGAACGCGATCGTGCGCGAAGCGGCGCAAAAGGCGCTCCGATCGCTCGGCGAGAGCGTTGCGCCGTGCCACGCACTACCGCGCGAGCCCAGCGAGATCGGCGCAACACTCACGCGACCTCTGCGCATCGTGCTCACGACGAGCAACGGCGAACTCGGTGTGACTCTCGAGCCTGCACTGTCTCCCGTGACCGCCGCGCACATCGCGGCGCTCGCGCGCGCAGGCTTCTACAAGGGCATCGTCGTTCACCGCGTGGTGCCCGGTTTCGTGGTGCAGTTTGGCGATCCCGATGGCGACGGTTACGGCGGCTCGGGCACGCCGGTGCGCTGCGAGACTGCACCCGTTGCCTTTGCTCCACTCGATGTCGGCTTGGCTCTTACGGGGCGCGATACCGGATCGAGTCAGCTCTTCGTCACGCTCTCTCGCACGCCGCAGCTCGACGGCGAATACACGCGCGTCGGCAAGGCCGATGGCAACTGGGCGAGCGTCGTCGAAGGAGACATCATCGTCGACACCAGGGTGGAGGAGTAGTTAACGTCGACGATATGCTGCTCGCGATCGACGTCGGCAACACCAACATCGTCTATGGCCTCTTCGATGGCGGGCACCTCGTGCACCAATTCCGCGTAGAGACGAGCCGGCGTCGCACCGGTGACGAATATGCGGCCATCCTGCAGCAGCTTCTCGCCATGCACGACGTTGCAGTCACGGACATCGACGCTGCCATCATCGCTAGCGTGGTCCCTGCGCTCACCGAACCCATGCTCGATCTCGTGCGCCGCACGTTCAACATGGAGGCGCTCGTTGTCGGCCCCGGCATTCGCTCCGGCATCGCCATCCTCTACGAGAATCCGCGCGACGTCGGTGCCGACCGTATCGTCAACGCGGTCGCAGCGTTCGAACGCTTTCGCGCCGGCCTCATCGTGGTCGATTTCGGCACGGCAACGACCTTCGACTGCGTCTCGCCGAAAGGAGAGTATCTCGGTGGCGTCATTGCGCCGGGCGTCGAGATCAGCGCCGACGCGCTCTTCGCGCGCGCCGCGAAACTCCCGCGCGTGGAGATCGCGAAGCCGCCGCGCGTCGTTGGGCGAAACACGCAGCACTCGATGCAATCAGGCATCGTCTTCGGTTACGTGTCGCTCGTTGACGGCCTCGTCGAGAAACTCACCGAGGAACTCGGCTTCGCGTGCAGGGTCGTGGCCACCGGCGGTCTTGCGAGACTCATCGCGCCACTGTCGCGCACCATTCAAGACGTCGATGATGATCTCACGCTGACCGGTCTTCGCATCCTGTACGAACGGAACCGGGGATGACGTTGAGCCGCGCGCAACGCGCAGGTTCCGCCAACGTGAGCATCGTGCTCGTGGGCTGCGCCCTCGCGCTCGTGATCGCCATCGCGCTCGGTGCAAGCTTCGGAACCGATCCCGTATCGCTTTCACGCGCGCTCTTCGATGCGTCGTCGAGAGATCACGACATCGTCTTTGCGGTCCGCCTTCCGCGCGTGCTCCTCGGTGCACTCGCAGGCGCTGGACTGTCGATCGTCGGCGTGTCGCTCCAAGCTCTCTTGCGCAATCCGCTCGCCGAGCCGTACGTGCTCGGTGTGTCGGGCGGCTCCGCGTTCGGTGCAACCATCGCGATCCTCTTCGGCCTGACGGGCGCGACGCTCCTCGGCGCATCGGTCGTGCCGCTCGCGGCGCTCCTCGGCGGCCTCGGTGCAACGGTCGTCGTGCACGCGTTCGCGACGAGGGCAACACCGGGAACGCGCAGCACGAGTTTTCTGCTCGCGGGGATCGTCGTCAACGCCATTGCCTCCGCGGCGATCACGTTCGTCAAGACGCTCGTTGCTCCCGCCAAGGCACAAGAGCTGCTCTTCTGGCTTATGGGATTTCTCGACGTGCCGTCCCTCGCGTCGCTTCTCTCGCTCGCCGTCTACGTGGCGATTGGTGTCGCGGTGCTTCTGTCCGATGCCGCGCGCCTCAACGTGCTGTCGCTCGGCGACGACGCAGCCGAACACCTCGGCGTGCGCGTGCGCAGCGTCGAGCAGAGAACCTTCGTGGCAAGCTCACTCATCGTTGGGGCCATCGTCAGCGTGACGGGGCTCATTGGATTCGTCGGGCTCATCGTCCCGCACGTGCTGCGACGGCTGCTCGGCGCAGACGCGCGCGTGCTCATGCCCGCGTCGCTCTTCGCCGGCGGCGCGGGGCTCGTCATGTGCGATCTCATCTGCCGCGCATCCTTCCGATGGCTTCACACGGAGCCTCCCGTGGGCGCCGTGACCGCGCTCGTCGGCGGCCCGCTTTTTCTCGGGTTGCTTCTTCGCCGGCTCACCGCTCATTAGGGGTGAACCCCACTTAGAGCGTGTAGGGCAGCCGTCGCGAGCGAATCGAGGCTAGGGCGGAGCGCGAGGAGCCCGCGAAAGCGTACTTGCCGTACGTGCGCAGGCACCGCAGCGCCCAACCGACGTATCGATTCGCGCAGCAGGCTGGCGAACTCGCTCTTACCTCGGAATCCGCTCTCCACGCCAAGTCCACACCACCAGCCCTTCGTACGTGTGAGGCTTCACGCCCAGTCTGCTCATGCGTTGACCTTGCTCGCAATACACGAAGCGTTCTTCGGCGCGGTTGAAATTGGCATGGTTCGGGTGCCATTGAGGAAGCATTCCTTCGTACCATCCGGTCTTGGGCACGATGCTGCCGGTGTTGCACGTAATGGGCGGCGTTGCGTTAACGGTGGTGGCGGGATCGGGCTTGGCCTCGGGCAAAGGCAACCATTTATCCAAATGCACTACAGTGAAGGTTTGCAGGTGTCCCCCTTCATCGAATTGGCATTGCATTCCCCAGCTTTGACCCTGCGGGCCTTTGAGTGCGAAAATCGCCAGACCCTGCATTGCCACTTCAGGCTTGCCAAACACAGCGGAAACGTCATGCAGGGTGGTTTTTTCGGCGGGGAGGTTGGCGGGCCACGCATGCGTCCAGGCAGTGGGGCTCAAGGAGGAAAGCGCGGAATGCAGCATGAGGCTGTGCAAGCCCCATTGCACGCGATCTGGCGACGCATTGGGTTCGATGCGCTGGAACCCTAGCAGCACGCCGGGACCGTCCGCGGTGCGCTGCTCGGCGGAGGCGCCCGACTGCCAGCGAAGGCGTCTCCCGGCTTCTTGGGTTTTGGGTTCAGAAGGCTCCAGGAACCGCATGAACTGGTCCAGCGTTCCTTGACGCCCCAGGGTATCGAGGAAACTTCGGTCGAGTGGGTCGAGTGGGTGGGTCATGGGAGTATGGGTTATGGGTGGGACACTGAATCCGGTTATCGACTGACTGATCTATTTTGCCACTGCCCGCACCCAGCCAAAGTATTCGCGGCCAAGAGCATCGTAGTAGGGCCGCAGCGGTGGCGCACTGATCTGGTCAAAAATCCTGACAAACTCGCGCGCCTCACCCTGCAACTTGCCATGGCCCCCTGTGGACGGATTGACAGCCCAAGCTTCGAACAGCACGTCATACAAATCAAACATGCGGTTTTTGAGGTTATCGAACGTGATTCCGCTCATACCTGATGGCACCGAAACATTTCCCGTCATCGGTTGGTCGGGTGAATCCGTCTGGCCGAAATCAGCTGGTAACACCCGGACCTCAGAGATGAGTTTGTTGTTGACTGGATCGTACCTTGCCACTTTACAGGGCGTCCATATTTTAGACCCAGTGGCCCGAAGGACATAAGGGCAAACCATGAAGGCGACTTGCAACTGTCCTTGACTGCGTACTGGCACCGGAAGCGATGTGTACGCTGTTGGTCCTGCTGTGACGGCAGGAGGACCACCATTTACGCCAACGGGAGGGGGGGTGCCTATTCCCAGGTCCAGCAGATACCTACCCCATACTGCAAAACTGATGAAACGTTTTCCCGCCTTGTCCATGTTTTGACTCTTGATGGTATTGGCGCCCCCGGCCAGTCCTGCCGCTAGCAGTAGCATGATCTGGCGCCGACGCCGTTTTAAAAAATGGGGTCGCTTGTAACATTGATGTATGCTCGATAATGCTGGACTGGATTAGTATTAGGAACCGGCGCGTCGTTCACTCCCTGCACTGCCTTGTTCCAGGTGTCCACTGGCACTTTCCGGCTGCATTCACCGATTCCCGTATCGTTGACGATGACATTTGTGACATTACCGTTGTCGTCGTATTCGACACCGGTAACGGTGACGGCATGGAATGATCCTGCAGCTGGAGGATTGATATTTGGAACGCCATCCCACAAGAAATGGGCATCCGTATCGGCAATCACGCCTTTCCCGCCCGATAGTGCTTGACCTATATTATCCAAGTTGTTCGTCTTTACTGAGGAAGACACCTGATAATTGTTCAAAAGATTTTGACGCTGGGTAACAGTCGACCCGCCGTCCTGGAATCTTGGAGGTGTTCCAAAGGGCACGGGGGGATCCCCAAGGCCGGTATTAGGTGGCGCTCCACGGCTAGCCCAGCCATTGTTGAGTGCGTCTTGCAGCAACCCATCTTCTGTGAGGTTGCTGTTCTTAGCCTGATTGATGACCTGACGCGATGACTCTATACCGCAGTTGTTGTAGTTCTGGGAATGACCATCCGGGTTGTTAGTCGTTTTTTTGCGCCCATTGAAAGCGGCTTCGCATATTTGTTGGCCCACAAACACATTGCCGGCCGTGCCCGCCAGCCCTATCAGCACGGTAGTGCAGCCTTCCTTAATTTCGCCGCCGTGCGCGGTCTGGTCTGTCTTGCGCGCTGCCGGGCTGCCGTTGATTGGCACCGGAAACGCGCCCTTCGCAATCGTATCCAGCGGCCCCACGCAGGTGGCCCAATCCCCGATGCGCGCCGCCGGAAAGTTTCCGCCGATCAGCACCTTGGGTGCACCCGGCGGCAAGATGGGCCCGCCCACATGTGGGACTGACCCCGATGACATGGGGCAGGTATGCATGTCACCTACCCGTGCTGCTGGCTGGCCACTCATCGTGAATGACTCCATTTTAAATCAAGCATTGATCTTCACCATGGCGGAGGTCTTGATCTCGATGATACCTCCGGCATCGATATGCACCTTGCCGCCTCCGGAAAGCATTGTGACATCTTTTCCGGTGATTGTGATCTTTCCGTCATCCTCGATCACAATCGAACCACCTCCCGTTTTGATATTGATCTTCTTACCCACCAGATCAATCGTGCCATCCTTGGCCGCCTTGAATGAGGTTGCGCCTGTAACCATTTTAATTTCATTGCCAGCATCGAGCTTGTAGTTCTGGCCAATGTTGGTGCTCTGGATCAGGCCCACGATGGTTTGCATGATCAATCCCACGTTGAGATTGTAGAGGATGCCCACGTTGCTCATGCGCGCCAAGCCAACGTTGTCGATGTTGGCTAAGCCCACCGTCTCCGTTTGCAGCATGCCAACGTTGAGCGTCTCCATGAGCCCCACGCTCTTCGTGCGGTTGATGCCGATGGAGATCGTCTCATTCAGGCCAACGCTCTCCGTGCGGTTGCCTCCTATGGAGATCGTCTCGTTAGAATCGACCTGCTCTGTCCGATTCTGATGGATCGTGATTTTTTCGTTCTTGTCTACCGTTTCAGTGCGCTTGCCGTGGATGGTGATGGTCTCGTCGTTGTCCACCGTCTCCGTGCGATCGTGCTTGACGTAGACAGTCTTGTCCTTTTGCGCCTGCACGTAGATCAATTCCCCATCCTTGCGATCGTCGATGGAGATCTCACTCCAGGCACTCGCATCTCCCGGCGGCCACGTGCGCGAGTGGATCCCTACTTTCTGGAAGTCATTCTCGCCCCCACTCCATGACGGCATGTTCTCTTCGCTCGAGATGCACCCCAAGATGATGGGCCGCTCCCCCTGGTGCTCCAAAAACCCCACCAGCACCTCCATCCCCTGCCGCGGAATGAATTGTGCCCCGTACCCAGCCCCTGCCCACGGTTGCACCACCGGCAACCGTACCACGTGATCTGCATCTTCGTTTACGCCGTAGCTTTCTTTGGGCGTTCCCTTGTCATCGGCGATGTCC